>CAXUNX010000199.1:0-5194 GCA_964252545.1 uncultured Acetobacteraceae bacterium | reverse complement strand
GCCCGAGCAGCTCGGCTGGATCAGGCTCGCCAAGCAGCCGCACCACCCCGTTCACGTAGTCGGGCTGTGCTGATCTCGGCACCGGCGCGCTGCGAAACCAGCGCGATGCCGCCTCGAGCCGGAGGCCGGGCAGCCGGCCGATTGCAGCCACCGCCTCGCGGCAGCTCTCGATCGGCGCTCCCCAGGGCCCGATCAGGTTGGCGCCCACGGCAACCAGGATCACCCCGGCTGGCCCAGGCGGCCGTTCGCCGGATGCGCTGAACGGATTCTTAACCTGTCTCACCCACTATCGCTCCTTGGCGCGGAACCATCCCGTCGCTGGCGTCGCCTGGCTCGGCTGCAAAGCGAGCCAGGCGGTGTCCGGGGTCGCGCCGGGGCTCGCGGGGGAAAACCGCCTGCCTCCCATCAACCAGAACCGGCGCCGCCGCGTAAAGGGCACCATGGACATCGAGCTTGCGGCCCACCGGCCGGAAATGACCTGGCGCCCACTCGCCCGTGGCCTCGCGTCCTCCCACAGCGCTTCCGCGCACGATACGGATCCCGATGCCCGCTGATCTCGCGACCCTGGTGTTGCCCGCCGTGACACCCGCCGACGCAGCCTCGACCCAGCCGGCGCGGGACTGCCCGCTTTGTTCGCGCTTGGTCGCGTTCCGCGCCGCCAACCGGGAGGCCTATCCGGAATGGTGGAACGCGCCGGTTCCTTCGGTGGGCGGGCTCGACGCCGAACTGCTGATCGTGGGGCTGGCGCCCGGGTTGCGCGGCGCCAACCGCACCGGCCGGCCGTTCACCGGCGACTTCGCCGGCATCCTGCTCTACGAGACGCTGCTGAAGTTCGGGTTTGCGACCGGAAGCTACAACGCCGACCCAGCCGACGGGCTCACGCTGCGCGGCTGCCGGATCGTCAATGCGGTGCGCTGCGTGCCGCCCGCCAACCTGCCGCAGCCTGCCGAGGTCCGGCAGTGCAACCGCTTCCTGCGCGCCGAGTTGCAGGTGATCCAGCCGCTGCGCGCGGTGCTGGCACTCGGCGTGCTGGCGCACAGCGCGGTGCTTGCCGCCTGCGGCATCCCGCTTTCGCGCATGCGCTTCGCGCACGGCCAGATCGCCACCCTGCCGGATGGCCTGTTGCTCGCCGACAGCTACCACGTGTCACGCTACAATACGAACACCGGCCGGCTCACCACGGCGATGTTCGAGAGCGTGGTGGGAGAGCTCCGCCGGCGCCTCGATGCCGAGCGGACGGACGGTCCTCAGCTGCCGCTGAACCAGTCATAGCCCTGGTCTTCCCAGTAGCCCCCCGGATAGGTGTTGGTCACGAAGATCGCGCCGATATGCTTGGGGTTCTTGAAGCCGAGCTTGGTGGGGATCCGCAGCCGGAGCGGATAGCCGTATTGCGGCGGCAGCGCCACCCCGCCGGTTTCCAGCGCCAGGATGGTCTGCGGGTGCAGCGCCGACGCCATGTCGATGCTCGAGGAATAGCGGTCCGCGCATTTGAAGCCGACATAGCGTGCGGACAGGTCGGCACCGACATGCTTGAGGAAGCTGTGCAGCGGCACCCCCTTCCACTGGCCGATGGCGCTCCATCCCTCGACGCAGATCAGACGGGTGATCTGTTCCTGCTGCGGCAGGCTGCGCAGGCGCGACAGCGTCCACGGGCTGCGGTCGGCGACCAGGCCCGAGACCTCGAGCTTCCAGCTATCGAGATCGATCTCGGGAACGTTGTCCATCGGGTAGAAGGCGTTGAACGGGAACGGCCTGGTCACGCTGGAGGCCGGATAGACCGGCGCCAGCCGGGTGCGGCTGAACAGCAGCGCCTGCAGGCGGTCGTTCAACCGCAGCATCGCCCAAAGCGCCCGGTCGGCGGCATCGCCGTCTGCGAGGTTGCAGCCACTCAGCAGCGAAAGTGCGCCGAGCGAGAGGCCGGAGCGGAGCAGCATCCGCCGGCCGGATGAAACAGGCGGACGGCTGCTCACCGGCCGGCATCCTCCGAGACGATCCGCCCGGTGATCATCGCCGGCAGGGTGCGGGGAACCAGCAGCACCAGCAGGATGTGCAGCACGAAGAAGCCGACGATGCCGCCCATCGCGAAGAAGTGGATCCAGCGCATCACCGGGTAGCCGCCAACCAGGCCGTCAAGCAGCTGCAGCTGCACCGGCTTCCACAAGCCCAATCCCGACAGCACCGCGACCACGCCCAGCAGCAGCACCAGCAGGTAGAGCAACCGCTGCACGGCGTTGTAGACGCCAAGCGTATGGCTGAGCCGGAAGGTCAGCGCCCGGCCGAGATCGCGCGCGATGTCGGCGGGCTTCAGCGGCAGCAGGGTCCTGCGGAAATGCCGGCCGGCGAAGCCATAGGTGAAGTAGACCAGGGCGTTGCCGACCAGCAGCCACATCGCCGCCAGGTGCCAGGCGATGCCGCCAGCAAGCCAGCCGCCCAGCGTGGCCCAGGCCGGAAACCGGAACGGCAGCAGCGGCGAGGCATTATAGATCTGCCAGCCGCTCAACACCATGCAGCCGAGCGCCACGGCATTGATCCAGTGCGTCAGCCTGACCACCAGCGGATGCACCAGGGTGGTGGCGCGGGCCATTGCCTGCGCTCCCTACATCGGTGGCACGGCGCCGTCCTCGCCGACGATCACCCGCTTGGCGTCCACCGTGCCATCGGCTGATTTCGGTCCGAATGCCACCACATGCGCCCCGGTCTTGAGCAGCGCGCGGCTGCCTGCCTCAAGGTCCACCACCGGAACGTCGTCCGGCACCATGAGCTTCTTTTCCCCGCCCTTGTAGGCCACGGTCATGCTGAACTTGTCGGAAGCGCTCACGGTGCCGATGGTGCCGTTGGTCATCGAGCTGGACTTGCCGAGATCCCAGCCATAGTGCCCCTCCCCGGCGCCGCGCATCGCCTCAGGGAAGATGGTGATCTCGTCCGCGCGCAGCGTGCCGTTCGGCCCCGGCACCGCCGCGGTGCCGATGAAGCGGCCCGGCTTCACCTCGGCGAGCGTCGCCTTGGTGGCGCCAACGAAGCCGGTGTCGGCCGAAAGCTTCAGGGTGACGTCGCCGCCGAAGCGGCTCTTGAGGGTCACCGTGTCGCCGTTGATCGCGGTGACCACCCCTCGGGTGCGCGGCGGCGGCGACATCGCCGCGTGAGCCGGCACCGCAGTCAGCAGCACCAGGCCGCCGAGGATCGCCGGGATGGTCGGAAAAGCGGATGCGTTCATGCCGAAGCTGGCCCTGCTGGTTTCCCCCATTAGTTAGAGCCTCGTCGCGGCCGCTACAACGGCATCAGCGACAGCACCCGCTCGGTCAGCGCCTCGAGGGTGAACGGCTTGCCGATCACCTGCATGGCGGCCGGGCTGGTGGTGGGGTCGAGGATGCTGTCCTCGGCGTAGCCGGTGATGAACAGCACCTTGAGCTCCGGCCGGCGGCCCTGGGCCGCGGATGCCATCTGCAGCCCGTTCATGCCCCCGGGCAGGCCGAAATCGGTGATCAGCAGGTCGATCGCCTCGTCGCTCTGGAGCACCCGCAGGCCGCCCGCAGCGTCCACCGCCTCGATGATCGTGCAGTCCAGCTCGGCCAGCGCCTCGCCCACCAGCATGCGCACCATCGGCTCGTCCTCCACCAGCAGCACGGTGCGGCCGCGAAGCCCGGCCGCCGCCGCAGGCTCGAGCGGCAGCTCGCTCCCCAGATAACCGCGCGGCAGGTAGATCGTGACCCGGGCGCCGCGCCCGGGCGCACTGACGATGCGGGCATGGCCGCCCGACTGCCGCGCGAAGCCATACACCATCGACAAACCGAGCCCGGTGCCGCGGCCGATCGGCTTGGTGGTGAAGAACGGATCAAAGGCGCGCATCGCCACCTCCGGCGACATGCCGGTGCCGGTGTCGGTCACCGAAACGGCGACATACTCGCCGGCCGGCATCTCGGCCTCGCGCTCGGACTCCTCGAACACGGCGTTGGCGGTCTCGATCACCAGCCGGCCGCCCTCGGGCATCGCGTCGCGGGCATTGCCGACCAGGTTGAGCACGGCGATCTCGAGCTGGTGGGGGTCGCAGAAGATCGGCCACAGGCCGGGATGGCGCACGATCTGGAGGGTGGCCACCGGGCCTGCCGCATCGCGGATCAGCTCGTCCATCTCGTGCACCAGCCGGTCGGCCGCGACCTGCTTGGGATCCAACGTCTGGCGGCTCGAGAAGGCCAGCAGCCGGTGGGTCACGGAGGCGGCGCGCTCGGCCGCCCCCGAGGCCGCGTCCATGTATTTGCCGATCTCGTCCAGCCTGCCCTGCTGCACCCGGGTGCGCATCATCTCGAGGCTGCCGATGACGCCGGTGAGCAGGTTGTTGAAGTCGTGCGCGATGCCGCCGGTGAGCTGGCCCACCGCCTCCATCTTCTGCGACTGGCGAAGCTGCTCCTCGACCCGCTGCAGCCGGAGCGCTGCCTCCTTCTCCACCGTGACGTCGCGCGCCGCGCCGTAGATCAGGCCTTCCGCCCGCACCAGGTTCCACGACAGCCAGCGATAAGCGCCGTCACGGGTGCGGTAGCGCGCCTCGAAGCCGCGCTCCTCCTCGATCTTCGCCAGCCGGCGCCGCAGATCGAGGGTGCGCGGCTTGTCGTCCGGATGCACCAGCTCGAGGCAGTCGCCGCCGAGCAGGGTTTCGGCCGCCCAGCCCAGCGCCGAGGACCAGGCCGGATTGACGCTGCGCAACCGCCATCCCGCGTCGTGCACGGAAAGCAGATCACGCGACAACCCCCAGACCCGCTCGCTTTCCTGCTGCACCACCGCAAGGCTCTGCTCGAGCGAGCTGTTGGAGCGGCTCAGCGCCCGCTCCCCTTCCTTGCGCTGGGTGATGTCGATGGCGATCACGTAGCAGCCGTCGAACTCGCCGCCGCCGCCGCGGCGCGGGATGTACTCCACATCGACGTCGCACAGCATCCCGCCCCGTCGACGCACCTGCTGGTCGAAGCGGATCCTTTCGCCGGCCAGCACCCGCTCCAGCAGCGAGCCCGGACCGTTCTGCGGCGCCTCGCCCAGCAGCGATTGCACCGGCGCGCCCTCGTAGCCGCCGGCCGGCTCCCCGAACCAGGCGATATAGGCGCGGTTGGCGAAGCGGAAGGTCAGATCGGGGGCGACATAGACCAGCAGGATCGGCAGGCTGTCGGCGACCTGCCGCACGGTGAGCTCGTTCTGCACCAGCTCCAGC
>CAXUNX010000198.1:0-5225 GCA_964252545.1 uncultured Acetobacteraceae bacterium | reverse complement strand
CAGCCAAGGCTGCGGGTCGCTGGCGCAAATCAGCCCCACCCCGGCGCCGAGCTCGCGAACCCCGTACAGCCGCACCAGGGTGCTGCCCCGGCGCAGGCCAAGCAGCCCGGTGATCGCCCGCGGCACGGCGATCTCCGCCATCCCCAATCCCACCGAGAACCATCCCAGGCCGCGTGCGAGTTGCGGCAGGGAGAACCCCGTCCGCTCAAGCAATCCACCGGTCGCGGCTGCCATCTTGCCCTCGCTGCTCAGCGCAGTGCGATCGCACCCGGGACGCGGCTAGTTCCTTCTGCACCACAAGCTGTGATGCCGGGCTCCGCCGGGAGGCGGCTCACCCTGCCGGCCGGGGATTCCATGCGGCGACTGCCGTGTTCCAGCGGTAGGATCATCGCATGGGTGAGTTCCTCCTCGTGCGGCCGTCATCCCGGCACCTCGCTTGCTATGTCGCGGCGCTCGAGCGGGGGTGGTCCCCCGACAACCTCCGGGAAGCGGAGGTCGCCCGGGAACAGCGTGCGGCGATCGAGCGCGATCCGGTCGGCTTTCTCGACGCGATGGACGATCCCGAGGCGAGGGGTCCGCGGATCACGCTCCCGGATGGGTCCACGGTTCCGCGCCTGCCGGGCTTCGTGCGATGGATGTGGGATGGCGAGTTCTGCGGCTCGAT
Source organism: uncultured Acetobacteraceae bacterium (assembly GCA_964252545.1). Taxonomy (GTDB): domain Bacteria; phylum Pseudomonadota; class Alphaproteobacteria; order Acetobacterales; family Acetobacteraceae; genus Lichenicoccus. The sequence goes on along the minus strand of CAXUNX010000198.1, from coordinate 4,561 downwards.
CGGGTTCCGCTGGAATCCTGGCACGTCCGAGCTGCCTCCCCATGCCCTGGGTCATATCGGGTTCGGCGTGGTGCCGTGGAAGCGGCGGCTCGGCTACGCCACGCGCGCTCTGGCGCTGATGATCGGGCAGGCGGCTGGCCAGGGCCTGCGTCATGTCGAGCTTACGGCCGACCCGCTCAACACGGCGTCCCACCGTGTCATTGTTGCAAACGGAGGCGTTCTTCTCGAACGGTTCCGGAAGCAGGCCGCTCATGGCGGTGCCGAGGCGCTTCGCTTCAGGATCCTGCTGGAAACTCCCGCCGGGTACGCGCCCTAGCCATTATCGGCGAAGCCCGGATAGAGCGTCATCCCGCCATCCACGAAAAGCGTGGCGCCGACGATGTAGTCGGCCATGTCCGAGCAAAGAAACACCGCCGCGCGGGCGATGTCCTCGGCGTCGCCGATGCGCTTGTAGGGGATCAGCTTGAGCAACTCCTCCGCGGCCTCGCCCTCGGTCTGCTGCTGGTTGATCGCGGTGCGTATCGCGCCCGGCGCGATCGCGTTGATGCGGATGCGCATCGGCGCCACCTCCTGCGCCAGCGTGCGCATCATCATCGCGATGCCTCCCTTGGAGGCGGCATAGTTCACGTGGCCCGCCCAGGGGATCACCTCGTGCACCGAGCTCATGCACAGGATCTTGCCCAAGGCGCGGCTGACGCCGCGCTCGCCTTGCGCCTGGAAGCGCCGGATCGCCTCCCGCGCGGTGAGGAACTGGCCGGTCAGATTGACCCCGATCACCCGGTTCCAGTCTTCCAGGGTCATGTCGGCCGAGGGCGCGTCCTTCTGCAGGCCGGAATTGGCGACAACGATGTCGACGCCGCCGAACAACCGCGCCGCCTCGTCGAACAGCCCCGCCACCGCCGCCTCTTCGGACACGTCGGCGCCGAACGCGACGGCGCGGCCGCCGGCGTCGCTGATCTCGCGCGCCAGCGCCTCCGCCGGCTCGCCGTGCCGGTTGTAGTTGATCACCACCGCGGCTCCGGCCGCGGCGAGCGCCCGCGCGACCCCGAAGCCGATGCCGGAGCTGGCCCCCGTGACGATGGCGACCTGTCCGTCGAGACGGCACTGCATGCGCTGTTCTCCCGTTGCCGGGCCAGAACGTGCGCTCCGACGGCCGGTTCTCCCCGGCAAGCGGCGGCACGCCCGACCTCGCGCAAACCCGGTTGCAAATCGCCGCGATCCTGTTCACCGTCGGCAAGGTTGAAGCCTCCGGGAAGGGCCCCTTGCATGCAGCCTCTCATGGCCGACGCCGAGGTGGCCCTGCTCACCAGCTTCCTGCGCCAATCCCGACGCTATTTCGAGTTCGGCTGCGGCGGCAGCACCTTTGTTGCAAGCCGAACGGTGGCCGGTCGCGTCACCGCGGTGGACTCGTCGGCACCATGGCTGGAGCGGATGCGCGAGGCCTGCCGCGGCGAGGGCGGCCGGGCCGAGCTCAACCTGATCCATGTCGATATCGGCCCGGTCGGCGAGCTCGGCATGCCGGTTGATCCCGCCACCCGCGATCGCTGGCCCGCATACTACGAAACGGTGTGGCGCCATCCCGGCAGCCTCGATGCCGACCTGTTTCTGGTGGATGGCCGGTTTCGGGTCGCCTGCTTCATGAAGACGCTGCTGAACTGCAGCCCGGACGCGGTGATCATGATCCACGACTTCACCCGCCCCTACTACCAGGTGATCCGGCAGGTAGCGCGCGAGATCGCCAGCGTGGACAGCCTGTCAGCGTTTCTTCCGAAGCCCGGCCAGAGCCGGGAGTTGATCGCGGACATCCTGGAGCGGCACCGCTTCGAGGCAGGATAGGCGTCCCGGCCGAGCCCCCCTCCCGGTCTCTCTCGGCCGGGCATCCCGGGCCAAATGCCCGCGCGACGAAACCCGGCGCCGATGCTAGACAGCCTGCCATGAACGGCTCCAGCAACCCCAACCAGGATCAGCGCGGCCGCACCGGCACGCTGGCGCGGCCGCGGTTCCGCTTCATGCGTCGCCTGGCCGGGGCGGGTGTTGCGGTGACCCTGCTGTTCACCGCCACCGGCGCGTTCGTGATCTGGCGCAAATACGAGGCCATCACCTCCGACCTGCCGACGGTCGGGGGCTTGCGCAACTACCAGCCGCCGGTGATGAGCCGGATCTACAGCGGCGACGGCCAGGTGATCGCCGAGCTCGCCTCCGAGCGGCGCATCTTCGTGCCCTCCGCCGCGATCCCCTACCGGGTCAAGGCGGCGTTCATCTCGGCCGAGGACCAGAACTTCTACAGCCATGGCGGGGTGGATCCGCTGGCGATCCTGCGCGCCGCCGTCACCGATCTCGAGACGATGCATTCCAAGCGGCGGCCGATCGGCGCCTCGACCATCACCCAGCAGGTCGCCAAGATCATGCTGCTGAACTCGAACGTGCTGACCCTCGAGCGCAAGGCCAAGGAAGCCCTGCTGGCCATGCGCATCGAGCAGACGCTGCCCAAGGACCGCATTCTCGAGATCTACCTCAACGAGATCTATCTCGGCGCCGGCGCCTACGGCATCGCCGCCGCGGCGCAGACTTATTTCAACAAGCCGCTCGACCAGCTCGACGATGCCGAGGCCGCGTTCCTGGGAGCGCTGCCGAAATCGCCCACCAACTACAATCCCTACCGCTTCCCGGCCGCCGCCCGTGCCCGGCGCGACTGGGTGCTGAGCCGCATGGCGATTACCGGCGCGATCACCGAGGCGGCCGCCCGGCAGGCGATGGGCGAGCCGCTGATCCCGCGCTCGTTCCACCGCCCCGGCCCGGAGCCGGGCTCGGAATGGTTCTCCGAGGAGGTCCGCCGGGAGCTGATCGACCGCTATGGCCAGGACCAGAGCACCCAGGGCGGCCTGGTGGTGCAGACCAGCCTCGATCCGCACCTGCAGGAGGAGGCGACGCGCGACCTGCGCGAGGGGCTGATGCGCTATGACCGTCAGCATGGCGGCTGGCGCGGCGCGATCGCTCACCTCGAGGGCCTCGCCCAGCATCCGCATGTGCGCCGGCGTGGAGCACCTCCGGTGCGTCCGGTGGACTGGGCCGCGGCCCTTGCCGCCGTGCCGCGCCCGCCCGGCATGCTGCCGGGCTGGCGTATGGGGGTGATCCTTTCGGCGGTCACCGCCAGCGTCGGCTGGATCGACCCGCCCGACGACCAGTCTCCCGACCCCCAGCCCGGTGCCTTCCCATCTGGTGCCATCCAGCCTGGTGGCTCCCATACCGGCGTGCTTTCCGAGGCGGATCTCGGCTGGATGCGCCAGAGCCGGCTGCCGCGAACGGGCGACGTGATCCTGCTGGAACCTGCCGCCGGGCGTCCGCAGCTGCGCCAGATCCCCGCTGTCGAGGGCGCGATGGTGTCGATGGACCCGCGCACCGGCCGGGTGCTCGCAATGGTCGGCGGCTGGTCGTTCGAGGCGTCGCAATTCAACCGCGCCACCCAGGCGCTGCGCCAGCCGGGCTCGTCGTTCAAGCCGCTGGTCTACCTGGCGGCCATGCAGCAGGGCCTTTCGCCCGCCGACAAGTTCCTCGATGCGCCCTTTGTCAAGGGCAACTGGCGCCCCAACAACTACGAGCTGGATTTCAACGGCCCGACCAGCCTGCACGACGCGCTGCGCAACTCGCTCAACCTGGTGACGATCCGGCTCGCGGCGCGCATCGGCATGCCGTCGGTGGCCAAGCTGGCGATCGACCTGCACGAGGTGGATGCGATGCCGGAGGTGCTGCCGGCGGCGCTCGGCGCGGTGGAAACCACCGTGCTGCGCGAGGCGGGCGCCTATGCCTGCATGGCGTCCGGCGGCCGCGAGGTGCTGCCGAGCCTGATCGACACGGTCCAGGATCGCGATGGCCACGTGATCTGGCGTCCGGTCGGGCTCACCACGCAGCCTTCACCTGATCCGTCCTCGCCTTGGTTGATCGTCGACCAGCGCAAGCAGGTGAGCGATCCGGACAGCACCTTCCAGGTGGTGCAGATGATGCAGGACGTGATCCGGCGCGGCACCGGCAAGGAGGCCGGCGCCGGCATCAACCGCCCGCTCGCCGGCAAGACCGGCACCAGCCAGGACTTCAACGATGCCTGGTTCGCGGGCTTCGCGCCGAACCTGCTGACCGTGGTGTGGGGCGGCTGCGACAACCCGCACAGCCGGGGCGAAAAACAACCCGGCGGCCTGGTCGCCGGGCCGATCTGGAACCGCTTCATGAGGTTTGCGCTGCAAGGCACCCCGGTGCTGGATTTCCGGGTGCCGGACGGTCTCTCGCTGGTGCGCTACAGCACCGGCCAGGGGTATGCGGTGGACGCCTTCAAGCCGGGGCAGGAGCCGGGCGGGAGCGGCATGGTCGCCGCCGACAACAGCGGCGGCGAGCTGGGAGCAGAGGATACCGGCGCCGAGAACGTGCCCGATTCCGAGACCGAAATGGCGAGCGGCCCGGTTGGCGCCGCGTCGGGGGGTGCTGGCTCCGCCACCTCGGTGGATCCGTCCAATCCGAGCCTCGCCTCGCCGGCCAGCGTGGCACAGCCCGGCGCCCTGCCGGCCGGGGC
>CAXUNX010000197.1:0-5279 GCA_964252545.1 uncultured Acetobacteraceae bacterium | reverse complement strand
GGCCCGGCTTGGACAGCGGATCTTCGATCTCGGCGATGACCCAGCACAGGCCAACCTGGTCAAGCTGTCGCTCAACTTCATGATCTTCTCGACCATTGAGCAGATGGCCGAGATGTTTGCGCTGAACGAGAAGGCAGGCGTTCCCCCGGCGACCCTGTTCAACGTCTTGAGCAACAGCTTCTTCAACGCTCCGGTCCACAAGAACTACGGCAAGCTGATCGTCGAGCAGCAATTCGACCCGCCGGGCGGCCCGGTGCCGCTTGCCGCCAAGGACACCCAGCTGCTTCTTGCGGCGGCGGAAGCCTTGTCCGTGCCGCTGCCCATGGCGTCGCTGATACGCGACCGCTTCCTGGCGATGACCGCAAAGGGCGAGGCCGGGCTCGATTTCGCAGGCCTCGCACTCCGCGCGCGCGACGATGCCGGCCTCGGCTGACCAGCCTTCAGGCCGGCCCCGGGGAACCCTGACCCGCGGCCGGTGCTCTAGAAAGCAAACAAGCGGAGACGAACATGTCCGAAAGCCGATCCTCCGGAACGGGGTCCCTGGTGTGGCTGATCACCGGTTGCTCAACCGGCTTCGGGCGGGAGCTCGCCCGGCTGGTGCTGGAGCGCGGCGACGAGGTGGTGATGACGGCGCGTGATCCCACAAAGCTGGAGGACATCGCCTCGCTCGGACCCGACCGCGCCCTGTCGCTGCGCCTCGACGTGAACAACCCGCAGGAAGTGGTTGATGTCGTGGAACAGGCGGAGGCACGCTTCGGCCGGATCGATGTGCTCGTGAACAATGCCGGCTACGGCTATCTCGCCGCCATCGAGGAAGGCGAGGACCCGGCGGTCCGCGCCATGTTCGAGACCAACGTGTTCGGGCTGATCGGGATGACCAAGGCGGTGCTGCCCGGCATGCGCGCCAGGCACCGCGGACACATCGTCAATATCTCCTCGATCGGAGGCATCGTCGGCTTCGGCGCCACCGGCTACTACCATGCCACCAAGTTCGCCGTGGAAGGCCTGTCGGACAGCCTGGCCGCCGAGGTCGAGCCTCTCGGCATCAAGGTGATCGTGGTCGAGCCCGGCCCGTTCCGGACCGACTGGGCGGGCCGCTCGATCCAGCAATCCGAGATCCGCATCGCCGACTACGAAGCAACCGCCGGCGAGCGGCGCCGGCTGACCGCGGCGCGTTCAGGCAACCAGGCGGGCGACCCGGTGCGCGGCGCCCAGGCGATCATCACGGCCGTGCTGTCCGATCACCCACCCCACCATCTGCTGCTCGGAAAGATGGCGCTCGACCTTGCCTACAAGAAGCTCGACACCATGCGGGCCGACTTCGACAACTGGAAGGACGTGACCACCGGCGCCGACTATCCGGCCTAGGGCATGGCCCTAGGGCGGCGCCTCGCCGCTGGTCTCGACGGGTGGGGCTGAAAGGCGCTCGACTATCTCCAGCAGGCGTGAACGGGCGGCCGGAAGCGGACGATGACGCTGGCCGAACACGTCGCGGGCCAGGAAATGGCCGGTCAGCCGCAACCCGTCGCGCCACTCCGCTTCGTTGCCCAACGCATCCTGGTCCAGCATCAGGGCGGGGAGCGGCAGCAGACGCTGCCGCCATTCTCCCGCCGCCGCAGCGGCAACCGCGCGTCCGGTGCGGGGAGACACGAAGCCCAGCGCCTGCGTGCTGCCGCTCACCGCGCAGCATGACAGGTCAAGGCCGAAGCCAAGATCGGCCAGGACCTGCACCTCCCACCGCACCACCAGCGACAGGCCCGACCGCGCTCCCGCCACCGGATCCAGGCTCAGCAGGGTGAGCAGATGAAGCAGACCCTGGAACAGCCTCGGGTGCGGCTCGCGCTCCGGCAGCGCGTCGTCGGCTACGGCGCAGCAGGCCGAAAGCATCGCCAGACACAGGCGATGGTCCAGCACCAGGGCCGCCGAGGGATGCACCAGCTCCGCAGAGATGGTGCCGAGCTGCTCCGGCAGCCGTGCGAACCACCGGGCCGATATGAGGTTGCCGGCCTGCCATACCGCAGCCTGACGCCGCGAAGCGCCGCCGCGTACCAGTCCCCGGTAGGCTCCATGCGACTCGGACAGCACATGGGCGACAAGACCGCTCTCACCATAGGGTGCAGCAGAAAGCACCAATGCAGGCGCTTCCCACTCCATGCCAGGACCTCCCGCTTCCACGCGTCACGGCCAGGCGCCGGACCAAGCCCCTTCACCCTGCAGCAGGCAGCGCCCGCATCGAGCAAGGCGTCACCCGGAGCATCATCCCATCGAACGCAAATCGTCTGGTGGGATCAAGCCGCCCTACAGGCCGGCGGCAGCAGCGACCTCGGCGGCGAAATCGTCGCTCCCCTTCTCGATGCCTTCTCCAAGCTGGAAACGGTCGAACCCGACCAGTGCGCCGCCCGACTTCTTGATGATCGCGCGCACCCGGCTTTCGCCGTCATGCACCCAGACCTGCTCCAGCAGCACGACCTCCTCGTAATATTTGCGCACCCGGCCATCGACCATCTTCTCGATGATCGCGTCGGGCTTGCCCGAAGCTCGCGCTTGTTCCACCAGCACCGCGCGCTCCCGCTCGAGGGCTGCCGGATCGACGCCGTTGATGTCCAGCGCGGCCGGCCGAGTGGCCGCGACATGCATGCCGATCTGGCGGCCAAGCAGCTCCAGTGCTTCGCTCTCGCCTGCCGCCTCGATCGCCGCAAGCACGCCGATCTTTCCCAAGCCCGGCCGCAGCACCTTGTGCACGTAGGTGGCGACAACACCCGACTTCACCCGAAGCACCCGGGCACGCCTCAGCGACATGTTCTCGCCGATGGTGGCGATCAGGTGCGTCATCTCCTCGGCCACCGAACGGCCGGAAGGCAGCGGCGCGGCGCGCAGCGTCTCGAGATTGTCGCCGACCGCAAGTGCCGCCTGCGCGACGTTCTCCACGAAAGCCTGGAAGCTGTCGTTGCGCGCCACGAAATCGGTTTCGGCGTTCACCTCCACCATCGCCGCGGCCTGCGGCACGGAGGCGACACCCACGAGGCCCTCGGCGGTCACCCGCCCGGACTTCTTCGCCGCAGTCGCCAAGCCCTTCTTGCGCAGCCAGTCGACCGCCTGCTCGGTGTCGCCGCCGGTCTCTCCCAGCGCCCGCTTGCAATCCATCATGCCCGCGCCGGTCTTCTCACGCAGGCTCTTGACCAGTGCCGCCGTGATCTCAGCCATCAACATACTTCCTCAAACACATGCAGCACGCCCGGGCCAAACCCTGGCTGGGCGCGCTCGCACTTCATTTCCCCGAAACCGGGCCGCCGGACGCGGCCGCCTCGTCGCTAGCTTGCGAGAACGGCGCCATTCTCCGACGGCAGCGCCTCGTGCACGTTCTCGGACGCAGACAGCTCCGGCGCCAGCTCCACCGGCAGCTCCTCGGCGGCGCCGTAATCCTGGCCGGATGCGCCAAGCTCGGCGCTGATGCCGTCAAGCACAGCGGAGGAGATCAGGTCGCAATACAGCGTGATGGCGCGGATCGCGTCGTCGTTTCCCGGGATCGGGAAGGTCACGCCAAACGGATCCGAATTGCTGTCCAGCACGGCGATCACCGGGATGCCCAGCTTGTTCGCCTCCTCGACCGCCAGCTTCTCCTTGTTGGTGTCGATAATGAACAGGATGTCCGGAAGGCCGCCCATTTCCTTGATGCCGCCGAGCGAACGCTCCAGCTTCTCCTGGTCGCGGGTGATCTCCAGGATCTCCTTCTTGGTGAGGCCCTGGGTGTCGCCGCTGAGCATGTCCTCGATCTGGCGCAGACGCTTAATCGAGCCGGTGATGGTCTTCCAGTTCGTCAGCATGCCGCCGAGCCAGCGATGGTTCACGTAATACTGGCCGCAGCGCTTGGCGGAGTCCGCGACGTGCTCCGCGGCCGCCCGCTTGGTGCCGACGAACAGGACGCGGCCGCCGCCTGCCACGGTGTCGCGTACCGCCTTGAGGGCACGATCAAGCATGGGAACGGTCTGCTGCAGGTCGATGATGTGTACCTGGTTCCGCACTCCGAACAGGAACGGCGACATGCGCGGGTTCCAGCGGCGGGTGTGGTGGCCGAAATGAACGCCGGCCTCGAGCAGCTGACGCATCGTGAAATCGGGCATCGCCATCGGCGTGTCCTTTCCTGTCTGGTTGTGCCTCCGCGGGATCCCTGTTCGCGAACGAACACCAGAACCGCCCCGCGTGCGAATTACCGTCCGGTCTATGCAACCTGATCGGCGGCCTGGATATGGCCAGATTTGGCATCCGGCGCAAGCGCAACCAAGGCAACTCTGCTATCCTCGGGTGATGACCGACATCACCATCCCCACCGCCGATGGCACGCCCTTTCGCATACGCAGGATCTACTGCGTCGGCCGGAACTACGCCGAGCATGCCCGGGAGATGGGCGGCGATCCCGATCGCGAGCCCCCCTTCTTCTTCTGCAAGCCCGCAGACACCGTGCTCACCCGCGACGCAGACATGCCCTATCCTCCAGCGACCGCAGCGCTCGAGCACGAGATCGAGCTGGTGGCGGCACTGCGATCCGGCGGCGCCGACATCGAAGCTGAGCATGCTCTCGACCATGTCTGGGGCTATGCGGTGGGCCTGGACATGACCCGCCGTGACCTGCAGGCGGAAGCCAAGAAGACCGGCCGGCCCTGGGACATGGCCAAAGGCTTCGATCATTCGGCGCCGATCGGTGTCCTGGTTCCCGCGTCGCCTGCGGTCAACCCGCGCTCCGGCCGGATCATCCTGCACGTCAACGCGGCGTTGCGTCAGGCCGGCGACCTGTCGCAGATGAGCTGGACGGTCGCCGAGACCATCGCCGCGCTTTCCCGCCTGGTCCGCCTCGAGGCCGGCGACCTGATCTTCACCGGCACCCCCGCCGGCGTAGGCCCGGTGGTGCGCGGCGACCTGCTCGAGGGCCATATCGAGGGCGTGGGCTCGGTCCGCACGCGGATCGTCTAGCCGCCCGCGCCGACAACCCACAGTTTCGGCAACAAGAAGCGTCAGCGTGTCGTCGTGACCCGGTTCTGGGATCAACCCGATCCAAGCGGCGCCGCTTTGTTGATCTCCGCCATGTCGTCCGGCCGCAGCCACGTCCGGACGGCCGCCTGCAGCGTGACCGGGGTTGTCGCAAGATCGGGTGCGCGACCAGTCGAAATGGCCGCCGACCGCATAAACAAAGCCGGATTTCACCCAAAGTTCGCGCAACAGCCGCGACCAGAACCCACCGCCAGGATCTCGTTGCCGATATCCAAGGTGAAATGAACCGGAGC
>CAXUNX010000196.1:0-5280 GCA_964252545.1 uncultured Acetobacteraceae bacterium | reverse complement strand
GCGGGCCGCCCGCTCGGCCGGGCGCGGCGGCGGAACCAGCGCCCGCAGCAAGCAGGGCTCTGTGCGCCGGCCATGAGCGCTGCTCCGGTGGAGCTTGCCGGCGAGCGGCTGATGCTTGATCCGGCCGGGGTGCTGTTCTGGCCCGCAGCAAGGCTGCTGGCGGTTGCCGACCTGCATCTGGAAAAGGGCAGCGCGCTTGCGCGCGGCGGCGCCCTGGTGCCGCCCTGGGACACCCGGATCACGCTGGACCGGTTGCTGACGCGGCTTGCGCACTGGCGCCCGGAGATCGTGGTCGCACTCGGCGACAGCTTCCATGACCGCGGCGGGTCCGGGCGCCTGCTGCCCCCCGACGCCGAGCGCATGCGCCGGGTTGCCGCGGCGGCCAGGCTGGTCTGGGTGCTGGGCAACCACGATCCCACGGCGCCCAAGGAGTTCCCGGGCGAGCACGGGCTCGAGTTCGGGATGGGACCGCTGCGCTTTCGTCACCAGGCGGCGGGCGGCCTGGGGGCGGAGCAGGCGGAGCTATGCGGCCACCACCACCCCAAGGCGCGCATCGCCACCCGCGGCGGCAGCATCAGCCGACCCTGCTTCGTGGCAGACAGCCGGCGGCTGATGCTGCCGGCGTTCGGCGCCTATACCGGTGGGCTGGACGTCAGCAGCCCGCCCATCGCCCAGCTGTTTCCCCGCGGCGGCCGTGCATTCCTGCTCGGCAGCAACCGGCTGTTCAGTTTCGGGCTCGCGCCGCAACCCTCCCGGCCGGGCGCTGGCGGGCAACGCCGGTGATCCGAGAACCCCGGCTGTTCTCGGCAGTTGATGCTAGGGCCACACCATGTTGGGCCAGGGTATCTGGTCCCAGGGTATCTGATTCCAGGGTATCTCGGCCCAGAACAGTCGGACCCGGAGAGGGGCACAACAGGATCATGGCGGCGCATGGCACGAAGCATGGCCGTCCGAGGCTGTTGTCTTCCGGTCGGCATGGCTGATCTTCCGGCTCTGGCGGGAGGCAGCAGCCCGGCGCCCCCGGGCCCCGCCTTGCAGCAGATGTTGCGGCAGCGGTCGCTGCGGGTGGTGGGCGACGTGCACGGCGATGCCCGCGCCTTCGCCCACGCGGCCGCCACCGAGCGCTTCATCATCCAGCTCGGCGACCTGATCGATCACGGGCCGTCCAGTGCCGCGACCTTGCGGATCATGTTCCAGCTGATCGACGAACAGCGCGGCCTGTTTCTGCTCGGCAACCACGACCGCAAGCTCGGCCGCGCGCTGTCCGGCCACCGGATGCGCCCGGATGCGCCGCTCGAGGCCACCCTCGCCCAGCTCGAGGACCCGGCGTTGCGGGCGCGGGCACTGCTGGAGATCGGACGGGCTCCGGCCTGGCTGGTGCTGGGGTCGCGCATCTTCGTGCATGGCGGCTTCCATACCGGGATGCTGGAGCAGGATCCGCCGGCACCGCTCGGCCGGGTCACCCCGCTGTTGTCGCGCGCGCTGTTCGGCGAGATCACCGGGCGGATGCAGGAGGACGGCTATCCGGAACGGCGCCTGAACTGGGTGGACCACATCCCGCACGGCTTCACCGTGTATTGCGGCCATGACCGGCGCAGCACCGACGGCAGGCCGTGGGTGAAGCAGGGCCGCAATGGCGGCACCGCGATCTTCACCGACACCGGCGCGGGCAAGGGCGGCCATCTCGCCTGGATCGATCTCTGACCGGATCACTCGTATCGATCTCTGATCGGGCTTGTGGCTGCGGCCCGGATCCCGCACAACCGCCGGGGACTCACGGCAGGGTTCAACCGGCGGCGAGGGAGCGAGACGGCAGTGGCCAATACCGCATCGAGGCAGCTCGCGGCCCGTCACCCGGCCGGTGATGAGGTGCGCAGTCCGGCGCAGGCCGAGCTGCAGGCGCTGCGCGGCAGCATCGACAACATCGATGCGGCGCTGATCCACATGCTGGCCGAGCGTTTCCGCTGCACCAAGGCGGTGGGCGAGCTCAAGGCCCGCCACGCCATGCCGCCGGCTGATCCCGAGCGCGAGGTGCGGCAGGTGGCACGCCTTCGCCAGCTCGCACGCGAAGCGCGCCTCGATCCGGATTTCGCGGAGAAGTTCCTGGCGTTCGTGATCCGCGAGGTGATCCGCCACCACGAGCTGATCGCACAACAGCAGGAACAGGAGCAGCAGCCTTCCCGGAATCTTCCGGCCAGCAGCCGCGCATGACGGCCGGGCGTCGATTGCTGCTGCTTCGGCACGCGGAGGCGGTGGCATCCGCGGCCGAGGCGTCCGACGCCCTCGACCACGAGCGGCCGCTCTCGGCGCGCGGGCGCCGCGATGCGGCGGCGCTGGGCGCCGTGCTGAACAGCCGCGGCCTGATGCCGGAGCTTGCCCTGGTCAGCACCTCGCGGCGCACCTGTGAAACCTTCGAGCTGCTGCGCGCAGCACCCTCGCACCCTCCCGCGGCGCCGGATCCGCAGGGGGGCACCCGGCGCCAACTGATGGAGGCGATGTATCTGGCAAGCGCCGGCACGCTGCTCGCGCTGTTGCGCGAACAGGAAGCAGCCCTCGGCGGCCTTCTGCTGATCGGCCATAATCCCGGCCTGCATGCGCTGGCGCTCGAACTCGCCGGCGGCGGCGGCGGCCCACTGCTCGCGGAGCGCTTTCCCACCTGCACTCTGGCGCTGTTCGAGGTGGCGGGCGACTGGTCGGGGCTGGACGCCTCGCATGCCTCGCTGCGGGACATCCTGCGTCCCTGAGCCCGGCCTGTTTCGGCGGCGGCAGGCGTTGCCAGTCGGAACGCTTCACCATAAATCTGCAGCGGCACGCACTGCATCGGCGCGGATGCATTGCCTGCGCGTTTATCGCGTCGGCCCCGGTCAGAACAGGAACATCCCATGAGCGCGACCGCCAACTCCTCCATCACCGTCAGCCTGGATGCCACCGGACAGTCGGCCAAGCTGCCGCTGCTCACCGGCACGCTCGGGCCCGCGGTTGCGGACATCCGCAAACTGCATGCCGGGCTTGGGATCTTCACCTACGATCCCGCGTACGGGGCCACGGCGGCCTGCGAAAGCAAGATCACCTATATCGACGGCGACGAGGGCGTGCTGCTGCACCGCGGCTATCCGATCGCCCAGCTCGCCGAAAAGGCGACGTTCCCGGAGGTGGCGTTCCTGCTGCTGAACGGCGAGATGCCGAGCCAGTCCGAGCACAAGGCGTTCGTCGGACAGGTCACCATCCACACCATGCTGCACGAGCAGCTTCGCCATTTCTACAACGGCTTCCAGCGTGACGCGCATCCGATGGCGGTGATCTGCGGCGTGGTCGGGGCGTTGTCGGCCTTCTATCACGACAGCCTCGACATCAACGATCCCGCCCACCGCGAGCTTTCGGCGCTCCGGCTGATCGCCAAGATGCCGACCATCGCCGCCTGGACCTACAAATACACCCAGGGCATGCCGTTCATCTATCCGCGCAACGAGCTCGGCTATGCCGAGAACTTCCTGCACATGATGTTCGCGATGCCGTCGGCGCCCTACCAGGTGAGCCCGGTGCTGGCGCGCGCGATGGACCGCATCCTGATCCTGCACGCGGACCACGAGCAGAACGCCTCGACCAGCACGGTTCGCCTGGCCGGCTCCACCGGCGCAAACCCGTTCGCCTGTATCGCCGCGGGCATCGCCTCGCTCTGGGGGCCCGCGCATGGCGGCGCCAACGAGGCGGTGCTGAAGATGCTCACCGAGATCGGCAGCAAGGACCACATCCCGGACTTCATCAAGAAGGTGAAGGACAAGAGCAGCGGCGTGAAGCTGATGGGCTTCGGCCACCGCGTCTACAAGAACTTCGATCCGCGCGCCAAGATCATGCAGGCGACCTGCCACGAGGTGCTGGGCGAACTCGGCATCAAGGACGAGCCGCTGCTGGAGCTTGCGGTGGAACTCGAGCGCATCGCCATCGAGGACGAGTATTTCGTTTCCCGCAAGCTCTACCCGAACGTCGATTTCTATTCGGGCATCATCCTCAAGGCGATGGGGATCCCGACCAGCATGTTCACCGTGCTGTTCGCGGTGGCGCGCACCGCGGGATGGATCAGCCAGTGGAAGGAGATGATCGAGGAGCCCGGCCAGCGGATCGGACGTCCCCGGCAGATCTATACGGGCTCTGCCCAGCGCGATCTGGTGCCGCTCGCCCAGCGATGAGGTGTGGCGGCGGGTGCGGAACGGAGCCCGGCGGAGAGCGCGGGGTCAGTCGCAGTCGCAGCCGGAAGTCGGGCCGGCGGCGTTGCGGACCACGTGATGGTCAACCCATTCCGCGACCAGCCGGCGGGCCTCGTTGATCGAGGATTCCGGGTGATGGATGCGATACAGCGTGGTGCAGGCATGGAACGCCTGGATGTCCGGGGTCCCGCAACCGCGCAGTTCGCGATAGGCGGTCACGACGGCACGCTCACAATTGCGAGCGATTATGCTCGTTTCACCGTCCACGGGAGCCTCTTGCAAATCATTCTCAACTGAGGGTGGCAAAGCTAGACCCAAGGGTGAAGTCCGCGCAAGCCAATCATTCGTCACTCCGCAGCCCCACCTTGCCGAAGCGCTTGCGGATCTCGCGCGCGATGCGTCCCGCCTCGTCGAGCGGCTGCCTCGGCCAGGGCGACACGGTGTCGTGCAGCGGCCGCACCTGTTCGGCCTGGATCATGCGCTCGATCAATCCGCGCATCGCCCGGCCCTCGTTGCCGGCTTGCGCCACGAACACCGGCGCCGCCGCGGCGCAGGCTTCGGAGAGCGCCCTTGCATGCACGCCTGCGGCCACCACGGCATCGGCATGGCCCAGAAAACCCAGCGTCGGGTTATCTCCCGGCTCGCCGTCGCGGTAGATCAGGTGCAGGCAATCGGCGAGCCCCGCCGCCAGCGCATCCGCAGCCCGGCGGCCGGATGGCAGCACCGAGGCCATGACGCAGCCCTGTGATTCGCGCGCGAGCCCGGTCAGCCGCTGTCCCAGCGCGAACGCCGCCTTCTGGTCGGATCCGCCGAACAGCAGCATCACCCTGGGCCGCGGCAGGTGCGACAGCCGCTCGGCCCACAGGTCGCGCGCCCGTGCCAGCAGCCCGGGCGAGACCACGTGCGGCGTGCCCAGCACCGGGATCACCCGCTCGCTTTGCGCCAGCTTGTTGGCGGAGCGCTCAACCGGCAGCACGGTGAGGTCGAACGGCAGCAGCGACGGGCTTCTCGGTCCGGGCAGGATCCGGGTCGCGCAATGCACCACCCGGCAGCCATGGCGCGAGCGCAGCAGCAG
>CAXUNX010000195.1:0-5309 GCA_964252545.1 uncultured Acetobacteraceae bacterium | reverse complement strand
CCAGAACAAGCCCGACATCGGCACCGCCATCGCGCGGCACTGGATCGACGTGGACGGCGTGGACGCGATCGCCGACGTCCCGACCTCCTCCGTCGCGCTCGCCGTCAACGAGGTGGTGCGGCAGAAGGACCGCATCCTGCTGGTCTCGGTAGAGCATCAGCGTGGCCTCGAGAGCTGCGAGGCACATCTTGTCCGCGCGAACGGCGCGCATGAGCGGATGCCGGCGCAACGGCCCGATCGCCGCCTCGCTTCCGGCCAGCAGGCCGGCTTGCGGGCCGCCCATCAGCTTGTCGCCGCTGAACGCCACCAGGTCCGCGCCGGCCGCCAGCGACTGTTGCACGGTGGGCTCCGCCGGGCGGCCGAGCCGCTGCAGATCAAGCAGCGCGCCGCTGCCGAGATCGTGCATCAGCAGCAGCCCGCGCTCCTGCGCCAGGATGGCGAGCTCGGCGAGCTGGGCCTCCGCGGTGAAGCCGACCACGCGGTAGTTGCTCTGGTGCACCTTCAGCAGCATGCGCGTCTGCGGGGTGATCGCGGCGGCGTAGTCGGCGAGCCGCGTCTTGTTGGTGGTGCCGACCTCGACCAGGCGCGCGCCGCCCTGCTGGATCACGTCGGGAATGCGGAAGCCGCCGCCGATCTCCACCAGCTCGCCGCGCGCCACGATCACCTCGCCGCCGGCCGCAAGGCCGCTCAACGCCAGCAGCACCGCGGCCGCGGCGTTGTTGACGGCGATTGTTGCCGCAGCACCGGTCAGTTCGCCCAGCAAGGGCGCGATCCCCTGGGTGCGTTCGCCGCGCTGTCCGGCCGCAAGGTCGAACTCGAGATTGGAGAAGCCGCGCCCCACCTCCAGAACCGCGCGGAGGGCGGCGGGCGCGAGCGGCGCGCGACCCAGGTTGGTGTGCAGCACGATGCCGGTCGCGTTGATGACGCGGCGGAGCACCGGGGAATGCCGTGCCGCGACGTGCTGCGCGGCACGCGCGAGCAGGAAGGAGGGTGAGGGCGCCGGGCGGGCCGGGTCCAGCAGCAGTGATGCGCGCGCCTCGTCGAGCGTCATACGTAGGGCGGCCACCAGCGTGCCGCGTGCGACGTGATCGCTTACCGGGCGCTCGGCGTCGGCCAGCTCAAGCAGCTTCTGAAGCTGAGGCAGCGCACGCAGATTTGCCCGCGGGGGCACCTGTTCGTCCAGCTTGCATCCTCCCGGTTCGAACAGCGCTCCACTACTAGATGGCGCCGCTTGCGCGTCAACAAAGGGAAGGCCTGCATGAACCAGATCGACGCCCGGCTGACGACGCTGGCGCATGGCGGCGGTTGCGGATGCAAGCTTGCACCTTCGGTGCTGCAGCAGATCCTGGCCGAGATGCCGGCCTCGGCCGCGTTCGCGAACCTGATGGTCGGAACCGAGACCGGCGACGACGCCGCGGTGTACCGGTTGAACGACACCCAGGCGCTGGTCGCCACCACCGACTTCTTCACGCCGGTGGTCGATGATCCCTATGATTTCGGACGCATCGCCGCGACCAACGCGCTGTCCGACATCTATGCGATGGGCGGCACGCCGGTGATGGCGCTGGCCATCGTCGGCATGCCGGTCGGCAAGATCAGCATGGAAAGCGTGCGCAAGATCATCGCCGGGGGAGCCGCGGTCTGCGCCGCAGCCGGCATCCCGGTCGCGGGCGGCCACTCGATCGACAGTTCCGAGCCGATCTACGGGCTGGTGGCGCTGGGGCTGGTGCATCCAGACCGCGTGCTCCGCAACAGCACGGCGCGGGCGGGCGACCGCCTCGTCCTGAGCAAGGGCCTCGGCGTCGGCGTGTTCAGCGCCGCGTTGAAGCAGAACAGGCTCGACGATGCGGGCTATGCGGCGATGATCGCCTCGACCACCCAGCTCAACCGCGCGGGCAGGCTGCTGGCGGATCAGCCGGGGGTGCATGCGGTCACCGACGTCACCGGCTTCGGGCTGCTCGGGCACACGCTGGAGATGTGCCGTGGCTCCAACGTCGCGGCGAGGCTGATGATGCGCGACGTGCCGCTGCTTCCAGGTGCGGCCGCGCTGGCGCGGGAGGGAACCAGGACCGGTGCGGCCGGGCGCAACTGGGCGAGCTATGCTGACGCGGTGCGGCTTCGATCCGGCCTCGCCGACTGGCAGCGCGACCTGCTGTGCGATCCGCAAACCAGCGGCGGCCTGCTGGTGGCAGTCGATGGGCAGGCCGCGGAGGGCGTGCTGGCGATGCTGCGCGACGGGGGATGCGCGCAGGCCTGTGTTGTTGGCGCTCTGCGCGCCGGTGCGGCATGTGTGGAGGTGGACGCGGCCTGATCCGGTCTGCGGATCGTGCCCGGCCTGCTTGTCACCAAACGCCTGCCTGTCATCAAACGGTCGTACCGAAAGCCTGGCCGCCAGCTGGAGCCTCGCCTATGCCGCGTGCATGAGCATGCGCGACGATGTTCTCGCCCGAGGTGCCGCTGCCGGAGCGCTGCCGTTCGGGCATGCCGGACACCGGTTGTCGGTGGGCCGGAGCATCGCCGCTCCGCGCGCGCTCGACACCGGGATCACCTTCTGGCTGGCGATGTTCGCGGCCAGCGCTTTCGGCACCAACCTGGGCGACGCGTGGGTGGACGGGATCGGGCTCGGCCGCACCGCGAGCGCCGCCTCCTTGATCTGCATCTGCGTGCTTGCGATCGGCGGCGATCGCCGCTTCGGCATGCGCACCGAGCTTTGCTACTGGACCGCCGTCGTGGTTCTGCGGGCTGCCGCGACCAACCTGGCCGATTTCATCACCCATGACCTGCAGCTGGGCTACGCCGCCGCCTCCGCGGTTCTTGGAGCCTGCGCACTGGCCATGGCGGCCACGACGCGCCCTGCAGCACCAGGCAGCGCCTCGCCCCTGATCGAGCGGCGATACTGGGCGGCGATGCTGCTTGCGGGGTTGTTCGGCACCACGGGCGGCGATCTCGCCTCCCGCGAGCTCGGCCTGTTCCCGGCGGCCGTCTTGCTGCCGGGGCTGCTCGGCTTGCTGCTCGCCGCGCGGGTGCGATGGTTGGGGGTGGCGCCGGTCGCTTACTGGTGCGCGATCCTGGCCGAACGCTGTGCCGCGACACCGTTCGGCGACGCGTTCGCGAGCCGTCACGCCCTGGGGCTTGGCCTCTTGCGGGCGATGGCCTGCACCCTATCGATGTTGATCGCGATGCTGGTGTGGCGGCGTCGCATCCGGGCTGCCGGGGATATCTCCGGCAGGCGGTGAAGCGACGGCCGGCCTGTGTTGGGCCCGCCGCAGGTAGACCCAGGCCTGCAGCCCGGAATCGAGCCGCAGCATGGCTCGGCGGTACTCGCGGCCTTCGTAGCGGTCGGTCGCCTCGAGCTCCGCTCCGGTGAGATGGAACACCATGCCGGCCACCTGGTCGGTACGGTTGCCGCTGGGATCGATCACCGGATAGGATTCGGGTGCTGCAGCGCCGCAGGGGTCGGATACGACCAGCGTGGATCGCCGGTAGAAGCTGAGGCGGTCGGGGGTGCCGACCAGGATGCGGCCATAGCAGGAGCGCTGGACCGCCTCGTCCTGCAGGGTGCCGTAGGAGAATAGCGGCTCCGTGGGGCGGCCCGCCCGCGGCAACCGGCCGTTGTTCATGGCTGGTGCCGCAGCATTCGAGCATGCTCCGTTCGCATGGGCTTACGGCGCATGTTCCGGCGTGTTGTTCTGGCTCTAGGCGGCGGCTGCGTCGGACGATCTCTCGCCGATCTCGTTCAGCAACTGATCGGCGCGCTTTTCTTCTTCCAGGGTCTCGCGCAGCAGCGTCTCGGCGTCGCCGAGGCCGAGCTTCCTGGCCCAGCTGCTGAGCAGGCCGTAGCGGGCGATCTCGTAATGCTCGACCGCCTGGGCGCAGCCGATCAGCACGTCGTCGGCCGCCTCGGTGTCGCCGAAATCCTCGAGGTCCTCCTCCATCTCCGACGTCAGGCCCTGCATCGCCTCGCAGGTCTTGGCGCGGGCCGGCTTGCCGAGGATCTCGAACACCTGCACCAGCCGTTCGACCTGGTGGGCGCTTTCCTCGCCGTGCGTCTCGAACGCCCGCTTGAGCTCGGACGATTTAGCCGCCTTGGCGGATTTCTTCAGCGCCCGGACGGACTGCTTTTCGGCGTAGTACACATCCTTGAGCGTCTCGTAGAACGCGTCGCGCAAGGTCTTCTCTTTGGCTGCCGCCATCACCGCTCTCCCGTTGTTGCCGCGCGTCCAACGCGGCCGAGGGTCCAGGGATGCCCGTGCTCACCACCGACGAAATCCCCGGTCGCGGTTCCAGGCATAAAGCAGCCCGATCACCACCACGGCGATCACCACGATCTCGCCGAGGCTGAGATGCCGCAGCATCCGGAAGATCGCGCCGTAGATCAGGCCGTGGATGATCGAGGACACCACCAGGTGGCCGACCCAGGATCCGCCGCCATAGCCGTGATGCAGCCCGAAGCCGGGATGATAGCCATAGGAGCGGTGCATCCAGGCGGCCGGGGTCACCAGGCTCATCGTGCTCATCGTGCTCCGCCCCGCCAACCGCAGCCGATCCGCGTCCTGCACAGGTTTGGTAGCCAGGCCGCAGCGGCGAGGCAATGTTTGCGGGCGGCCGCGAGGACCAGTCCGGCGTCGCTGCCCGGCCCAGGGTCCGGCCGGAGGCTCACGCGCCGCCGGCTCGGGCGTGCCACGCGGCCCGGTCCTGGCCCCACAGATCGACCCTGTTGCTGGTGTAGGGCTCCGGAAGGCTCGTCGCGCCGCGATGCCGGGAGCCGAGCGCTTGCGCCAGAGCGATCGAGGCGTGGTTCTGCGGGTCGATCACGTGGCCGATGGCCTCCCAGGCGAGCTGGTCAAAGGCGAACGACGCCGCGGCGCCGGCCGCTTCGAGCGCCAAGCCGCGTCGCCAGAACCGAGGCAGGATCCCCCAGCCGATCTCGGCGACCGGCCAGCCTTCCGGGCGCAACGGACCGACCCGGCCGATCCACTCGCCGGTGTCGCGCAGCAGAACCGAGAACATGCCGAACCCCTGCAGCGACCAGCTTCCGGCGGTGGCGGCCATGCCGCGCCACGCGACCGATCGCGCCTGCACGCCGCCAAGGAACCGCATGGCGTCCTCGTCGGCGGAAAACGCCGACCACCCGTCCAGATCGCCGGCCTGTGGCGGACGCAGCACCAGGCGAGCGGTCTGGATCACCAGGCAGGCCAATTTTGCTCTCCGGGCGGATCCATCCTGCCGAGCATTCAGAATGGGCGCCGCGACGCTGGTGGAGGGGGTTGGATTCGAACCAACGTAGGCGTACGCCAGCGGATTTACAG
>CAXUNX010000194.1:0-5316 GCA_964252545.1 uncultured Acetobacteraceae bacterium | reverse complement strand
AGGGGCAGACCAAGTATCCTCCCACCGACGGCACGGCGGCGCTGAAGCAGGCGGGGCGCGCGAAGTTCGCGCGCGAGAACGGGCTCGAGTTCGCCCCTGACGCGGTGATGGTTTGCAACGGCGCCAAGCAGATCGTGTTCAACGCGCTGATGGCGACGCTGGAGCCGGGCGACGAGGTGGTGATCCCGGCGCCGTACTGGGCGAGCTACCCGCTGATCGCGCAGCTGCTGGGCGGCCGCCCGGTGCATCCGCAATGCCCGGAAAGCGGCGGCTTCCGGCTGACCCCGGAGGCGCTCGAGCAGGCGATCACCCCGCGCACCCGCTGGGTCATCCTCAATCACCCCAACAATCCCTCCGGGGCCACGTGCGGGCCGGACCAGATGCGGGCACTGGCCTCGGTGCTCGAGCGCCATCCCGAGATCTGGGTGCTGTCCGACGAGATCTACGAGCACCTGATCTTTGACGGGCCGCCGCACGCCTCGCTGGCGCAGGTCGCACCCAACCTGCACGACCGGGTGCTGACCGTGAACGGCGTCTCCAAGAGCTACGCGATGACCGGCTGGCGGATCGGCTATTGCGGCGGCCCGCCCCGGTTGATCAAGGCCATGACCACGGTGCAGAGCCATGCCACCTCGGGCGCCAGCAGCATCAGCCAGGCGGCGGCGGTGGCGGCGCTGGAGGGCGGGCGCGAGCTGATCGTGGCGATGCGCGAGACCTATCGCCGGCGGCGCGACCAGGTGGTGTCGGCGCTGCGGGCGATGCCGGGCGTCAGCTGCGCGATGCCGCACGGTGCGTTCTATGCCTATCCCGGGATCGCGGGCTGCCTGGGCCGGACCAGCGCCGGCGGCGCCTCGATCAACAGCGACGAGGATTTCGCGGGCGCGCTGCTCGAGGAGCAGCAGGTCGCGGTGGTGCACGGAGCGGCGTTCGGGATGAGCCCCTACCTGCGGCTCAGCGTGGCGGCAGACGACGAGGCGTTGCGGGAAGCCTGCGTGCGGATGGCCCGCTTCTGCCAAGGCCTGCACTAGAGCGGACCCAAATCGACCGCTTGCCGCCCGCGTTGTTGCAGGCAGTTCCTGCACCCGTCGGGTGTGAACCGGTCGAGGCACCACCCGAGCGCATGCTCAAGCGGCGACAACGAATTGGCGCCTCAGGCCGGCGGCCGAGTTAAAGGTGGCACGTGGTCTCTGATGCCGGATTTTGCTCCGGTCCGTAACCTTGCCGCTCCGGTAACCGAAGACCCTGTCAGCCGGGCTGAGTTGATCCCGGCAGAAGGTTGATCGGAGGAACGTCGATGAGTCCCCTGGCGAACGTGTCCAAACGGACACTCATTAAATCGGCTCCTGCTTTGCTTGCTGCCGGGACCTTCCTCGGAGCGTCGCGGAACGCCGACGCCGAGGAGCAAGATCTGGTAGCGAGGCTTGTGGATCAGCAGGAAAGCCTGCTCAAGACGCTCACCGCCCAGCGCCGGGCGCTGCCGACCAACATCGTCTACGTGCAGAGCAACATCACGGCCGGCGGCGGAAACAGCATCCTCGGCTTCCGGCGTCACGATAACGGCAGCCTGACTCCGCTGCCTGGATCACCATACCCTACACGCGGCGAAGGTTATTTCGTTCCCACCTTGGCGGTCGGTCCGGCGCAGGCCGACCAGCAGATCGTGGTCGACCCGCTTCGAGGCGTCCTCTATGCGATCAATGCCGGATCGAACACAGTTGCCGCGATGCGCATCCTGGCTGATGGCTCGCTTGAGCATCTACCGGGCTCGCCGTTCAGATCGGGCGGAACAACTCCCTCCTCGCTTGGCTTGCGCCTCGACAGCCTCGTCGTCACCAGCACCGATTCCAGTCCAGCAACGGTGGTTGGCCCACACCCGAGCGTCAGCTTGTTTGGCATCGACCGCCTTGGCGGTCTTTACGATATCCCGTCGACTGCCACACCGCTTCCGCCCCAGTCGACACCCTCGCAGGCTTTGACGACCGACACCGGGTTGTTCACGTTCATCTGCTCCGTTAGCTCCGGCAGCATCGGATCCTATCTGGCCCTGGCACTCGGTGCCTACGGGTTCATCTACCCGATCGATCAGCAGACCCCGCCGCAGCAAGCCGGCGCCGCAAGCGTGCCGGCAGCCCTCGGATTGGCAGCCCATCCAACCGCCCAGGTGCTGTATGTCGGCTTTGCCACAACGGAGCAGCTCGGGGTCTACAAGTGGGATGAAGTCGGCCGTCTGAGTTTTCTTCGAACAGCAACCAATTCCGGAAAGGCGATCTGCTGGTTGCGCTTGGACAAGCAGGGACGCTGGCTCTACACAGTGAACGCAGCGGACAGCTCCATCTCAGTCTACGACACATCCAATCCCGAGCAGCCGGTTGAGATACAACACCTGGTGTTTTCCCAGGCGAGCGGCATCGCGACACAATTCGCACTGTCGGCGGACGGGACGGTGCTGCATGTGCTGGAACTCGGCGAGTCGCGCCCGGACTTCGTGGCAGGAATACTCCGGGTATTTCCGAGCCAGCTGCGATCGTTTGCCATCAACCAGGTGAACGGAACGGTTTCGGAGATAGGGTCAGCTCGGCTGACACTGGATCTGCCCGAGAACACCATACCCCAAGGCGTCGTGACCCTTTAGCAGGTCAGTCCCTCGTTTAAACCTCTTCCATAGGCGGACGGTCCGCATGACGCCTGACATGGCAGTGGGCGGCAACGCAGCGTGCGTTCCGCTCCCGTCGAAGTCGCCTGTCAGGATCACGAGCAGACGCTCTCGTTTCCGCCCACCGGCAACGCCGCGCACCGTTCGGATGAACACCGAACGGTGCGCATCCTGTGGCTTGCCGTGGCTATGCAAACAGCAGCTTCCTCAAAGCAAGGCGGCCACCGAGAAGAAGATGCCGCGTCCGGCCTGCACCCAGTAGAGCGCCTCGCCTTCCAGCGTCTGCCCGTCATAGCCGGTCAGCGACTGGTGGTTGAACAGGTTGGTGACGTTGACGTTGGTGCGGATGCGGGTGCCGAACAACGGCAGCAGGTATCCGGCGTTGAGATCGACCTCGTTGTAGGACTTGATCGGGAACTTGTCTGCTTGTCCGGCAAACGCAGTGTCCAGCCCGTACTGGGGACCCACCGACTTCAGCACGACGTTGCCGAAGAGCTCGTCCTTGTGGCGGATGATTTCGCCCTTGTCGTACAGCAGCGCCAGCGCCGCGGTGCGCCGCGGGGTCTGGGCAAGATTGTTGCCGTTGTTGCCGTAGCTGCTGTCGTTCAGCGAGCCGTTGCCATAGGCGGCGAAGCCGTGGCCGAGGGTCACGGTGCCTTCCACCTCGACGCCCTTGAAGGTGGCGCCACCCTGGTTGAAGTAGGTCGTGATGCCGCCCACGCTGTTGCTCGAGATGTAGTTGTGGAAATCGATGTCGTAGGCGTCGACCCCGAGCTTGAGCCAGCGGCGCTCGAACACCGTGCCGACCTGGTAGCTCCAGGTTGTCGAGGGCTGCACCGAGGTCGGTGCCGTCGTCGAGAACAGGTTGAGCTGCGGCGTGAGAAAGCCCTCCGCTGCCTGCGCGAACAGCGACCAGTTGTTCTGCACGCGCCAGTTCGCATCGAACGACGGCAGCGGCTTGTTGAAGGTCGCATGGTCGTCGGCGGGGGCGCCCGTCAAGGTGACCGGGCCACTGAGATAGCGCGTGACCGAGCTGTACTTGACGCCGCCGGTGATCGTCACGTTGCTGGAGGGCTTCCAGACATATTCCGCATAAGGCTGCGCCGTGGTGAGGGACGCGTAGTATTTGGCGGTGAACTGCGCCGGTCCCGGAGTCAGGGAGTATTGCTGCAGGTGGCGGGTAAAGTCGACCGGCACGGTGTTGGTGGTGAAGCCCTCGCGCTCGGCCCAGAAACCGAGATTGAGATCGCCGTACGCCGTCGTCTTAGTCAGCCGGAACACGTCGCCCCAGTTGCGGTAGTCGAGCTGGTAGGCCGAGCCCGGCACGTCGTTGGCGACCACGGTGGCGGTGCCATCGATATAGATCGTGCCGGACAGGTTGGGAGCGGTGCCGCCCGGATCGTTGGTGATGAAGTGGCGCTGGTAGTACGCCGTCGTGTAGGCGTGGTTGTCCAAGCTCCAGCCGGCGCCGAGCGCCGAGCGCACTTCGACATATTCGAAGTCGGTGGTGTAGTTGTCGCGGTTGTAGCCGTTGAAGGATTGCGAGGTCGGATCGGAGTTCAGGCTGTAGTTTCGGCCGAAGAGTTGCATGTTGGCGAGCGTGGCGCCGAACGGGGTTTTCGTGAGGTCGTTGTCGAGGTTGACCACGGCAGTCACCGTGGTGCTGGAGCCGATCGGCTGCTGGTATTTCAGGAACAGGTTGCGGCGCTCGGTGGCGGAGCCCGACTGCGCGCCGCCGCTTTCCTCGCGGGTGAGATCGAGCAGCGCCTTGGCGCCGTCGAGCTGAGACAGCGAGCCGGACGAGCCCTCGGCGCCGAACAGCTTGGTGCCGAAGCTGCCGAACGTGCCGTAGGTTTCGAGCTCCGGCGAGGCGGAAAGATCCGGCGACCTCAGATCCACCGATCCGCCGAAGGTCGCGGCACCGATCGCAGAGGCCGGTCCCGGCCCCCGGTTGACCGTGACGCTGCCGAAATCGCGTGAAAAGAAGTAGGCGCCGGGCTGCGGCGCGAGGTTGAACGGGAAACCCGGCACCGGCACGCCGTCGAACAGCACGCTGAATTCCGTGTATTGCAGGCCGCGTATGCTTTGGCCGAAATCCTGCTGCAGGCCGGGGCCGACCGGGTTGATGTTCATCGCACTCGGGGTCAGCGCCACCACATCGTCGTAATCGGCGGTGGGCACCAGGATCTTCCTCAGGGTCTCCGCGGTGACGGTGCTGGTCGGCTCGGTTTGTTGCAGGCTGGGCTGGCTCGGCGCGAACTCGGACGCCGTGGTCGGCACCGGGCTGGCGCGAAGCCCGGTGACCTGGATCTGCTCGGCCGCTGGCGCATCGGCGGCGGCGCTGCTTTGGTTCTGGTTCTGGGCTGGCTGTGCCTGGGCGTGTATGGCGGGCAAGGCTGCACAGAACACCACGCCGGGAAGCAGGGCCGCGCGCCTGCTGCCGATCCACCCTGCCATCATCGCCGCCGCCGCTCCATCCAAGCACGAAAGCGGCGGCGGGGATGAGCCCCGCCGTCGCACCCGGACCGATCCTGCTTGTCAGGCTCTGGTCAGGCGGGAGCGTTATGCCGCGCCGGTTCGGCTTTGTTGGAAGACAATTCCATGAAATGCGACACTGCTGGAATGATCGCGACGCGTGCGGCGCGGTGCCGGCGGTCAGGGGA
>CAXUNX010000193.1:0-5320 GCA_964252545.1 uncultured Acetobacteraceae bacterium | reverse complement strand
CGGCGCACCGGGACCATCGTGCGTGGCTGAGCCGGTGGGAGGAGGAGCGGGCGAGCGGGGGGTCGCCGTCGCCCGCGCCGGCTCGGAGCTCGGAGCGCTTGCGGTCCGGCTTGCGACGCGGGTGCCGGGCATCTCGGCGGCGGCGGTGGAACAGGGCGAACTGGTGGTGCGCTGCGGTCGCGCCTCATTGTTCGCGGTGATGACGATCCTGCGTTCCGATCCGCATTTCAGCTTCGAGCAGATGATGGATCTGTGCGGGGTGGACTTCCCCGAGCGCGCCGAGCGGTTCGAGGTGGTCTACAACCTGCTTTCGGTGACCCGCAATCAGCGCGTGCGGGTGATCGTCACCACCGACGAGCAGAGCCCGGTTCCTTCCGTGCACCGGATCTGGCCGAGTGCGACCTGGTGGGAGCGCGAGTGCTACGACCTGTTCGGGGTGCTGTTCTCGGACCAGCCCGACCTGCGCCGGATCCTCACCGATTACGGCTTCGAGGGCCATCCGCTGCGCAAGGACTTCCCGCTCACCGGCTATGTCGAGGTCCGCTACGACGTGGATCGCAGGCAGGTGGTCTATGAGCCGGTGAAGCTCGTGCAGGACCTGCGCGACTTCGACTTCGAGTCGCCCTGGGAAGGCGTGCTGACGCTGCCCGGCGATGAAAAGGCGCACCAGAACCGACAGGATCCCCATTCCCCGGCAGGAGCCGCGCGATGAACGATCTCGCCCATGTTCCGGCCGACCAGCTTGGCGGCGATCTGGTGCTGCGGGACGACATCCCAGACACCCAGAAGCCGGACAGCGCCGAAGGGGAGGCGCGGATCCGCACAGTCGAGATCGACAGCCATTCGCTGAACTTCGGACCCCAGCATCCTTCCGCGCACGGCGTGCTGCGGCTGGTGCTGCAGATGGACGGCGAGGTGGTGGCACGGGCGTCGCCGCATATCGGCCTGCTGCACCGGGGCACCGAGAAGCTGATCGAATACAAGACCTACATGAAGGCGCTGCCGTATTTCGACCGCCTCGATTACGTCTCGCCGATGTGCGAGGAGCAGGCGTTCGCGCTGGCCACCGAGAAGCTGCTCGGAGTGGAGATCCCGATCCGCGCCAAGTGGATTCGCACCATGTATGCGGAGATCACCCGGGTGCTGAACCACCTGCTGAACGTGACCTCGTTCGGCCTGGATTGCGGGGCGCTGACGCCGGCGCTGTGGGGCTACGAGGAGCGCGAGAAGCTGCTGGAGTTTTACGAGGCGGCATCCGGCGCGCGCTACCATGCCAACTATTTCCGCCCTGGCGGGGTTTCCCGCGACCTGCCGGCGGGCCTCACGGAGCGGATCGCCGCCTGGACCGAGCGGTTCCCCGCCTTCCTGGACGATCTCGAGGGCCTGCTGACCGGCAACCGGATCTGGAAGCAGCGCACGGTGGGGATCGGCGCGTTCAGCGCCGAGCAGGCGCTGGCCTGGGGGTTCTCGGGCCCGAACCTGCGTGCCTCCGGCGTGCCGTGGGACCTGCGCCGGGCGCGGCCCTATGACGCCTACGACCAGGTGGAGTTTGCGGTGCCGGTGGCGCGCAACGGCGACTGCTACGACCGCTACCTGGTGCGGGTGGCCGAGATGCGCGAGTGCGTGAAGATCGTCCGGCAGTGCCTGGAGAAGATGCAGCCGGGCCCGATCAAGGTGCAGGACAACAAGATCACGCCGCCGAGCCGGCACGAGATGAAGCGCTCGATGGAGGCACTGATCCACCATTTCAAGCTCTACACCGAGGGCTACCACGTGCCTCCCGGTGCCACCTACACGGCGGTGGAGAGCCCCAAGGGCGAGTTCGCGGTGTATCTCGTCGCCGACGGCAGCAACCGCCCGTATCGCTGCAAGATCCGTCCCACCGGGTTCGCCCACCTGCAGGCGTTCGACGAGCTCGCCCGCCGGCACATGCTGGCCGACGCGGTGGCGATCATCGGCTCGATCGACCTGGTGTTCGGAGAGGTCGACAGGTAAGCGCATGTCCTCCGCAGAGAATATCGGCCACGGCACGCCCGGCCACGTGCCCTATGACGTGCCGGGGCAGCAGCCGGAGCAGTTCGCCTTTGATGCCGAAAGCGAGGCGGAGATCGTGAGGATCCTGTCGCACTATCCGCAAGGCCGGCAGGCGAGCGGGGTGATCGCGCTGCTCTACCTGGTGCAGAACCAGATGCGACGCGAGACCGGCAGCGCCTGGGTTCCCCGGGTCGGCATGGATGCGGTGGCGCATCGGCTCGGCATGCCGCCGATCCGGGTCTACGAGGTCGCGACCTTCTACCTGATGTTCAACACCCGGCCGATCGGGCGCCATCACCTGCAGGTCTGCACCACCACCCCCTGCTGGCTGGCGGGCTCGGATGCGGTGGTGGCCGCCTGCAAGGCTGCGGCCGGCGTGCGCGGCTGGGAAGAAACCTCCGCCGACGGGCTGTTTACCATGACCGAGGTGGAATGCCTCGGCGCCTGCGCCAACGCCCCGGTGCTGCAGGTGAACGACGATTTCTTTGAGGATCTGGACGGGCCGCGCACGACGGCGCTGATCG
The DNA here is from genome assembly GCA_964252545.1 of uncultured Acetobacteraceae bacterium. Lineage (GTDB taxonomy): Bacteria > Pseudomonadota > Alphaproteobacteria > Acetobacterales > Acetobacteraceae > Lichenicoccus. The sequence continues at coordinate 2,762 of CAXUNX010000193.1, read as the reverse complement.
AGGCGCTGCGCCGCGGCGAGCGGCCGAAGCCTGGTCCCACCATCGACCGCTGCAACTCGGCGCCGGTCGGCGGACGCACCACGCTGCTGGAAAGCGGTTCCGAGGCTTGAGGTCACCATGCTGAGCGACAAGGACAGGATCTTCACCAACATCTACGGCCAGAACGACCCGTTCCTGGCCGGCGCGCGCCGCCGTGGCGACTGGGACAACACCGCCGCCCTGCTGGCGCGCGGGCGCGACGCCATCGTCGCCGAGATGAAGGCCTCGAACCTGCGTGGGCGTGGCGGCGCCGGCTTTCCGACCGGGCTGAAATGGTCGTTCATGCCCAAGACCTCGGACGGGCGGCCGCACTACCTGGTGATCAACGGCGACGAGAGCGAGCCTGGCACCTGCAAGGACCGTGAGATCCTGCGCCACGAGCCGCACAAGCTGATCGAGAGCGCGCTGATCGCGTCATTCGCGATGGGCGCCCACACCGCCTATATCTATATCCGCGGCGAATATCGCAGGGTCGCGGAGAACCTGCAGCGGGCGATCGACGAGGCATACGAGGCCGGGCTGATCGGCCCCAACGCCTGCGGCTCGGGCTGGCAGTTCGACTTCCACATCCATCTCGGCGCCGGCGCCTATATCTGCGGCGAGGAGACCGCCCTGCTGGAAAGCCTGGAGGGCAAGAAGGGGCTGCCGCGGATGAAGCCGCCGTTCCCGGCGGCGATGGGGTTGTATGGTTGTCCGACAACCGTCAACAACGTGGAAAGCATCGCCGTCGCCTCCACCATCCTGCGCCGGGGCGCCTCGTGGTTCGCGGGGTTCGGACGGGCGAACAATGTCGGCACCAAGCTGTTCGCGGTGTCCGGCCACGTCAACCGCCCCTGCGTGGTGGAGGAGGAACTCGGCATTCCGATGCGCGAGGTGATCGAGCGGCATGCCGGCGGCGTGCGCGGCGGCTGGGACAACCTGCTGGCGGTGATCCCGGGCGGCTGCTCGGTGCCGATCCTGCCGAAATCGGTGTGCGACACGGTGCTGATGGATTTCGACGCACTGCGCGCCGAGCGCTCCGGGCTCGGCACCGCGGCGATGATCGTGATGGACCAGTCGACCGACGTGATCCAGGCGATCGCCCGCTTCGCACGCTTCTTCAAGCATGAAAGCTGCGGCCAGTGCACCCCGTGCCGAGAGGGTACTGGCTGGATGATGCGGGTGATGGACCGGATGGTGGCAGGTCGCGCCGAGCTGGAGGAGATCGACATGCTCGAGCAGGTCACCCGGCAGATCGAGGGACACACCATCTGCGCCCTGGGCGATGCCGCCGCCTGGCCGATCCAGGGCCTGATCCGGCATTTCCGCCCGGTGATGGAGCAGCGGATAATCGCCTACCGCCAGTCGCATCCGGCGGCGCGGCTGGCGCCTACCCCATCCAACCTGCCGGTTGCGGCGGAGTAGCGGCGATGGCCAAGGTCACGGTGGACGGCATCCAGATCGAGGTGCCGAACGGCTCCTCGGTGCTTCAGGCCTGCGAGCAGGCCGGCCGGGAGATCCCGCGCTTTTGCTATCACGAGCGGCTTTCGATCGCCGGCAACTGCCGCATGTGCCTGGTTGAGATCGAGAAGGCGCCCAGGCCGGTGGCCTCCTGCGGCTATCCGGTGGCCGACGGCATGGTGGTCAAGACCGACACCGAGGTGGTTCGCCGCGCCAGGCGCGCGGTGATGGAGTTCCTGCTGATCAACCATCCGCTGGATTGCCCGATCTGCGACCAGGGCGGCCAGTGCGACCTGCAGGACCTCGCCTATGGCTACGGCTCCGACCATTCACGCTATGCCGAGAACAAGCGGGCGGTGAAGGACAAGTATCTCGGCCCGCTGGTCAAGACGGTGATGACCCGCTGCATCCAGTGCACGCGCTGCATCCGGTTCGCCACCGAGATCGCCGGGGTGTCGGAGCTGGGGGCCACCTCACGCGGCGAGAACATGGAGATCACTACCTATGTCGAGCAGGCGCTGACCTCGGAGCTGTCCGGCAACCTGATCGACATCTGCCCGGTGGGGGCGCTCACGTCCAAGCCGGGGGCGTTCGTTTCGCGCGCGTGGGAGCTGAAGAAGGCGGACGGCATCGACGTGACGGACGCGGTCGGCACCAACATCAACGTGCAGGCGCGCGGCCCGGAAGTGCTGCGTATCCAGCCGCGGGTGAACGACGAGGTCAACGAGGAGTGGATGGCCGACAAGGGCCGGTTCTCGCTCGACGGGCTGAAGCGCCGGCGTCTCGACTCGCCCTGGCTGCGGGTGCACGGCAAGCTGCACAAGGTGAGCTGGCAGGAGGCGTTCGTTGCGATCGGCAACCGGCTGCAAGGGGTCGCGGGCGATCGCATCGGCGCCATCGCCGGCGATCTGTGCGACGCCGAGAGCATGCTGGCGCTAAAGGAGCTGATGGTCTCGCTCGGATCGCCGAACCTCGATTGCCGCCAGGACGGCGCGCGCACCGACACCGCGCGACGCGAGTTCTACCTGTTCAACACCTCGATCGTCGGGATCGAGGAGGCAGGCGGGCTCCTGCTGGTGGGCTCCGATCCGCGGCACGAGGCGCCGGTGCTCAACGCGCGCATCAGGAAGCGCACGCTGGCCGGGAACTTCCCGGTGGGCTTCATCGGCACTCCGGGCCACGACCTCACCTATCCGGTGACCCATCTCGGCGACCGCCCCGGCGTGCTGCAGGCGCTGGGCGAGGCCGGGCATGGGTTCGGCGATGCGCTGCGCGCCGCCGCC
>CAXUNX010000192.1:0-5421 GCA_964252545.1 uncultured Acetobacteraceae bacterium | reverse complement strand
GACGATGGCGTCGTCGACCACGAAGCCGGTGGCGATGGTCAGCGCCATCAGCGACAGGTTGTCGAACGAATAGCCGAGCAGCAGCATCACCCCGAAGGTGCCGACGATGGAGATCGGCACCGCGATCGCCGGCACCACGATGGCGCGCGGGTTGCGCAGAAAGGCGTAAACCACCGCCACCACCAGCAGCATGGCGATCACCAGGGTGCGCTGGGTGTCGCCCAGCGATGCGCGGATGGTGGTGGAGCGGTCCGACGCGAAGCTGATGTCGATGTCCCTGGGCAGCGCCGCCTTGAGGCGAGGGATCGCAGCACGGACGCCGTCGATGGTGGTGATGATGTTCGCACCCGGCTGGCGGAACACGATCACCAGCACCGCGGGCTTGCCGTCCGCGAGGCCGAGGTTGCGCAGGTCCTGGACGGAATCCTGGATGTCTGCCAGGTCGGCGAGGCGCACCGCGTCGCCGTTGCGATAGGCGATCACCAGCGGCTTGTATTGCGACGCCCGGTTCGACTGGTCGTTGGTGGTGATCTGCCAGCGGCGTCCGGCGATGTCGATGTCGCCCTTGGGCGCGTTGGCGTTGGCGCTGGTGAGCGCGGAGCGCACGTCCTCAAGCCCGATGCCGTAATGGAACAGCGATTGCGGGTCGAGCTCCACCCGCACCGCGGGCAGGGCCGCGCCGCTGATGATCACCTCTCCCACCCCGCTCAGCTGCGATAGCTCCTGCTGCAGCACGGTGCTGGCCGCGTCATACATCTGGCCGCGCGTGAGGGTGCGCGAGGTCATCGCCAGGATCAGCACCGGCGCGTCGGCCGGGTTCACCTTGCGGTAGGTCGGCTGCGACAGCAGGTTGGTGGGCAGATCGGCCTGCGCCGCGTTGATTGCCGCCTGCACGTCGCGCGCCGCACCGTTGATGTCGCGCGACAGGCCGAACTGCAGGATGATGCGCACCTGCCCGGTCTGGCTCTGCGAGGTCATCTCGGTGACGTCGGCGATCTCGCCGAGATGGCGCTCGAGCGGCGCCGCAAGGCTGGTGGCCACGATGTCGGGGCTGGCGCCCGGCAGCTGCGCCTGGACCAGGATGGTGGGGAAGTCCACCTGCGGCAGCGGCGAGACCGGCAGCCCGGCATAGCCGAGGATGCCGCCCAGCAGGATCGCCAGCGTCAGCAGGGTCGTGGCCACCGGCCGGGCGATGAAGGGGGCGGAGATGTTCACTCCGCCGGCGCTCCCCGCGGCTGCAGCCCGGCGCTGCCGGCACGCCGTCGCCAGCGGCCGAGCCGGTCAAAGGCGAGATAGATCACCGGGGTGGTGAACAGCGTGAGCAGCTGGCTCGCCGCAAGCCCGCCGACGATGGCGATGCCGAGCGGACGGCGCAGCTCCGAGCCGGTGCCGGTGCCCAGCATCAGCGGCATCGCGCCGAGCATCGCAGCCAGAGTGGTCATCAGGATCGGACGGAAGCGCAGGAGGCAGGCCTGGTGGATGGCCTCGCGCGGCGGCTTGCCTTCGCCGCGCTCCGCCTCAAGCGCGAAGTCGATCATCATGATCGCGTTCTTCTTGACGATGCCGATCAGCAGGATCAGCCCGATGACGCCGATGATGTCGAGACCGGCTCCCGCAAGGCGCAACCCGAGCAGCGCGCCCACTCCCGCCGAGGGCAGCGTGGACAGGATGGTGATGGGATGGATGAAGCTCTCATAGAGCACGCCCAGCACGATGTAGACCGCGACCGCGGCAGCCAGGATCAGCAGCATCTCGTTGGTCAGCGCGTTCTGGAACGCCGACAGCGCCCCCTGGGGGGCGAGCTGGAAGCTGGCCGGCAGGCCGATGTCGCGCGCCGCCCGCCGGATGTCGCCCGCCGCCTGTCCGAGCGAGGCGCCGGGTGCGAGGTTGAACGACACCGACACCGACGGGAACTGCCCGAGATGCTCGATCTGCAGCGTGCCGTCGCGCTCGCTCAGCTGCACGATGGCCGAAAGCGGCACCTGCCCGGCCGTGGCGGTGGCCGAGGGCAGGTAGAGCGCCGTCAGCGCCTCCCTCAGGGTGCGCAGGTCGCGCCAGTCGGCGTTCAGGATCACCCGATACTGGTTGGACTGGGTGTAGAGGGTGGAGGCGATGCGCTGGCCGAACGCGTCATAGAGGGCGTTGTCCACCGATGACGGGGTGATGCCGAAGCGCGCCGCGGTGGCGCGGTCGATGGTCATCTGCAGGTCGCGTCCGCCTCCGCTGAGGTCGCTCTCGACGGCGCCGAACTCCCCCATCTGCTTCATGCGCGCGAGCAGCCGGGGGATCCAGGTCGCGAACAGCGACTGGTCGGGATTCTCCAGGAAGAACAAGTACTGGGCCCGCCCGGCGGTGCTGTCGATGGTGAGATCCTGCACCGGCTGCATTGCCAGCGAGATGCCCGGGATGCCGGCAACCTCCTGGCCGATCCGGCGGATGACCGCGGCCACCCCGGGCCTGCCCCCGTCGCGCGGCTTGAGCGAGATCAGCAGGCGGCCGGTGTTGAGCGTGGTGTTGATGCCGTCGACGCCGACCGTGGACGACAGGCTGACCACGTCGGGATCCTTCAGCACGGCATCGGCGAGCACCTGCTGCTTGGTGACCATCGCGCTGAACGAGATGTCGGGCGCGGCATAGGAGATGCCCTGGATCTGGCCGGTATCCTGCACCGGAAAGAAGCCCTTCGGGATCTCGATGAACTGCGCCACGGTCACCGCCAGCGTCACCGCCGCCACCCCCAGCGTCACGCCCTGGTGGTCCAGCACCCAGCGGAGAGCCCGGTCGTAGCCGGCGACCAGCCGCTCGAAGCCGCGCTCGGCGGCGAGGTCGAGGCGGTGGCGGCCGCGCGCCGGGCGGTGTCGGAGCATGCGCGCGCACAGCATCGGCACCAGGGTGAGCGAGACGGCCGCCGACAGCACGATGGTGGTCGCGAGCGTGACCGCGAACTCAAAGAACAGCCGCCCGACCACGTCGCCCATGAACAACAGCGGGATCAGCACCGCGATCAGCGAGACGGTGAGCGAGATGATGGTGAAGCCGATCTCGCCGGCACCCCGGAGTGCGGCCTCGAGCGGCGGCTCGCCTTGCTCGACGTAGCGGGAGATGTTCTCGATCATGACGATGGCGTCGTCGACCACGAAGCCGGTGGCGATGGTGAGCGACATCAGGGACAGGTTGTCGATCGAGAAGCCGAACACGTACATCCCGGCCAGCGTGCCCACCAGCGACAGCGGCACCGACAGGCTCGGGATGACCGTGGCCGGGATGCTCCGCAGGAACACAAAGATCACCAGCACCACCAGCGCCACCGACAGCCCGAGCTCGAACGCGACGTCGGCCACCGAAGCGCGGATGGTGGTGGTCTGGTCCGACAGCACGCGCAGCGTTGCGGCCGAGGGCAGCCCCTGTTCCAGCCGCGGCAGCAGCTTCTTCACCGCGTCGACCACCTTGATCACGTTGGATCCCGGCTGGCGCTGCACGTTGAGGATGATGGCGGGCGTGCGGTCGGCCCAGGCGGCGAGCTCGCTGTTCTGGGCGCCGTCGAGCACGGTCGCGACGTCGCCCAGCCGCACCGCGCCGCCGTTGCGATAGGCCAGCACCAGGCTGCGATACTCGTCCGCGCTCTGCAGCTGGTCGTTGTTGTTGATGGTGGTGTTCTGCGCGGGCCCGTCGAAATTGCCCTTGGGGGTGTCGGTGTTCTGGTTGGCGATGTCGGTGCGGATGTCGTCGATCGGGATGCCGTAGGCGGCGAGTGCCCGCGGATTGACCTGGATGCGCACCGCCGGCCGCATGCCGCCAGTGATGCTCACCAGGCCGACCCCGGGCAGCTGCGACAGCTTCTGGGCGATCCGGATGTCGGCCAGGTCCTCCACCGCGGGGAGCGACAGCGTCTTCGAGGTGAGTGCTAGGGTGACCACCGGGGTGTCGGCGGGATTCACCTTGGCATACACCGGCGGCTGCGGCAGGTCGGAAGGCAGCAGGCTGGTCGCGGCGTTGATCGCCGCCTGCACCTCCTGCTCGGCCACGTCGAGCGAGAGATCGAGCGTGAACTGCAGGGTGATCACCGAGGCGCCGGCCGAGCTGGTCGAGCTCATCTGGCCCAGGCCGGGCATCTCGCCGAACTGCCGCTCGAGCGGCGCCGTCACCGCCGTGGTCATCACCTCGGGGCTGGCGCCCGGATAGAAGGTCGAGACCTGGATGGTGGGGTAGTCGACTTCGGGCAGTGCGGAGACCGGCAGGAACTGGTAGCCGACCACGCCAAGCAGCAGCAATGCCGCCATCAGCAGCGTGGTCGCCACCGGGCGCAGGATGAACAGCCGGGACGGACCCATCCGCTAGGGGCTCTGCTCGCCGGGTGCGGCGCCAGGGCCGCTGTTGGTGTGGGAGGCGACGCCGCTGCCGCCCGGCGCCACCTTCACGCGGGCACCGTCATGCAGCCGGTCGACACCGTCGACCACCACGCTGTCGCCGGGCTTGAGGCCGCTGGTGATCTCCACCTGGTCGCCGTCGCTGATGCCGGTTTGCACCACCCGCACGCCCACGCTGCCGTCCGGCTTGAGCAGGTAGACGAACGCGCCCGGGGCGCCGTGCTGTACCGCCGCGGTTGGCGCCTCGACCACCTGCCGCAGCGTCCTGAGCAGCAGCCGGGCATTGACGAACTGGTTCGGAAACAACGCATTGTTGGTGTTGGGGAAGCTCGCGCGCAGCTTCACGGCGCCGGTGGTGGTGTCCACCGTGTTGTCCACGGTGATCAGGCTGCCGCTCGCCATCAGCGTCTTGTCGGTGCGGTCGTAGGCGCTCACCGGCAGGCTGGCGCCCAGGGTAGCGTCCTGGGGAGCGCCGGTCCCGAGCTGCTGTGTGAGGGCCGGGATGTCGTCCTCCGGCAGCACGAAGATCACCGAGATCGGCTGCAGCTGCGTCACCACCGCAAGCCCGGTGGCGCTCGCGGTCTGCACGTAGTTGCCCGGATCGACCAGCCGCAACCCGACCCGGCCGGTGACCGGAGAGACGATATGGCAGTAGGTGAGGTTCAGCCTGGCGCTGTTGATCGAGGCCTGATCCTCGATCACCGTGCCCTGATACTGCTGCACCAGGAACTGCTGGTCGGTGACGGTCTGCTCGGCGATGCTGTTCTTCCTGGCCAGCACGCTGTAGCGGGCGAGATCCGAGCGCGCCTGCGCCAGCAACCCGGTGTCGTGTGCCAGCGCTCCCTGCGCCTGCTGCAGCGCCACCTGGTAGGGGCGCGGATCGATCTGGGCCAGGAAGTCGCCCTGCCGCACCATCTGGCCTTCCTTGTAGCCGACCGACATCAACTGGCCGTTGATCTGGGTCTGCACGGTGATGGTGGCGAGCGGCGTCACCGTGCCCAGGCCGGTGAGCACCACGGGCATGTCGCCGCGCCGGACGCTCGCCACCCCCACC
>CAXUNX010000191.1:390-5517 GCA_964252545.1 uncultured Acetobacteraceae bacterium | reverse complement strand
TGGGGGGAATGAGGGGCGCCCCAAACCCCTGGGCGCGCGCCGCGGACTGCCGGGCGCCCCCGCCCCGGGCGGGGCGGGGCCACGGGTCCAGCGGTCCAGATCTCTCCGCCAGGCCGCACGCATGCCCGACAGCCCGTTCCTCGCCGAAGCCCGTGCCCGCGGCTTCATCTTCCAGTGCACCGACCTCGACGCCCTGGATGCGGCGCTGATGGCCGGGGTGGTGAGCGGCTATACCGGCTTCGACCTCACCGCCGACAGCTTGCACGTCGGCAGCCTGATCCAGATCATGCTGCTTCGCCTGCTGCAGAAGCACGGCCACCGACCGGTGGTGCTGCTCGGCGGCGGCACCACCCGGATCGGCGATCCCTCGTTCCGCGAGGAAGCGCGGCCGCTGCTCGACGACGATCGCATCGCCCTGCACCGGCAGGGCATCGAGCGCAACCTCCAGGCCATGCTGCGCTTCGGTGGCGATCCCACCGGCGCGGTGCTGGCCGACAACGCGGACTGGCTGTCCGGGCTCGGCTATATCGAGCTGCTGCGCGACATCGGCGCGCATTTCAGCGTCAGCCGCATGCTCGGCTTCGATTCGGTTCGCCAGCGCCTCGAACGCGAGCAGGGCCTGACCTTTCTCGAGTTCAACTATTCGATCCTGCAAAGCTTTGATTTCCGCGAGCTCAGCCGGCGGCACGGCGTGAGCCTGCAGTTCGGCGGCTCGGACCAATGGGGCAACATCGTCTCCGGGGTTGATCTGGTGCGCCGCACCGAGCAAAGGCAGGTGTTCGGCCTCACCACCCCGCTGCTGACCACCGCCTCGGGCGCCAAGATGGGCAAAACCGCGGCGGGCGCCGTGTGGCTGTCGCCGGAGCGTCTGCCGGTGTTCGATTACTGGCAGTTCTGGCGCAACACCGCCGATGCCGATGTCGGGCGGTTCCTGCGGCTGTTCACCGAGCTCGAGCTGGCGGAATGCGAGCGTCTCGGAGCCCTGCCCGGTGGAGGCATCAACGAAGCCAAGAAGATCCTAGCCACCGAGGCGACCGCGATCTGTCATGGCCGCGCCCCCGCCGAAGCCGCCCGAGACACCGCCAGCCGGCTGTTCGAGCAGGCGAGCCGCTCGGGCGACACCGAGAGCGCAGCATTCGGGGCAGCGCTGCCGGCGAAGACGGTGGCGGCCACGGCGTTGGAGGCCGGCATCCCGGTCACCCGGCTGTTCGCCGAAACCGGGCTTGCGAGCAGCAACGGCGAAGCGCGCCGGCTGGTGCGCGGCGGCGGCCTGCGGATCAACGACGAGCCAGTCCGGGACGAGAACCGGAAGGTCTCCCTGGCCGACCTCCAGCAGGGCGCGGTCAAGCTTTCGGTCGGCCGCAAGCAGCACCTGCTGGTGCGCCCGGGCTAGAGCCGGAGGCGCGGCAGGCCTCCGGGCTTGCGCGATTCAGGCCGGGACGTAGACGGTCCGGCCATCCTCGCGTGACCAGGCCGTTCCGAGCTCGGCCAGCGGCCCGACGCTCCCGTGGCGCCGTTGACCAGGACGGTCTCGCCCGGCTCGAGGTGGGCGCGCTCGCGCAATGCGGCCCAGGACGACATGCCCGGCAAGGCGATCGCCGCCACCGTGAGGTGCTCGAGATCGCCGGGCACCGGCAGCAGGTGCGTGACCGGCACGACCGTCCGCTCGGCCATCGCGCCATGGGGCGCCCGAGGCAGGATGAAATACACCCTGCGACTGTCCTCCAGCGTTCCTGCGCCGTCCACGCCGGCCATAAACCGGAAGCACAGGCGCCTGCCCCGGCCGGTGAACAACGGCGGCTTTCATCACCCGATCCCCTTCGCATCCGATCCGACCCGGCTGATCGACGCGGCACGCGGAGCGGTGCCGGGCGGCGGAGCGGCGTGGCCTGGCCGGGGCGACCGCAACGGCAGCCGGAGGGTCGCCAGGAACAGCATCAGGTGCAGAACACAGAGCAGGCCGAAAGCCGAAGCAAACGCGCCTGCGCCGGATGCGTCCCTCGGCATCAACGACAGCCGCCATCCAAGAAAGGTGGCGCAGAGCGTGGTCCAGGTCGGCCCACCCAGGCGCTGGACGATGTTCATGGCGGTGGTCGCCACCGGCAGGTGCTCCCGTGCCACCGAGGCATAGCCTGAGGCCATCGACGGCAGGCCGATCGTGCTGACGCCGACCCCACGAACAAACAGGCTCATCACCAGCAAGGCAACAACCAGCCGGTGATCGGCGAGCCAGGCGAGCGGCAGAGTTCCCGCCAGCGCAAGCAGCGCGCCACAGGATGCGAGCTTTCGTGTGCCGAAGCGGTCGGCAAGCCGGCCCATGAACGGATAGGTGCACATCATGCCGAGCCCGAGCGGCGCCATCAGCCAGCCGGTTCGGCCCGGTGCCAGTCCGCAGGCCCGGACCAGGTAGAGCGGAACCAGCATCTGGCCGGCGAAGGAGATGCCGTTGACCATGAACATGGTGGCGAGCGACGCGCAGAACGCCTTGCCCTTGAGCAGCCCGAGATCGATCAGCGCCCGGTTGCCCTTGCTCCGCGCCGAACGGGCGTAGAGCACCAGCATGACGACCGAGGCGGCGAACGCCAGGCCGCCGATGCGCTCGCCCAGATGGTCCAGGCCGTAGAGAAACAGCACCAGCCCCGGCGACAGCAACGCCAGCCCGAGCAGGTCGAGGCCACGAGGCCGCACCTCCCCCCGGTCGCCGGGCAGAAACAAAGCCGCCAGCGCCATCGCCAGGATCCCGACCGGCAGGTTGACCAGGAACAGCCAGCGCCAGCCGGCGAACTGGAGGATAACTCCGGCGAGCACCGGACCCAGCAGCGGCGCCAGCAGAACCGGCATGGCGGAGATGCTCACCACGTGCGTCATGTGCCTGCCGGCGGCGCGGGCGATCATCATCTGCGCCATCGGCGCGAGCAATCCGCCGCTCATGCCCTGGAGCACACGGAAGGCCACCAGCGAACTGGCGGACCAGGCCAGCCCGCACAGCCCCGAGGCGAGGGTGAAGGCCGCGAAGCACCAGAGATAGACCGCCTTGGCGCCGATCCGGTCGACCAGCCAGCCGTTCAGCGGAAGCATCAGCGCCAGCGCCAGCAGGTAGCCGCTCATCACCCACTGGATCGCAAGCAGGCTGGCATGCAGCGCCTGGGCGAGGTGTGCGAGCGACACGTTGACGACCGTGGCGTCGAGCTGCGCCATGAAGGAGCCGATGGCGGCGACGGAGGCCACTCTCCAGACGCCGGGCGCCAGCCGGTCGGCCTGATCGACCGCAGCGGACGACCCCCTGCCCGCCGTCTTCGGTGAAGCCCTCATGGGCGTTCAAGCAGCCGGTTGAGGAGCTGCACCGCGCCCGCAAGCCGCTCTTGTTCCTGCGCGGTCAGGTTTTCCCGCAAGCTGCGGAACAACCAATCCTGACGCGCCGTGCGGCCCGCATTCAGCCACTCCCTGAATTGATCGGTCAGCGAGAGGATGGTCCGCCGGCCGTCCGAGGGATCGGGCGCGCCGACCACGTGCCCGGCTGCCTCCAGTGCGGCGATGATCGCGCTCATCGATTGCGGCCGCATCGCCTCGGCCCGCGCTAGGGCGCTCCCGGTGGCGGGACCGTCGCGCTCCAGCCGGAGCAGCACCGACTTCTGCGCCGAGGTGAGGTCGCTGACCCCGGCCTGCTCGCGCATCCGCCGGCTCAGCGCACCGAGCATGATGCGGATCTCGGCGGCAAGAGCGAAGGCCCGAGCGCCTTCGTCGGATGGTTCGGGCTGCATCCCCCTAGGCTGCGCTATGCGAAGCAAGACTGCAAAGGTTTTCTACATATATGGGCGGAGTTCGGGCTGGCCAGATACAGCGCATGCCGGGGCTGACCGGACCGGGCCGGTCGCAACCGACGGTTAGTCGGCGGGTTCGGCGAGCAGCATCTGCCCGGTCTGCTCGGAAGCCAGGCGGGACAGCATCACCGCGAGCGAGGTCCGTGCCAGCGCCGAGCGAAGCCCCTGTTCCGCAGCCAAGAAACTCTCGCTCAACAAGCGCGGCACGTGGCGGCCGACCGGACAGCTGGGGTCCGGACGGGGATGCACCGGCAGCAGCGGCGGCGCCGGAGCGGGATTAACCGCGATCCACACGTCATCGAGCGTGATCCGCTCCGCTGGCCGCCCCAGGGCGGCGCCGCCCTGGCCGCGCCGGACCCGGATCAGCTCGGCGTTGGCCAGCAGCCGCATGATCCGCCTCACCACCACGGGATTGGTGTTGACGCTGCCTGCGATACGCGGGCTGGTGAGACGGCAGCCGGGATCGGCTGCCATCATCAGCAGGATGTGGGTTGCGACGGAGAAGCGCGTTGCGATCATGCTCGACGCACAAAGCCGGCAAGGCCGTCGCGGTTCTTTCGGTGGTCATCACAGCTTGCGACGAACCCCAGATTTGATATCACGAGTTGCCGATGCGGATTGATCTTCCCTGTTCCAGCCCATCCGGTGGCCTTGCCGAGAATCAACTGCGCATCCGCCGCGCCTCGGCCCGGCTCTGCGCCCAGCTCGGCTGGGTGTCGCTGCACGAGGTTCCGCTGGCCAACGGCCGCCGCGCCGACATCCTGGCACTGCGCCCGGATGGCGGTTTCGCCTGCATCGAGGTGAAGTCGGGGGTGCGCGACTTCCTCGCAGACAACAAGTGGCAGGACTACCGCGCCTATTGCGACACGCTGTATTTCGCTGTGGACGAGATGTTTCCCCGCGCGCTGCTGCCGCAAGACACCGGCCTGGTGATCGCCTGCGTCGGCGGCGCCGATGGCGGCTCGATGGCCGCGCCCGCCGGCTTCCCCCACGAGGCCGAGCTGGTGAGCGAGGCGCCGGTGCACGCGCTGAGCCCGGCCCGACGCCGGCAGCTACTGCAGCGATTCGCCACCATCGCCGCAAGCAGGCTGGCGCTGCTGGAGGACCCGGCGATCACCGCCTCGCTGCGCGCGGCCTTGCGCGCGGATTGAGGGCGGGCGAGGCTCCGCACCCAATCCTCTGCCGGGAGAGTTCATGCGATCCGAAGCCATCCTGCGCCGCTTCGAGGCCGCCGGGCCGATCGTCGACGCAGCGGCGGCACTCGCCATGCGCATGCGCCCCGATCCGGGCATGGCCAGCGCGGAGC
>CAXUNX010000191.1:0-286 GCA_964252545.1 uncultured Acetobacteraceae bacterium | reverse complement strand
AGGGCGCGCAGGACTGGGTCACCGAGGCCGACGGCGCGGTGGAGGCGCTGATCGCCGAGCGGATCGCCGCCTTGTTTCCCGCCGACGCCTTCCAGGGCGAGGAGGGCGGCGAGCAGGCGCGCAGCGGTCCGGCCTCCGGGCTGCGCTGGGTGGTGGATCCGATCGACGGCACCGCCAACTACGCGCGCGGACGCTCGCGCTGGTGCGTGTCGCTCGGCCTGCTCGCCGACGGCGCGCAGGGTCGGATCATCCAGTCGCTCGCCGCCGAGGGCGGCCTGTCGTCGAC
>CAXUNX010000190.1:0-5539 GCA_964252545.1 uncultured Acetobacteraceae bacterium | reverse complement strand
GCTGGGCGCCGATGCGAGGGCCGCGGGTGCCGACGGCGTGCTGCTGGCGGCGGTGTCCTATACACCGCTGTCCGAGCAGGAGGTGTTCACCCACTTCCGCACCGTGGCGAGCGCGACCGCGCTTCCGCTCTGCATCTACGACAATCCGGGCACCACCCATTTCAGCTTCAGCGACGCGTTGGTCGCGCGGCTGAGCCGCGAGCCGCATGTCCGGGCGGTGAAGAGCCCGGCGCCGCCAGCGGGCGAGGCGGCACCCTGGCTGCGGGCGATGCGCGAACAGGTGCCGCCCGACTTCTCGATCGGCGTGGCCGCCGACTGGAAGGTGGCGGAGGCGATGATCGCGGGAGCGGATGCCTGGTACAGCCCGCTCGCCGGCCTGTTTCCCGAGCTTTGCCTGCCGATCCTGGCGGCCGTGCGCGGCCAGGATCCGGCGCTGGCCCACGACGCCCATGCGCGGCTGGAGCCGCTCTGGGTTCTGTTCCGCCAGCATGGCAGCCTGCGGGTGATGCACGCCCTGGCGGCACTTCAGGGCCTCGGCGAGGCGGCGCTGCCGCTTCCGCTATTGCCGCTGCCGGACGCGGCGCGCGCGCAGCTTGCCGAGATCCTGCGACTGCTGGCCGCATGAGCCGAGGGGCCGGTTCCAGCCCTCGATGTAGCCTGCCAAGCTCACACCTGACTGCTTTCAATCGCACGCTCGATGATGACAGAGCTCTCACCAGCTGGACACTGGTTATGGAAGCTGCTGAAGCGCATTGGCGTGTTCAGATGGCACGCGGAAGTCGCTGATCCTCCTGTTAAGCCGCGTGCGCATCTCCTCCCATAAATCTTCCGCCATGGTACAGAAGCGCGCTAGATTGCGAGCGACCCGCAGCTCGGAGATCAGCGCCAGCATCGGTAGAGCCACCAACTCGTCAAATGCCAGCGGTCTGCAGCTGGTGTAGCCCCGAACCAACGCCTCCCAGAGTGCCTTGCCGTTCGGTTCCGGTCTCAGCCAAGCTGCCATCACCACGAGATCGAGGGCGAGCGGCCCCACGACGCACTCATCGAAGTCGAAGAACGTGACCCGGTCACCGTCCAGCTTGGCGTTCTGCATGTGGGCATCGCCGTGACACGGGCCGCTCGGTAGGGAAAACCGCGGGAGCGCCTCCTCCAATGCGGGAGCCACCGACCGAATATCGGCTGCAAGCGCGGCAGCCGCGGCGCCATGTCGTGACAGCCAATAGCTTGCAGCACGGCAGATCTCGGCGATGTCGATGCGGCGTTCCGGTGCCGGGTGTTCGAAGCCGGACATCGCCGCCTGCAACTCCGCCAAGGCACCGCCGAATCTGAAAAGATCAGCCTCGCTTTGTTCGAGAAGGCGGCCCGGAGCTTCCTCGAACAGGCACGCGTGCCGGGTCCCGTTCCCCCATGCTTGCTGCCGAAGATATCGCCCGTCCGCTCCCGGCAGGGGCTGGGCTACTGCCATTCTTGAACCTGTCTGCACCGATCGGAGCAGGGCTAGCTCCCAGTCGATCTCCCCCTCGGACCAGCCCGGGAAACGCGCCAACCGGAGAAATCGCCGGATTGGCCGGTCAGCACCCTGCTCCTCCAGTTCGATGATCGTATTGGAGCGCTGTTGAACAGCAAGCACCCGTCGAAACCGTCGTCCCCATGCGAGGGAAAGAGCGTCTTTATCGGCCAGAAACATGACTTCCACCTGCGGGAACATAAACGCTCGTTTGGTGGCCGGACTACCGTCTCTCATACCAAACGCGTGCCGTCGCTGGATGAAAGTTACACCCCCCCATACGACCTCAACTCGAAGCGATGCTAGCGTGCTCCGGCAGATGGCTCGATCCAAGATCAAGCCAAGGCTGACGCTGCCTGCTGCTCGCTCCCGCAAGGGGATGGTGAAGGCTTCGTTTCTTCCTTGTGCATGGCATCTCTTTCTGGGGTGAACGCGTCAGCAATGCGGACTCTGAAGACCGTTTGTACAGTTGGAGAAGTCATGCGTTCTCATCTTGAACCCAAGTCCATGGCAAACGCCCTACGCGTCGCTTTGCACGAGCGACAGATGGTCACCACCCACAAAGCCGCCCTTGAAATCGTGGCGGCCCAGCATGGCCTTCCAAGCTGGAATGTCCTCGCTGCGGCGGGGACTGCCCTTGCCGACAATGGCGTTTACTTCAAACAGACCTTCCCAATCATGCGCATCGTCGACGAAGCCGTGGCCAAGGAGTTCTACCTTGGTTTCCTGGGATCCGATCTGGATTGGGAGCACCGCTTCGGTGCAAACTTCCCACTCTACGCCCAGATCTCACGTGCCGGGTTGACCCTGCACTTCAGCGGTCATCATGGCGACGCTGCCGTCGGATCAACCGTGTTCGCGCGGATGCAGGGGGTTGAGGCCTATCGGCAGGAGCTTGCGCGCAAGAACCACAAGCGCGGGAAGCCAAGCGTAGAAAACCAGTCTTTGGGCCTCGTGTTAAGCGTGACTGACCATTCAGCAACCGCATCCGCTTCTGTCAGGATAACCCAAACGCCTGAAGAGGCCGGTAAGCAGGCGCAGGCAGCCTATGTCTGTTCACCACCCAGGGTGTTCAGCGGCTCTTGTGGTCATGGATCGCGGTCAGCGCCGCCAGCGCCAGCGCCAGCGCAGGCAGCGGCCAGAGCCGCGCCGGACCCAGCCGCTGCTGCAGGAGGCAGGCGCACACCGCGCCCCCTAGCAGGCACAGCCACATGGCGCCCTGCAGCACCCACGATCCGTCGCCGGGCCTGCCGCACAGCATCTGGCCCACGCCCTGGCCGAACCTGACCAGGGTGCCGGTCACGTAGGTCAGGCTCACGCTGGTTTCTCCGACGCGGCTCATCGCCGCGTTCAGGCCGCCCATGCTGAGCACCAGGGCGGGCGTGGTCCAGTCCGGCCGAAGCAACGGCACCGCGAGCCCGGCCGCGACGGTGAAGGCGACCGCGGTGGCGCGCCTGGATCCAGCCCGTTCGGCGATCGCAGCACCCGCCGCCGCACCCAGCACGAACAGCCCGATCAAGCGGGCGGCCTCGCCCGCGCGCCCGAACGCCCCATCTCCGAGCGCCCGGCCCAGGGTGGTGGTGTTGCCGCTCATGAACGAGACGAACAGGTCGCCCAGCCGGCTCAGCCCGTAGATGTCGGTGGCGCCCGCCAGGAACGCCATGCCGCCGGCAAGCGCCAGTGCCGTCCGGTCGGTCGCAGGCCTGGGTCGGTTCATGGTTCCTCGCTCGGTTCCGCGCTGAAGCAAGCCGCGCTATTCAGGGGCTTGTCCGGCTTTGTCCAGCACTGCTGCGGCACGCGCCGGAACGCAGCACGGAGGTTGTCCGCCATGTCGTTCGCGAGCCCGAACCAGGAGTTTGAGGCGCTGGTCGAGCAGATCGGAAGCGGCGTGCCGAACGGGGAGCAATATCAGCGCATGTCGGCGCTGGTGCTGGACATCCCGGAGGCGCACCGGCTGGCGGCCATGGACCCGTTCCTGCCGGACTACAAGCCGGCCGCGATGCAGCTCTATCTCAGCCTGCGCGGCCGTGCCGAGCAGGGCTACCGGGCGACGCGCGACGAGGCTGCGGCCTCGCCGCTGCCGGAGAACCTCTGGACCGGGCTGGTGCCGTGGTCGTTCGGCGACGCCAGGATGGCGTCCGAGCACCTGTTTGCGTGGGGCCACATCCTCAGCCACCTCAACCTTCCAGCCGGCGGCTCGGTGCTCGAATACGGGCCGGGCAGCGGCCAGCTGCTGCTGAGCCTGGCGCGCATGGGCTACGGTGCGTGCGGCGTCGATATCGACGCGGTGGCGCTCGAGGCGATACGCGCCCAGGCGGCGCATCTGGGGCTGCCGGTGGAAACCGAGTGCGCCGGGTTCGGCGAGGGGTTCGCCGGACGCAGCTTCAATAGCATCCTGTTCTACGAGGCGTTCCACCACGCCTTCGATTTCGATGCGCTGCTGCTGCGGCTGCACGACCGGCTGCGTCCGGGCGGCCGGATCGTGCTCTGCGGCGAGCCGGTGGTGCCCGACCGGACCGACGGCGTGCCGTATCCCTGGGGCCCTCGGCTCGACGCCTTGTCGGTGTTCTGCATCCGCCGCTTCGGCTGGATGGAGCTGGGCTTCACGCACGACTACCTGATGCGCATCGCCGCCCTGACCGGATGGACCGCAACCTTCCATCCCTATCCGGGCTGCGGCCGTGCCAATGTTTATGTTCTCGAGCAGGCGGAGCGGAGCCGCGGCGCCCCCGGCGACCCTCTGCTGGCCGAGCGGGTGCGGGCGCTCCAGCAGGAGCTCGCGACGATGCGCGCGGAGCTGGAGGCGCTTCGGGCTTCCAGCTCGTGGCGGCTCACCCAGCCGCTTCGCGCGTCCAAGGAACTGCTCGCCCGGGCACGCGCGGCTCGGGTCAGCTCCGGCTAGGGCAGGCCCGGGAGCTCACGCTCGCCGGCCACCCGGGCTCGTGGCATGGGCCGCCACGCTATTGTGTCCTCGGCGTCCTGGGTGTGCTCTGACAATCCCGGCATGGCGCGAACACATTCCCGCCTCGCGCGTCCTGTCGCGGCGGTGAGCGTCGGCTGCACCGCGTGGGGACCGCTTGGCTTTCGGGGAGGCCGGATTTTTTGACGGAAACATCTCACACCGAGGAGCGATCGGCCGAGCAGGCGGAACGCACGGCGCCTCCGGCCGGAGACGCGGCACCTGCGGTGACCGGCGCGTCCGGCATGCGCGGCTTCCTGCTGAGCCGCTTCGGCGTGCTCCGCAACCGCAACTGCCTGATCTTCTTCATCGGCTACACCTTGTCGCTGACCGGATCGTCGATGGTGCCGGTGGCCTTGAGCTTCGCCGTGCTGCGGCAGGGGCACGGCACCGGGGCGGTCGGCGGCGTGCTCGCCGCCGAAACCATCCCCCTGGTGCTGCTGCTGCTGCTGGGGGGCGCCGTGTCCGACCGGCTGCCGCGCCGCGCGGTGATGATCGTGGCCGACACGCTGCGGCTGGCCAGCGAGGCGGTGCTGGCGGTGCTGCTGATCACCGGCCACCCGTCGGTCATGCTGATGATGACGCTGGCCGCGATCCTGGGCGTCGGGCAGGCCTTCTTCAACCCGGCGCTGACCGGCTTCGTGCCGCAGATCGCCAGCGACGAGCTGCTCCAGGACACCAACGCGCTGTTCAGCCTCGCCAAGGCAGCGGCCCGGGTGGGCGGCCCCGGGCTCGCCGGCGTGCTGATCGCCCTTGCGGGTCCCGGGATCGCCATCGCGGTGGACGCCGCCACCAAGGGCGCCAGCCTGATCTGCCTGTTCCTGCTGCGGCCGGCCCCGGCCGAACGGCCCAACCCCGAGCCGCTGCTCAACGAGGTGCTCGGAGGCTGGCAGGCGTTCCGCTCGCGCCGCTGGCTGTGGGTCACCGTCGCTCAGGGCGGGCTGTCGCAGTTGTTCACCTTCTCGCCGTTTTTGGTGATCGGCGCCTCGCTGTTCAACAAACATGGCGGCAGCGCCGCCTGGGGCGCGCGCTTGGCCGCCGACGGGGCGGGCGGCCTGGTCGGCGGCCAAGAG
>CAXUNX010000189.1:0-5568 GCA_964252545.1 uncultured Acetobacteraceae bacterium | reverse complement strand
GGCGTTGGCCGGCGAGGCACGCTCGGCCTGCGAAAACCACCAACCCTGCAACCCGAGGCTGATGCGCGGCGATGGAGCGGCGTGCCACCGGCGTGGGAGCGTTCCGCCGGCGGCCGCGGCCTTCTCGCCGATCATCGGAAAGGATCAGGACCATGACCAAGATCGTCGTTGTGACCGGCGCCGGAGCAGGCGTCGGCAGGGCCGCCGCCGAGGAGTTCGCCCGCAAGGGCTGCGACGTGGCGCTGCTGGCACGCGACGGGGAGCGGCTCGAACATGCGGCCGAGGCGCTGCGCCAGTACGGGGTGCGGGCGCTTTCGTTGCCGACCGACGTGGCCGACGCCGATGCGGTCGAGCAGTCGGCCTCGGCAGTCGAGCAGCAGCTCGGTCCCATCGACATCTGGGTCAACGTGGCGATGGCGACGGTGTTCGCGCCGGTCTCGAAGCTGACGCCGGCCGAGTTCGAGCGGGGCACCCGGGTCACCTATCTCGGCCAGGTGCACGGCACCATGTCGGCGCTCAAGCGGATGCGCACGCGCAACCGGGGCACCATCGTCAATGTCGGCTCGGCGCTGGGTTATCGATCGGTGCCGCTGCAGTCGATCTATTGCGGCGCCAAGTTCGCGATCCGCGGCTTCACCGATTCGCTCCGCTCCGAGATCATCCACGACAAGCTCAACATCCACCTCACCATGGTCGACCTGCCTGCGGTGAACACCCCGCAATTCGACTGGGCGATCAACAAGATGGGACGACGCGCGCAGCCGGTGCCGCCGATCTACCAGCCCGAGGTGCCGGCACGGGCGATCTATTTCGCGGCGACCCACCGCCGGCGGGAGATCTGGGTTGGATACCCGACCGTGCAGGCGATCCTGGCGAACCGCATCGCCCCCGGGCTGATCGACCGCTACCTGGCCAAGGCGGGCTATAGCGGGCAGCTGACCGACGAGCCGTCCGACGAAAACGCCCCCGGCAACCTGTTCGAGCCGGTGGCCGGCCCGTATGGCGCGCACGGCCGTTTCGACAGCCGGGCACGCTCCGGCAGCTGGGAGATGTTCACCGACCGACACCGCGCGGTCTTCTGGGCCGCGGCTGGCCTGGGCGTCGCGGGCTGCGTGCACCTGCTTGCCAAGCGGGCGGGCGTCTAGCGGTGAGCAGCCTGATCGAGGCGTACGCGCTGATCGGCGACGGCGAGACCGCCTGCCTGCTGCACCGCGACGGCTCGATCGACTGGCTGTGTTGGCCGAGGTTCGATGACGATGCCTGCTTTGCAGCCCTGCTCGGCACCGCCGAGAACGGGCGCTGGAGCATCGCTCCCAGCGGCAGCGTCGCGGCAAGCAGCCGGCGCTACCAGGAAGACACGCTGATCGTCGAGACCGAGTTCAGCACCGATGCCGGGCAGGTCCGGCTGCTGGACTTCATGCCGATGCGAGGGGGCCCGCTGCAGGACGGGCACTCCTCGGTGATCCGGATGGTGTGCGGCGTCCATGGCAGCGTGGAGCTCTCGATGGATCTGCGGCTCCGCTTCGATTACGGCGCGCTGCCGCCGCACCTGGAGGGTGATGCGCACGGCTTTTCCGCCAGCATCGGGCCGGACCGGGTGGTGCTGCACGCGCCGGTGCGGGTCGAGCACGGGGATGACCGCTGCACCGCCCGGTTCACCGTAGGGGAGGGCGAACGGCTGGCGTTCGTGCTTCGCTATGGCGGTTCCGACCAGCCGCTGCCGGGCCGGATCGATGCCGAGTCGGCGCTCGCGGCGACGCGCGGGTTCTGGCGCGACTGGACCGGACGGTTCGATGCGAGCCGGACCGACTGGCCCCGAGCGCTTCGCCGTTCGCTGATCACGCTCAAGGCGCTGGTGCATCAGCCGAGCGGCGGGCTGGTCGCGGCGCCCACCACGTCGCTGCCGGAAGCGCCGGGCGGAACCATGAACTGGGACTACCGCTATGCCTGGCTGCGCGACTCCACCTTTACGCTCAGCAGCTTCGTCAATGCGGGCTACCACCAGGAGGCCGCGCGTTGGCGCGACTGGCTGCTGCGCGCGATCGGCCAGAGCCCCGCCGCGATGCGGATCATGTACCGGGTGGACGGCGCGCGCCACCTCAACGAATGGCAGGTCGAGGCGCTGCCGGGCTACCGCTTCGCCAAGCCGGTCCGGGTGGGCAACGCCGCATCGACCCAGCACCAGGTCGACGTCTATGGCGAGGTGCTCGACGCGCTGAGCCTGGGACGCAGGATCGGCCTGGCGAGCTCGCCGCAGCTCGACCGGGCCGAGCGCCGCATCGTCGAGCACCTGCTCGAGGTGTGGCACACGCCCGGTTCCGGCATCTGGGAGTCGCGCGGCGAGCCCCGGCACTACACCTATTCGAAGGTCATGGCCTGGGTCGGCTTCGACCGCTTCATCGCCAGTCACGAGGCGCTGCTGACCGACAGTAGCGGGCTGGCGCTGCTGGAGCGGCTGCGTGAGGCCCGGCTGCGGATCCATGACGAGGTGTGCCGGGAAGGCTGGCACGAGGGCCTCGGCAGCTTCACCCAGAGCTATGGCGGCGATGCGCTGGATGCAAGCCTGCTGCTGATGCCGCTGGTGGGCTTCCTGCCGGCGCAGGATCCGCGCATGGCGGGCACGATCGATGCGATCGGCCGCGAACTCAGCGAGGATGGGCTGATCCGGCGCACCAAGGCGCCCGCCGACGGCCCCAGGGAGGGCGCGTTCCTGGCGTGCTCGTGCTGGATGGCCGACTGCCTGAACCTGCTGGGCCGCACCGAAGAGGCGCGCGCGCAGTTCGAGCGGGTGCTTGCCGTCAGCAACGATGTCGGGCTGCTGGCCGAGGAGTACAACGTTCCTGGCGGCCATCTCGCCGGCAACTTCCCGCAGGCGTTGACCCACCTGGCGGTGGTCACCACCGGCCTCAGCCTGTGTGGCCCGGTGATCTCGCGCGGCGGCTCGTGACGCGCTCCGGGAGCGCCCGTCAGGACCCTTGACGCTTCAGCGCATCGATCTCCGCCTGCACCTGGCGCGAGGTGTCGCTTTCCGGCACCAGGTGCAGGAACCGCTCCAAGCAGGCGATCGCCTCGGCTGGCCGCCCGAGCCTTCGATGCAGGTCGGCGGCGTCCAGCCAGTTCGGCGCGAGGTCCGGCGCGATCTGCAGCATGCCTTCGAGCGAGCCGAGTGCCGCCTGCAGCTGGCCCGCCTGCATGCGCCTTTGCACCAGGTTGCGCTGCAGCCGGAGCAGCACGTCCCGGACCGCCATCGGACGCAGCATGCCGGGGCGCAGCGGCGCGTCCTGGCCCATGAGGCGGCGAAGCAGCAGCAGCAGCTCCGGGGTGCCGATGCTGGCGCCGTTCTCGAACACGTCGATCAGCGCGCCGGGCCTGGAAGGAACGTCGGTGGGGATGCTGGCCGGAAGTGCCACCAGGAAATGGCCGGGAAAGTCGATGCCGTGCCCCTCCCAGCCGGCGGCCCGGATGCAGTGCAGCCAGATCACCCCCAGCGCCACCGGCAGGCCGCGCCTGCGGGCGATCACCCGGATCAGGTTGGCGTTGTCGAGGTGGTCATAGGTTTCGCGGTCGCCGCGATAGCCGAAGCGCACGTGGATCAGCCCGGCCAGCGCGCCGATCCGCTGCTCGGCCGAACGCCCGGACAGCACGGCGCCGAGCCCCGCCGCCTCCCGCGCCAGCTCGGACAGGTGCGCGGACGCATGCAGCCAGTCGCTGCCGGGGCTGTCGAGGCGGGCGAGCTGCAGCGCCGCGGTGGCGGGATCGATCTCGCTGTCCGGCAGCAATCCGATCGCTTCCAGCGCCTGCCTGGGATCCGCCACGCCCGCTCAGTCCTCTGCCGGAAACAGCTTGCCCGGATTGAACAGGCCAAGGGGATCGATCGCCTGCTTGATCCGGCGCATGGTGGCGAGCTCGGCGCCGCCGCGCCAGCTTCGCATCATCTCGGGCTTCAGCCGGCCCACCCCATGCTCGGCGGAGAACGACCCGTCGAGCGCGCGCACCACCGCCGCCACCGCCTCCATGATGTCGTGCTCGCGGCCGAGAAACGCGGCGCGGTCCATGGCCGGAGGCTGGATCAGGTTGAAATGGATGTTGCCGTCGCCGAGATGGCCGAACGGCGCCACCCGGATGCCCGGGATCAGCGCTTCGCAGGCCGCACTCGCGCGCTCGATCAAGGCGGGCACCTTCGATACCGGCACCGACACGTCGTTCTTGATGTTGCCGCCGGCGCGCTTCTGCGCTTCCGAATGTTCCTCGCGCAGCTTCCAGACGGCGTCGCGCTGGGCGCCGCTCTCGGCGATCACCGCATCGGCCACCGAGCCCTCCTCCAGCGCCTCGGCCAGCACCGCCTCCAGCAGCGTGCGCAGGTCGGCGTCCGCGCGCGTGGTGGCGAGCTCCACCAGCACGTAGCACGGGGCAGGGGCCGAAAGCGGCAGCGAAGCACCCTCGATCAGCCCGGTGACGAGCTGCATGCTGGCGCCGGACATGAACTCGAACGCCTGGATCGCCGACGCGTCGGCGGCCCGGAAGCGGGTGAACAAGCCGAGTGCCGCCTCCGGCGAGGCCACCCCACACAGCGCCACCTCGACCGTGCGCGGCAGCGGCGCCAGCTGCAGCACGGCCGCGGTGATGATCCCCAGCGTGCCCTCGGAGCCCACCAGCAGGTGGCGCAGCGAATAGCCGGTGTTGTCCTTGCGCAGCCGGCGCATCGCGGCGAGCACGCTGCCGTCGGGCAGCACCGCCTCGATGCCCAGCACCAGCTCGCGGGCATTGCCGTAGCGCAGCGTGTTGTTGCCGCCCGCGTTGCTGGCCAGGATGCCGCCGATCTGCGCCGAGCCTTCCGAGGAGATCGACAGCGGCAGGAGGCAGCCCGCCTCCCGCGCACGGTCCTGCGCCAGCTTGAGCACCACCCCGGCCTCCACCGAGAGCGTCATGTCGACCGGGTCGATCGCCCGGATCCGGTTCATCCGGGCCAGGCTGATCACCACCTCGCTCGCGTCCGCCTGCACGGCCGCCCCTCCCACCATGCTGGTGTTGCCGCCCTGCGGCACCAGCCTCGCGCCGTGCCGCGCGCACAGCCGCACCGCCTCCGCAACACCCTGGGTGTCGGCCGGCCGGATCACCGCCAGCGCCCGGCCGCGGTACAGTCCGCGCCAGTCCTGGCAATAGGCGGCGGTGTCGGCCTCGCCGGTGAGCACGCCGGCATCGCCGAGGGCGACCCGCAGGGCCTGGATCAAATCGGGATGGTTCGGCATGCCGGTCATGAATGGTTCAGGATACGGGCGGAGTCGCTGGTGGGCCGCGGCAACGACATCGCGTTCATCATCGACGAGCCGGCGATCCCCAGCAATGCGCCGCAGATCAGGCACAACGCCATCAGCAGCAGTTTCGGACGGCCCTCGCGGCTGACCTGCAGCAGCGATTGCTGCGCTTCCGCACGGGCCTGCCGGGTGAGGTTCAGCTCGCCGCGCAGCGACTCGATCCGTGCGGTCGCGCCGCGCAGGTCGAGATCGAGCCGGTTGATGTCCGCGGTCAGCTGCGAGATGCGGGTGCGGGCCGCGGCAAGCTCGGTGC
>CAXUNX010000188.1:0-5617 GCA_964252545.1 uncultured Acetobacteraceae bacterium | reverse complement strand
TCTTCGCGATGATCGCCTCCTTCATCCTGTCGCGAACCCTGGTGCCGACGATGGCCGCGGTTTTGCTCCGGGCACAGGTGGCGAACCACAAGCACGCGCCTGCCGGCCACCCCGGCGTCTTTACCCGGTTCCAGCGCGGCTTCGAAAGGCGGTTTGCCGGCTTCCGCAACCGCTACCGGCTGGCGCTTGCCGATGCCGTCGAGCATCGCGTGCGCTTCGTTCTGCTGTTCGGCGCAGCGTGCGTCGCCTCGCTCGGGCTGATCGGATTTCTGGGGCGCGACTTCTTTCCCGGCATCAAGTCGGGCGAGATCGACATGCACATGCGAGCACCGATCGGCACCCGGCTCGAGGACGCCTCCAAGATCGCCGTGCTGGTGGATGGCTCGATCCGACGGATCCTGCCCGGCAAGACCTCGAACCTGCTGGTCAATTGCGGCCTGCCGGTGAGCGGCACCAACGAGGCCTACAACTCGACCGGCACCATCGGGCCGCAGGATTGCGACATCACCATCAGCCTGAAGAACGCCGAGGCTCCGGTCGATGCGTATCGCGGCACGCTGCGCCGCCTGCTTCCCAGGCTCTATCCCGGCACCACCTTCACCTTCCTGCCCGGCGACATCACCGCCAAGATCCTCAATTTCGGATTGCCGGCGCCGATCGACGTGCAGATCGCCGGACGCGGCCAGGCGGCCAATTTCGCCTATGCGCAGCGACTCGCCGCCCGGCTGCGGCACATCCCGGGCATCGCCGACGTCAACATCCAGCAGGCGATGAACGAACCCACGCTTCGGGTGGCGGCCTCGCGTTCCTTCGCGCTCGGCATCGGGCTCACCGAGGCCGACATCGCCGACAACGCGCTGAACACCTTGTCCGGCAGCGGCCAGACCGCGCCGACCTACTGGCTGGACACAACGAGCGGGGTGTCTCACCTCGTCAACCTTCAAACACCGCAGAACCAGATGACCAGCGTGCACGATCTGGAGACCGTGCCGATCGACCAGGGAAACGGCGATCCCAGCGGTCGCGCCACCCAGCTGCTGGGCGCGCTGAGCCGGATCACCCAGACCGGCACGCCGCTGCTCGCCTCGCACTACAACATCCTTCCGGCGATCGACATCTTCGCCAGCACCCAGGGGCGCGACCTCGGCGCCGTCGCAGACAACGTGGCCCGGATCGTGGGCGGCATGAGCCACGAGGTGCCGCACGGTGCCGAAGTGCATCTGCGCGGCCAGGCGGTCACCATGAGCAGCGCCTATGGACAGCTTCTCGCCGGCCTCGCACTGTCGATCCTGCTCGTCTACCTGGTGATCGTGGTCAACTTCCAGTCCTGGCTTGACCCGTTCATCATCATCACCGCGCTGCCGGGCGCGCTTGCCGGCATCGTCTGGAGCCTGTTCCTGACGCACACGACGCTTTCCGTGCCGGCACTGACCGGCGCGATCATGTGCATGGGCACGGCAACCGCCAATTCGATCCTGGTGGTCTCCTTCGCGCGCGAACGGCTGGCCGAGCATGGCGACGCGGTGGCGGCCGCGATCGAGGCCGGGTTCGGCCGGATCCGGCCCGTGCTCATGACCGCGCTGGCGATGATGATCGGCATGCTGCCGATGTCGTTCAGCAACACCGAGAACGCGCCGCTCGGACGCGCGGTGATCGGCGGCCTGCTGGTCGCCACCTTCTCGACTCTGCTGTTCGTGCCGTGCGTGTTTGCACTTCTGCATAACCGTGGGCGTCACCGCGGACGCGCCGTGGAGGCACATCCATGAGCACCGGCCAACCGACGCGCGGACCGACGCAGGCAACACCCCGCAACCGTGTTCGCGGCCGGCTGCTGATGATCGCCGGGCTGCTGATCGTGGCGGGGCTGGTCGCCTCGGGCATCCTGCAGCGACGCGAGCACGTGGCCGACCTGCGCGAGGTGGCGAACGACGAGGCGGTCCCCAAGGTGCAGCTGATCCGCCCCGCGCACGGCCCCGCCACCCGCAGCCTCGATCTGCCCGGCAGCATCAACGCCTGGTATGCGGCGCCGATCTACGCCCAGGTCTCGGGCTACGTGACGATGTGGTACAAGGATTACGGGGCGTCGGTGAAGAAGGGCGATCTGCTCGCGATCATCGATGCGCCGGGTCTCGATGAGCAACTGGAAACCGCCAAGGCCGATCTCGCGGTGGCCCAGAGCCGCTACAAGCTCGCCCAGGTCACCGCCAGGCGCTGGTCGGCGCTGGCCGGGACGCAGGCGGTCTCGCAGCAGGAGGTCGACGTGCAGGTGGCCAACGCCGCCTCCGAACAGGCGCAGGTGCAAGCGGCCCAGCACCAGGTGGCGCGCTACCAGGTGCTGGAGCAGTTCAGGCGGGTGGTGGCGCCGTTCGACGGCGTGGTGACCTCGCGCAACACCGATGTCGGCGCCTATGTCAACGCGGCCGGCGGCGACGCCAACGCGCGCGGCGGATCGAGCGAGCTGTTCAGCGTGTCGGACATCCACAGCATGCGGGTGTTCGTATCGGTGCCGCAGGATTATTCGGCGATGCTCAAGCCCGGCCTGACCGCGACCTTGACGCTGCCGCAATTCCCCGGCCGGACCTTCAAGGCCGATTTCAACACCACTGCCCAGGCCTTCAATCCGGTCTCGCGCACGGTGGTGACCGAGCTGATCGTGGGCAACCCCGATCACGCGATCTGGCCCGGCACCTACACGGACGTGCATTTCGTCATGCCGGCCGATCCCGACCTGCTGATTGTGCCCGAGCAGGCGCTGCTGTTCCGCGCCAAGGGCATGCAGGTGGCGCTCGTGCGGGCCGACGGAACCGTGCACCTGCAGGATGTCCGTCTCGGCCTCAATCTGGGCGAGAGCGTGCAGGTGCTGGACGGATTGAAGCCGGACGACCGGTTGATCAACGATCCCTCCGCCGGGATCCTTGAAGGGGAGAAGGTCGAGGTGGTTCCGGGTGCCCCGGGCATCGCGCCGCCGCCCCGCTTCCAGCCGCCGATCAAGAACCTCAAGGAGCTGAGCTCGTCGCAACGGGTCAAGGTCGAGGCGGCACGCGCGGGCGCCGGGGAGTGATCCGGCCAGGGATGCGCAGGCGCCTGGTCGGCTTGTCCATGCTGACCCTGTCCGGCTGCGATCTGGCCGGCTGCGATCTGGCGCCCGCCTACCAGCCGCCGCACGAGCAGCTGCCGGCGCAGTATCAGGGTACCAGCCCGTTCGTGGTGGCCCTCCCGCAGGATCAGCTCCCGCGCGGGCCGTGGTGGGAGCCGTTCGGCGATCCGGTGCTCGACGCGCTCGAGCGGCAGCTCGATGCCGCCAACCCCACGCTGCAGGCGGCGGAGGAGACCTATACCCAGGCGCGCGACGTGGCTGGGGAAGCCCGCTCGGGCCTTTATCCGCAGCTCTCCTCCGACGCGCTCACCTCGGACAACAAGCAGTCCGAGCATCGCCTGTTCCGCAACTCCACGCTGGGCGAGAACGAGCAATCCTCGAACCAGATCTTCGCGACCGCGACCTGGGAGCCCGATTTCTGGCGGCAGATCCGCAACCGCACCAGGGCCTCCAAGCAGCAGGCGCAAGCCACCGCGGCGCAGGTGGCGACGGCGAGGCTTGGGCTGGAAACCGAGCTTGCCACCGACTATGTCGCGATGCGCGGCTTCGATGCGCAGCATGCCGTCTACGTCCAGACGATCAGCTTCTACCGCAAGGCGGTGGCGATCACCCGGCTGCGGCTCGCAGGCAAGATCTCCTCGGCGCTCGATGTCGCGCGTTCCGAAAACCAGCTCGCCGCCGCCGAAGCGTTCGACACCGAAGTGCTTGCGCAACGCGCCCTGCTGCAGCACGCCATCGCGGCACTCGCAGGCAGCAACCCGTCCGCGTTCAGGCTGGCCGCGCATCCAAGCGGGATGCCGCACGTGCCCCGGATCCCAGCCGGCGTGCCCTCCGAGCTGCTTCAAAGGCGCCCGGACATCGCCGAGGCCGAGCGGCTGATGGCGGCCGCGAACTCCGGCATCGGCGTCACGCGGGCGGCCTTCTACCCCGATATCCGCCTCAGTGCGACGGGCGGCTTCGAGGATACCGGCTTCAACCTGGCCTCCCTGCCGAACAGCATGTGGATGATCGGTGCCGCTGCGGTGCTCCCGTTGTTCGAGGGCGGCCTGCGCAAGGCCGAGCTGCAGCAGAGCTGGTCACAATACGCCCAGGCGGCCGATAACTACCGCGCCACGGTTTTGGCTGCGTTCCAGCAGGTCGAGGACGGGCTGGTGCTGACCCGTCAGCTGCGGCGCGAGGCGGCACAGCAGCAGGCGGCACTCGAGGCGGCGCTGCGCGCGCAGAACATGACCCTCAAGCTCTATACCGGCGGCCTCGACAACTACCTCGACGTGACGGTCGCCCAGGTTGCGGCACTCACCTCGGCGATTGCCGAGGTGACGGTGCGGACGCGCGAGCTCCAGGCCGCGATCACCCTGGTGGGCGCGCTCGGCGGCGGCTGGAGCACGGCCGAACTGCCGACACCCGATCAAACCCTGCCGTTCAGCCCGTTGAGCCCGGCGCGCTCGCCCGGCGACGTGGTGGAGCCCGGCCACCGGTGATGGCCGACGTGCCTCGCTTGCCTGCGCGGCGGGGCGCCTCCTGCAGCTCGATCCAGGCCGGGGCGTGGTCGCTCGCACCCTCCCGGCCGCGGACGTGCCTGTCCACGCCGGCGTCGGACAGCCGTTTGGCCACCACCCTGCTGAGCAGCAGGTGGTCCAGCCGCAGGCCGGCGTCGCGGCGCCAGCGGTCGCGCTTGTAGTCCCAGAAGGTATAAAGGCGGGGCGGGTGCCGCTCGGCCAGCGCATCGGTCCAGCCTTGTTGCAGCAGTCGCTCGAACGCGGCCCGGCTTTGCGGCTGCAAGAGGGCGTCGCGCTTCCAGGAGCGCGTGGAATAGATGTCCGCGTCCGTCGGCACCACGTTGTAGTCGCCGGCAAGCACCACCGGCAGGCCGGATGCGTAAAGCGATGCCGCGTGCGTGATCAACCGCTCGAACCAGGCGAGCTTGTATTCGAACTTGGGTCCCGGCTGCGGGTTGCCGTTGGGCAGATAGAGCGAGGCCACGATCAGTCCTCCCACCGCAGCCTCGAGATAGCGCGCCTGCCGGTCGGCGGGATCGCCCGGCAGGCCCCGGCGGGTGACGATCGGAGCGCCGCCGCGGCTGAGGATCGCAACCCCGTTCCAGGTCGGCTGTCCCTGCCAGGCCGCATGGTAGCCGGCGTCCCGTAGGGCGGCCGCGGGAAAGCCGTGGTCGGTGGCCTTCAGCTCCTGCAGGCAGACGATGTCCGGACTGGCTTCCCCGAGCCAGGCGAGCAGGTTGCCCAGTCGCCGGTTGACGTTGTTGATGTTGAAGGTGGCGATCCTCATGGCTGGATTGCGCAACGCGTCGCAGCCTCGACAAGACGGTGCCATGCTCCATAAATCATCGCCCACAGCCCCGGGCACGCTTCCGGACCAGGCCGCACGCTTGAGGGGTATGGATCGGACGGGAGTGCTTGATGGACTTTGAGAGCTTCTTCCAGTGGAAACTTGATGGTTTGCGCCGCGAGGGCAATTACCGGGTGTTTGCGGAGCTGGAGCGGCAGGCGGGCGCGTATCCGC
>CAXUNX010000187.1:0-5618 GCA_964252545.1 uncultured Acetobacteraceae bacterium | reverse complement strand
CGGCCCGGATGGCCGCCGCCGCCACCGAACGGAGGCGGTCCGGAACGGGCATACGGGCCACCCTGGTCATAGGGCCGCCCGCGCCAGCGATCCTCGGATCCATACCAGGGCCGCCCGCGATAGTAATGTCCCCAGTATGAGCCGATCTCGAAGCCGACCAGCGGCAGGCCGACCGCAGCACCGTATTCGGGCAGCAAGGCCGGCTGGTTCTCGTAGACGACCTGCAGCCCCACCCCGGCGGCCCAGCCTCGCGCCTCGCCGTCCGGGCTGTTCACGGCGATGTCGCACCAGGTCCAGCCGGGCAGGCAGCCGAAGATCTCCGCCGGCGTGCCCGGCGGCAGCTGGGCAACCAGCGGGTAATCCACGCCGGGTCCGGCGCGGAGATTGAGACCCATGTTCACATAGCCGGGCGCGGCGCAGGCCGCACCCGAAGCAGCCACAAGGCCGGCCACGGCCAGCGTCGCGCCAACGGTCCGTCGGAAGCGCATGCTCATCCCCCGCCTGGTTGATTTCATCAGCATGGTCGATGATTGCGGCCAGACTAGGACAGGAGCTGGCCCGGGGCCGGCGGAAAAAAGCGGTTCTCCGGTCGGGGCAGGCCGAGATTCTCGCGCAGCGTGCGCCCTTGGTATTCCCGCCGGAAGCGGCCACGCCGCTGCAGTTCGGGCACCAGCCGATCCACGAAGTCGTCGAGCCCACCGGGAACCCAGGAGAACATCACGTTGAACCCGTCCGACCCGTTTGCGTCCAACCAGGCTTCCATCTCGTCGGCGATGCTGGCAGGCGTTCCCACGAAGGCGAGTCCGGAATAGCTGCCCGCCCGCTGCGCCAGCTGCCGGATGCTGAGCCCGTCGCGCCGGGCAAGCTCGACCATCCGGGCGCGGGCGCTGCGGCTGGCGTTGGTTTGCGGGATCTCGGGCAGCGGCCCGTCCAGATCAAAGCCCGACACGTCGTAGCCCAGCGCCGAGTTGAGCGAGGCGATGCCGCTGTCGGAATGCACCAGGCTGTCCAGGTGCGCGCGCTTGGCCTGGGCGTCGGCCACGCTGTCGCCGATCACCACGAATGCGGCGGGAAGCACCTTGAGATGCGCGGGATCGCGGCCGAAGCCGGCCGCCTGCCCCTTCAGCTCCGCATAGAAACGCTGGCCGGCGGCCAAGTCGGCGGGTGCCGCGAACACCAGGTCCGCGGTCTCGGCCGCAAGCCGCATCCCCGCCTCGGAGGCTCCCGCCTGCACGATCACCGGCCAGCCCTGCACCGGGCGGGCGATGTTGAGCGGGCCGCGCACCTTCAGGAACGCGCCCTGGTGATCAAGCACGTGCATGCGTTCGGGATCGAAATACAGCCCGGTTTCGGCGTCGCGCACAAAGGCGTCGTCGGCGAAGCTGTCCCACAATCCGGTCACCACGGCCGCGAACTCGCGGGCGCGGCGGTAGCGCTCGTCATGGTCGATCTCGTCGGTGTAGCCGAAGTTCAGCGCGGCGTCCGGGTTGGCGGTGGTGACGATGTTCCAGCCGGCGCGGCCGCCGCTCAGGTGATCGAGCGAGGCGAAACGGCGGGCGACGTGA
Source organism: uncultured Acetobacteraceae bacterium (assembly GCA_964252545.1). GTDB lineage: Bacteria > Pseudomonadota > Alphaproteobacteria > Acetobacterales > Acetobacteraceae > Lichenicoccus. The sequence goes on along the minus strand of CAXUNX010000187.1, from coordinate 4,053 downwards.
TAGGGTGCGTCGAACGTGGTCGAGGCGGTGGCGACCAGCCCGATATGCTCGGTGACCGCAGCCAGCGCCGAAAGCAGGGTGAACGGTTCAAACGAGGTGACCGTATGGCTGCGTTTCAGGGCGGCCACCGGCATGTTGAGCACGGCCAGGTGGTCGGCCATGAAGAAGGCATCGAACCGGCCGCGCTCGAGCGTCTGCACAAAGCGCTTGAGATGGTTGAAGTTGAAGTTCGCGTCCGGATAGGCGCCCGGGTAGCGCCAGGCCCCGGTATGGATGCTGACAGGGCGCATAAAGGCGCCGAGATGCAGTGGTCGATGGCTCATGGCGGCAGGTTCTCCGTTCGGGCGGCGTGCAGGATGGCGCCGAGGAGGCCGGGGAAGCGGTGTTCGACGTCCGCGGCACGGCTCGCATTGACGATCTCGGCGCCGCGCCGCTCGGACCGCACCAGCCCCGCTTCGCGCAGCACGGCGAGATGGTGCGACAGGGTGGATTTCGGCATTGCCACCGGCGCGCAGCGGGTGCAGCTCAGCGGCGGCGAAGGCTCATTCTGCAGCGTCTGGAACAAGGCGAGGCGGATCGGGTCGGCAAGCGCGTGCAGCAGGCCCTGCAGGCTGATCTCGTCCGGGCGCGGGTGCAGCAGCGGGCGCATGCCGCTGGAGATCGTGCCACCGGTCGCTTGGTGCAAGCGTTCGAAACTTTTGAACCGCCGGGGCGACTCTAGTGGCATCGGAAGCGCTGCCAGGGAGGCATGCATGATCGACCTGCATTACTGGACCACCCCGAACGGTCACAAGGTGACGATGCTGCTGGAGGAGACCGGGCTCGCCTACCGGGTCATCCCGGTGAATATCGGCAAGGGCGAGCAGTTCACGCCGGAGTTCCTGCGCATCGCACCCAACAACCGCATCCCGGCGATCGTCGACCACGCGCCGGCGGACGGAGGCGCTCCGATCTCGCTGTTCGAATCCGGCGCCATCCTGCTCTACCTCGCGGACAAGCTGGGCCAGTTCGTTCCGTCCGAGCCTCGCGGCCGCGCCGAGGTGCAGCAATGGCTGTTCTGGCAGATGGGCGGGCTGGGGCCGATGGCCGGCCAGAACCACCATTTCCGCAACTACGCCCCGGAAAAGATCCCCTATGCGATCGACCGCTACGTGAACGAGACCAACCGGCTCTACGGGGTTCTCGACAAGCGGCTGGCGGACCGGGCGTTCGTGGCGGGCGACAGCTACTCGATCGCCGACATGGCGAGCTATCCCTGGATCCTGCCCGACGCCCAGGGCCAGGACCTGGCCAACTTCCCCAACCTCGGCCGCTGGCATGCGTCGATCAAGTCGCGTCCGGCCACCGAGCGCGCCTATGCGCTGGTGCAGAGCATCAATCCAGGCGCCGGCGGCATCCGCACCGAGGAAGAGCGCAGGATCCTGTTCGGGCAGACCTCCGCCCCGCGATCCTGAGGCCCCGCACCCCGCACGGCGCTTCAGCCACGCTGGGGCCGGACCTGCCGGCGCTGCTGGTCGTGCTTGGGCGGGGCTGTGGTTCGCACCTCCGCCCTCGTGCCGCCGCCCCCGAGCTGCCTGCCCAGAAAGCCCAATCCCCACGCCGCCCAGCCAAGCAGGGAAAACAGCAGCGCCGCAAGCCAGGCCAGCGTTCCCGCCTCGATCAGCAGGAGCACCCAATGAAGAACGGTCTGCACGGCGCGCATGAACAGCATGGCCGCGACGGTGCAGGCTGGTTTGTGGCGTTTACAGGATCACACTAAGGCAAAAGTACGACATCCGAGGTTTCCGGCCGCCCTGTGATCATGATGCAGTGAGCAGCCTCGAAGGACACCCGTGCCGCAGCTTCTGCCCGCCCCGCGATCCCCCATTCAGCCGCCCGATCGCGATGATCGCCTCTCGCCTGGAATAGTTCGTTGTGGTAATGAATCCCGGGTGTGTTCCGGGTAGGCCGTCTCCATGGACAAGCACCTGCTGAAATCCCACGGTTTGCCGCTCGACCCCCAGCGCGAGGCCCATTTCGCGGGCAGCCGCGAGGTGCTGCACCTCCTGCATGGTGTTCTGCACTGGCTGCTGATCCCGATCGCCGCCGGAGTGGTGATCTGGTTCGGGCTGCTGGTGCTTTCGCTGCTTGGCTGGGGGGTCTGGGGGTTGGCGTGGACGCTGCGCCGCGCCAGCAGCGCGCTGCCCCTGCCGGATCACTCCCCGCCCGCCGCCGTGAAAAGAGAGATCCCCTCATAGCCGAACCGGGCCAGGCTCGACCGCAGCTCCCGGGCGGCCAGGGGAGGCGCCGTGAACAACGCTTCTCCGCCGCCTTCGCGGCACTCGGGAAGACCTAGGCCGGCGAGTACCGACTCCGTCCGCCTCGCCACCGCCGCCGCCGGATCCAGCCACAACACGCCTGACGGCGATTCGGCCCGCAACGCCTCGATCAGGAAGCTGTAATGGGTGCAGCCGATGCACACCGTGTCGATGCGCTCGCCACCTGGTTGACCGAACAGGCCGTCCAGCTCGCGCCGGATCGATGCCCGGTCGGGAGGGATGCCGCGGAAGGCCGCCTCGGCGAGGTCGGCCAGGCCGCGCGCGCCATGCGCGATCAGCCGGCAGTCGGCGGCGAAGCGCTGGGCCAGATCCTGCAGATAGGGCCTGCGCACCGTGGCCGCGGTCGCCAGCAGACCGATATGCCGGGTCCGGCTGATCGTCGCCGCCCACTTGATCGGCGGCACGCAGCCGACGAACGGAAGATCAAAGCGTGCGCGCAGCGAGGCCAGTGCGACGGTGCTCGCGGTGTTGCAGGCGATCACCACCAGGTCCGGCCGCAAGCGCTCGATGGCACGTCCGAGAAGCAGCTCGATGCGCCCGATCAGCGCCGCATCGCCGATCTCCCCATAGGGATAGAACGCGTTGTCCGCGAGCATGGTGATGCGCGCCCGCGCCAGCCGCGCGCGCAGGCAGCCGACGATGCCGTAGCCGCCGATGCCGGAGTCGAATGCCAGCAGATGCGCCATGCGGGAGCGAGCGGCCGGCCGGCCTGGGGCCGCGGCGCGGCCGCCACCCTAGCCGTCGGCGTCCTTCGCGTTCTTGTGCGCGAGCGCCTCGGCGGCGGAGCCGACGCCGCCATGGCGTGCCGACCAGGCGCAGGGATCCTCCAGGAAGCGCCGCACCTCGGAGGCGGCGGCTTCCGAGAAATAGGGCCGCTCGGCGCAGGCCTCCAGCACCTCCCACCAGGTGCAGAGCGCGTGCAGCTGGATGTTCATCGCCGCCAGCGTCCGGTGCGCGCCCGGGAACACGCCGTAGAAGAACACCACGAAAGTATGATCAACGATCGCGCCCGCCTCGCGCAGCGCGCTTGCGAACCGGATCTTGGAGGCGCCGTCGGTGGTCAGATCCTCCACCAGCAGCGTGCGACGCCCTTCCGGAACATCGCCCTCGATCAATGCGTTGCGGCCGAAACCCTTGGGTTTTTTCCGGACATAGGCCATCGGAGCAAGCATGCGGTCGGCGATCCAGGCAGCAAACGGGATTCCCGCGGTCTCGCCGCCGGCCACCACGTCGATGCTCTCGTAGCCGACATGGCGGCCGATCTTTTCGACGCCGAGCTCGACGATCTTGGCCCGCGCCCGCGGAAAAAAGATGATACGACGGCAATCAATATAGACCGGGGACTTCCAGCCGGAGGTGAGGGTATATGGCTCTTCTGGACGGAAATTGACGGCCTTGATCTCGAGCAGCAATCTTGCGGTGGTGAGCGCCGCGTCGCGGTCCCATTCGGTGACGTTGCCCGCCGAAAGGGCGATGTCCGAAGCTGTTCCTGAGATCGCCATCCTTGTCCCTTTTTTGTTCGACCGCGCGGCAGCAGCAGCAGTAGCCGCATGACCGCAGGAAATCCATCATGCACCGTCTGCCGAAATCATCTCCCCGACCGAGGCTGGATCCGGAACGGCTGTCCATGAACCTGGCGCTGCTGCCGCAGGCGCCGGTCTGGGTGCTGGACGACCCGCGCTCGGCCGCGGGCGGCCAGGCGAGCGCCATCGCCGGACGGCTCGGGCTGCCGTTC
>CAXUNX010000186.1:2150-5655 GCA_964252545.1 uncultured Acetobacteraceae bacterium | reverse complement strand
TCACCCAGGCCCGCGCCGGGTCAGGTCACGGATCGCAGCGATCGCCTCCTTTTCGGTGGGCCCGGTGGGCGCGGTCAGCACGATTGCGGCGCGGGCCTGGGTGAGATCGCGTCGCACGCCGGCGTCGCGCTCGTGGGCGAGTGCTCGGTCAAGCGCCGGCAGCGAGGCTGGCGGATGGGAATCGTAGAGGGCGTCGGCCGCGCGCAGGCGGGTGGCGATCTCGGGGGCCTGCAGGTCGAGCATCGCCAACGCAGCCCGGATCGCCTCGCGAACATGGTTGTTGACCCGCACCGGCCGCAATCCGGCTGGAACGGCGCTCACGCGGGCGCCGCTGTCCGCCCCGATCAGCGTCTGGTTCTGGCGGATGAACAGCGCACCCTGGGGGGATGCGAACAGGTGCCGCGCTTGCAGCGCCTGCAGCACCGCGCTTGCGTGCGGATCGCCCGAGGCGGCAAGCGCCGCAGCACCGCTGGCGATGCGCGCGTAGCTGTTGGAGGCGATGTCGGCCAGGCCGTCCGCCGCGCGCGCTGTTGGTGCTGCAAGCCATGCGGATCCAGACAGCACGACTCCAAGCAGCACGAGCAGCAGCGCGGCCGGCTTATGCATGCTGCTTGCCGACGCAGCTCTTGCTGACGGTGTTATAGTTGCCGCACGAGATCGGCTTGCTCCAGTCGCCGATCAGGTTCCGGGTTTCCGCGACATAGGGCGACCAGGCCTTGCCCGGCACCAGCCCATTGGTCTGCCAGACCACGTTGAACTGGCCGTCATCCTGGATCTCGCCGATCAGCACCGGCTTGGTGAGGTGATGGTTCGGCAGCATGGTGGCGACGCCGCCGGTCAGGTTGGGCTGCTTGATGCCGATCATCGCATCGATCACCGCGTCATGGTCGATGGTCCTGGCGCGCTCGACCGCCTGCACCCACATGTTGAAGCCGATGTAGTGCGCCTCCATCGGATCGTTGGTGGTACGTTTCGGGTTGGTGAACTTGTGCCAGGCATCGATAAAGGCGTGGTTGGCGGGCGTGTCCACGCTCTCGAAATAGTTCCAGGCTGCGAGCTGGCCCACCAGCGGCTTGGTGTCCATGCCGGCGAGCTCCTCCTCGCCGACGCTGAACGCGATCACCGGAATGTCGGTGGCCTGGATGCCCTGGTTGCCGAGCTCCTTGTAGAACGGCACGTTGGCGTCGCCGTTGATGGTGGAGACCACGGCGGTCTTCTTGCCCGCCGAACCGAACGATTTGATCTGGGAGACGATGTTCTGCCAGTCGGACTGGCCGAACGGCGTGTAGTTGGTCATGATGTCTGCTGGCGACACGCCCTTGCTGGCGAGATAGGCCTGCAGGATCTGGTTGGTGGTGCGCGGATAAACGTAGTCGGTGCCGGCCAGCACCCAGCGCTGGATTTTTTCCTCGGAGGTGAGATAGTCCACGGCGGGAATGGCCTGCTGGTTCGGTGCCGCACCGGTATAGAACACGTTACGGCTGCATTCCTGACCTTCGTACTGCACGGGATAGTACAGGATGCCGTTCAGCTCCTCGAACACCGGCAGCACCGACTTGCGTGACACCGAAGTCCAGCAGCCGAACACCGCCGCGACGTGGTCGACGGAAATCAGCTGACGCGCCTTCTCGGCGAACAGCGGCCAGTTCGAGGCGGGATCGACCACCACGGCCTCGAGCGGACGGCCCAGCACGCCGCCCTTGGCGTTCTGCTGGGCGATCAGCATCAGCATGACGTCCTTCAGCGTGGTCTCGCTGATCGCCATGGTGCCGGACAGCGAATGCAGCACGCCGATCCTGATCGGCTCTCCGGCCGGGGCTGCCCAGGTCCGCCGGCCGACCGAGGCGGCCGCGGCGAGGCCAACGCCCATGCGTCCGAGCGTGCGTCTGCCGAAGCTGGTGCTGTTCGAAGCCATGTCCGCTCCTTCCGCTTGTTACGGCTTCGGGTCTGCCATGCCTTGGGCGCGTGGCCCATACGCGGTATTGCGTAGCCGGCGTGGCTGGGCGGCTAGCCGGGATCGGTTTTCCGGCTCAAGGTTGCGGGCTGCCTGCTCGCGTTCCCGAGTCTTCGTTGCGGATGCGGGATGGCGCAGCACGCGGTTTTCGTCGCTTCCGGAGAAGGAAATCCCAATATGCCGCAAAGCTCGGCACTTCCCACCTTTAGCGCCATCTATGCGTTCGGCGACAGCCTGTCGGACGCGGGCAACGTTTCCGTTGTCACCTCCGCCACCGGCACCGAGCCGGTCTCGCCGCCCTATCGGAGCGAGCAGTACGGGTCGGGCAGCGGCAGCGTGTTCAGCAATGGTCCGACCTGGGTGCAGGACCTTTCCGTGACGCTCGGCCTCGGCACCCTGGCCCCGAGCCTGCTCGGCGGCAACGACTTCGCTTATGGGGGCGCCGAGACCGGCTCCACGCCGCAGAACAGCGGCGATCCGCAGGTGGCGCTGTTGTCGCTGCCAGCACAGCTGCAGCAGTTCCAGAGCAAGGTGTCGAGCCCGGCGGCAGGCGCCCTTTACACCCTCTCGGTCGGCGGCAACGACCTGTTCGAGATCCTTGGCGCCACCGGCCTGACCGCGCAGCAGCAGACCACCGACGTCAACGCTTCCGTCACCAACGAGATCAGCTTCGTCACCAGCCTGATCAGCGACGGCGCCAAGAACCTGCTGGTGATGGACGTGCCCGATCTCGGCAAGACTCCCACCTATAGCCAGGGGGCGCAGGCCGCCGAGGCGACCCAGCTGTCCAGCGCCTTCGACACCGCCCTGAACAGCCAGCTCGCCACCCTCGCCACCACGGACAAGGTCAGCATCGGCGTGATCAACGCCTTCCAGCTGATCGACCAGGCCGTCGCCAACCCCGCCGATTACGGCCTGAGCAACGTCACGGCACCGGTCTGGAGCGGCAACTACACCAGCGCCAGCAGCGGCACGCTGGTGTCCAGCGATCCCGCGACGCAAGACAAGTATCTGTTCTTTGACTCCGTGCACCCGACCGAGACCGGCCACCAGGCACTGGCCGCGCTGGCGCAGCAGCAGCTCGGCAGCGGGGTGGTGGTCCTGCCGCCCGGCAACCAGAACTACGCGGCGGCGGCCGGGGCCGCGGTCATCGCCGGCAGCGGCAGCGACACCGTCAGCGCCGCCGCCGGACAGGTCACGGTCACCGGCGCTGCGGGCGCGCTGTTGTTTATCGGCGGCACCGCCGCCAGCTCCGTCACCGGCGGCACCGGATCGGTGACCATCTTCGGCGGCGCCGGCGGCGGCGACTATGGCGGCGGCGTGGCCGGTCCCAACATCCTGATCTCGGAAGGTGCGGCCGGCGCCAACACGACGCTCACCGGCGCTGCCGCCGGCGACCGGATCTTCGGTTCCGCCGCCGGCAACGATCTGCTGGTCGCATCCGTCGGGCGCGAATCGGTGCTTGGCGGCGGCCGCCGCACCCACAAAACAGGCCGGGGCCCCCCCCCCCAGCTATTACGGCGCAGCCGGCCGACCCACCGCAAATGCCGC
>CAXUNX010000186.1:0-2042 GCA_964252545.1 uncultured Acetobacteraceae bacterium | reverse complement strand
TCGGCACCACCGGCGCGCTCGTTGTCACCGGCAGCACCGACAAGCCGGATTCGATCATCGGCGGCGCAGGTGCCCTGAGCGTGAACGGAAGCGGCGGCAACATGCTGGTGGTCGCCTCGACCAGCCGCTCGACCATCAACACCGGCAACGGCGCCAGCCTGATCTTCGCCAACGCGGGCACCACCAGCGTTGCCGGTGGCACCGGATCGTTGCAGGTGCTGCTTGGCGCCGGCAGCACAACGGTGACGGAGGGTGCGGGTGCTGCCATGTTCGACGTGGTCAAGGGTGCTGCCGGCGGGATGGACGTGATCAACGGCTTCAAGACCGGCACCGACCAGGTGCATCTGTCCGGCTATGCGGCCGGCGATGTGCAGATCACCAGCAGCGGCGGCTCGACCCTGGTCAGCCTGGCGGACGGCACCCGCATCGACCTCGTCGGGGTTGCCGATCCGGGAGGCAGCATCAGCTAGAGCAAGCTCCGTTCGCACGGGCTCACGGCGCATGTTCCAGCGAGTTGGTTCTGGCTCCGGCCAGGATTGTTCCGCTGGCTTGACGATTGGTGGTAGGCTCGGCGGCCGGGCACGGCGAACCCTGACGCGAGGACGTGGATGAGCCTGCCTGGATCCGCGACAACAGCTTCGGTGGAAATGGAGATCCTGGGCGAGCGGGCGCGATCGGTGCTGCTGCAGACCCCGGCCACCGTGGCGGTGACGGCCGTCAACGCGACGCTGATGACCACGGTTTTGGTTTCGGTGGAACATGACTCCCGTGCCTATGGCTGGCTTGCCGCGGTGCTTCTGGTTGCCGCCGTTCGCTTCTCGCTCTGGTGGGCGTATCGGCGAGCGGCGCCGGCGCCGGCCCGGAGCCGGCCCTGGGCCATGGCGGGCGTGTGCGGGGCGCTCGCCTCGGGCCTGCTCTGGGGCTGCGGCGCCGTTTTGTTGTTTTCGTCGTCCGAGACCTACCAGCTGCTCTGGGTGTTCCTGATCGGCGGCATGTGCGCCGGCGCCGCGGTGCACCACTCGGCGCACGTGCCGACCATGCTCGCCTTCATCCTGCCGGCGTCGCTGCCGGTGGCAGCGCGTCTCGCCGCAGAGGGCTCCCTGCGCGGCAACGCCGCGGCCATCATGGTGGTGGTGTTTGTTGCGGCGCTGATGCTTACCGGCCGACGCTCGAGCCGGCAGTTCGGCAACCTGCTCCGCCTGCAGTTCTCGCTCGCCGAGCGGACTCATGATCTCGATGCCACCAACGAGAGGCTGCGGCAGGAGATGGCGCAGCACCGCGCCACCGAGGCGGCGCTTCGCCAGGTCCAGAAGGTGGAGGCGATGGGGCAGCTCACCGGCGGCATCGCCCACGACTTCAACAATCTCCTGACGGCGGTGCTCTGCAGCCTGGAGCTGCTGCGCAAGCGCATCCCGCTCGAGGATACCCGCGGCACCCGCCTGCTCGACAACGCGGTGCAGGGGGCGGAGCGGGGCACGGCGTTGACCCAGCGGCTGCTCGCCTTCAGCCGCCGTCAGGCGCTGGAGCCGGAAGTCGTGGACATCCCGACCCTGGTGCGGAGCATGTCCGACCTGCTGCGTAGTTCGCTCGGTTCCGGCGTGCGTATCGAGACGCGGTTCCCGATCGTCGTGGCGCCGGCGCATGTTGACGCTAACCAGCTGGAACTCGCGCTGCTGAACCTCGCGATCAACGGCCGCGACGCCATGCCCGAAGGCGGCTGCCTCACCATCGCGGCACGCGAGGAGGAGATGCGTCCGGACGCCCCCGGCGAGCTTTCGCCGGGCGGCTATGTGGTCCTGAGCGTCACCGATACCGGCGAAGGCATGGACGAGGCGACGCGGTTGCGCGCCATGGAGCCGTTCTTCACGACCAAGGGGGTCGGCAGGGGCACCGGGTTGGGCCTGTCGATGGTCTATGGCCTCGCCGCACAATCCGGTGGCCACCTCGTCCTGCACAGCGCCCGGGGCGAGGGCACGACGGTGGAGCTGTGGCTGCCGCGCGCGGAGGCCGCGTCGGTGCCGCTGCCGGCCGCCGTGGCCGCG
>CAXUNX010000185.1:0-5669 GCA_964252545.1 uncultured Acetobacteraceae bacterium | reverse complement strand
ACGCTCCGGCGTTGCGCGGCGCGGGTGCCGGGCAGCGCGCCAGCAGCGCGTCGCGGAGCGCCAGCGACCCAGGCTGCAGCACGTCCTGCTGGATCGCCCGCATGACGTCCGGGCTGACCGGCGTTTGTTGTTCCAGCAGCGCGCGCAGGCGACGCATCCGGGCCGGCGTCGCGAAGAAGAACCCCACCGGCACCGACGCAGAGGCCGGCCGGTCGTTTGCCGAGGCCACCAGCGGTTCCGGCACCGGCTCGAACTCTGTCGCCCGGACCAGGTCGTCGAGCGCCCAGGCCTGCGCGGGCGCGCAGAACAGCGACGGCATGCGGGTTCCGGCGCGCCGTGGCAGGTGAGCCGCGATCACCCGGCCGGCACGGCGCTCGCCGTTCGCCTCCACCGCCACCATGGTCTGCCCCGGCACCGCAAACCCGCCGAGTGCCGCGCGGAATTGTTCGAGGCTTTCCGCCCGCATCAGTCCGAGCAGCGCGCTCAGCTCGTCGCTCGGTTGATGCCCGACCCAGCGCAGCGCCAGCGGCCGGCTGGAGCGCAGCAGCAGGCTGTCGCTGACCATCGGCCCGAACCGGGTCTGGCGCAGCCGCAGCCGGACGGGTGCCGCACCCTTGACCGGGACCGTCTCGAAGCGCTCGCCGACCGGCTCGCCGGTCACGTCGATCAGCTCGCTGCTGGCGGCGTGCAGGCTGGTGCCGCCCCAGGCCATCGCCCGGCTTCGGCCAAGTGCGACCGCAGGCACGCCGGGGATCATCAAACCCACCACATCCAGTTCCGGCGCGTGCAGCCCGGCGATCAGCCACAAGGGCGGCTGGGCGATCGACAGATGCGGATCCGAGGCGATCAATGGGGCGCCGGTGCCGCTGCGCGACGCCGCCACCGCCGCCGAGTTGCTGCCGCGAACCAGCCCGAACGCGGCTTCGGTGGGCCGCTCGGCCACCGGCAGGATGTCGCCTTCCTGCAGCGTCGGCCAGAGCGCGTCCCATGCCCGAGGGTCGAAAGCTGCCTGCGCCCGCAGCAGCCGTGCGAACACCATCCAGGAGATGTCGGCTGCGGCAAGCCGGCTGACCGCCAGCAGGTCGCGCACCGTCCAGGGCCGCGGCGCCAGCCCGAGCAGTGCCCACTCGTGCGGCCGCTCCGGCGCCTGCTCGACAACATGGTTGATCCCCGCAACGAAGCCCAGCGCCCAGCGCCGGGTCGCATCCGGCAGCATGGAGTCGATCCCCGGCACCGCGCGGGCGAAGTCCATCAGCAGCACGGCGCGGTCGAGCTCGATGCCGGCGCGGCCGATCGCCTCGGACACCCGCGCGGTGGCGATCCGGCGCATCGCCTCGATCTGGCTGAGCCGGAGATGCGCATGCACCACGCCCAGCCCGACCGCGAGGTCCCCCAGATCCGACGCCTCGATGCTGGGCACCTGATGCGCATCCCAGTGGATCCGCACCGGTGCTTGCACCGGCAGCCCGCGGCTGGGAATGTTGGCGAGCCGCTCGGCCACCGAGACCGGACGCGGCGGCCCGAGGCGCATGGCGCGGGCGACCAGGGAGGTCACCAGCGCCAGACCGTGCAGGTGACGCACGCGCACCGTCAGGCGCCGTCCGCGCTCAGATGTCGCTGCTGGCCGCCAGGCAGGCGAAGGTCACCAGGTCGGAAACGTTGGCGTCCATCGGCACGATCTGGACGGCGTGTTCCAGTCCGATCAGCACCGGGCCGATCACCCGCCCCTCGCCGAGCCTGGGCGCCAGCTGGGCCGCGATGTGGGCGGCATCGAGCCCCGGCATCACCAGCACGTTGGCGTTGCCGGTCAGCCGGCAGAACGGATACAGCGTGCGAAGGTTGGGATCGAGGGCCACGTCCGGGCTGAGATCGCCGTCGAACTCGAAATCCACCCCGCTCTGTTCCAGCAGCCGCACCGCCTCCGCGATCCGGTTCGAGCCCTCGTGCGCGGGCAGCCCGAAGGTGGAGTGCGCGCACAAGGCCACCCGCGGCGCCTGTCCCATCCCGCGCATCCTGGCAGCGCTGCCGATCGCGATCGCCGCCAGCTGCGAGGGTGTCGGCTCACGGTGGATCAGCGTGTCGGCCACCAGCAGGGTCATGCGCTGGGTGATCACCATCGACAGCCCGAACGCGATGCCGCCCGGCTTCGCGCCGATGGCCAGTTGGATCGCCTCCAGCGCCTGGCTGGGGGCGCGGGTCAGGCCGGTGACCAGCCCGTCCGCATCGCCGAGCGCCACGGTGCAGGCGGCATAAACGTTGCGCTCCTGGTTGACCATGCGCTGCACGTCGCGCAGCAGGAAGCCGCTGCGCTGCAGCCGCGCATACAGGAAGTCGACATAGCGGGCATTGTGCTGGTCGGTTATCGCCGAAAGCCGGGCATTGCGGATCTCGATGCCGTCCAGCACGGGCAGCCCGAGCCGGTTGAACACCGCGCGCACCCGGTCCTCGCGTCCGATCAGGATCGGCGTGCCGAACCCTTCCTTGTGGAACAGGCAGGCGGCGCGGACCATCTTCTCGTCCTCGCCTTCGGCGAACACGATCCGCTTGGGCGCGTCGCGCACGCCCTCGATCATCAGGTCGAGGGTGTTCGCCGCGGTGTCCAGCCGCCCGGCCAGCTAGCTGCCGTAGCTGCGCATGTCGGGCAGCGGGCGGCGGGCGATTCCGCTCTCCATCGCCGCATTCGCCACCGCGGGCGGGATCCGGGTGATGAGCCGGGGATCGAATGCGTTCGGGATGATGTAGTCGGGGCCGAACCGGAGCTGCCGGGCCGCCGCGCGGTGCACCTCGTCCGGCACGTCCTCGCGCGCCAACATCGCCAGCGCCTCGGCGGCGGCGGCCTTCATCGCCTCGTTGATGGTGCTCGCGCGCACATCCAGCGCGCCCCGGAAGATATAAGGAAAGCCGAGCACGTTGTTGACCTGATTCGGATAGTCCGAGCGCCCGGTGGCGACGATCGCGTCCGGCGAGGCGGCGCGCGCCTCCTCGGGGGTGATCTCGGGGTCGGGGTTGGCCAGCGCCATGATGATCGGCCGGCTGGCCATGCTTTGCACCATCCGCTGGGTCAGCGCGCCCTTGGCGGACAGCCCCAGGAAGACGTCGGCCCCCTCCAGCGCGTCGGCCAGCGTGCGCAGCGGGGTGTCGCGCGCATGCGCCGATTTCCACTGGTTGAGGTCGTCGCGGCCGCGATGGATCACGCCCTTGGTGTCGCAGGCGATGATGTTTTCGCGCTTCATGCCGAGCGTCAGCATCAGGTCGATGCAGGCGATGCCCGCGGCACCGGCGCCGTTGACCACCAGCGTCGTGCTGCCAAGGTCGCGTCCGGTGAGGTGGCAGGCATTGATCAGGCCGGCTGCGGTGACGATCGCGGTGCCGTGCTGGTCGTCGTGGAACACCGGGATGTCCATCATCTCGCGCAGCCGCTGCTCAATGATGAAGCATTCCGGCGCCTTGATGTCCTCAAGGTTGATGCCCCCGAACGAGGGGCCGAGCAGGCGCACGCAGTTGATGAACTCGTCGACGTTCTCGCTGGAGATCTCGAGATCGATGCCGTCGATATCGGCGAAGCGCTTGAACAGCGCGATCTTGCCTTCCATCACCGGCTTGGACGCCAGCGCGCCGATATTGCCGAGCCCCAGCACAGCGGTGCCGTTGGAGATCACCGCCACCATGTTGCCGCGCGTGGTGTAGGTGTAGGCGAGTTCCGGATCGGCGTGGATGCGCAGGCACGGCTCGGCGACCCCGGGGGAATAAGCGAGCGACAGGTCGCGCGCGGTGGTCAGCGGCTTGGAGATGCGGGTTTCGAGCTTGCCGGGCCGGCCCGAGGCATGCAGCGCCAGGGCATCCTCGGCGGTGAAGTTCCTTGGATTATCGTTCATGCGATGCGGCCCCCCTTGAGGCGGCAGCATCGCATCGAACCATCGAACTGCAAACGGCGGGGCCGGCATATCTGCCTGCGCGTCGCGGCATCAGCACCAAGAACTATGCGGTGTCAACCAGCACAAGTTCGGCATCCTCCAGGCCGAGCGCCTCGATGCGCGCGACGTCGGAGATCGCGGCCCCGTCGCGCGCGCCGAGTGTCACGCCCCCGGTCTCGACCCTGCCGCGTGCGGCAACGAGATAGGCATGGCGGCTCGGATCGAGTTCCAGGCTGACGCGCTCGCCGGCCTTGAGGGTCGCGGCCAGTAGGCGGGCGTTGGCGCGGATCGGCAGCGCGGCGGTATCGGATGCGAGACCGCTCGCTAGCGTCACGAAGCGTCCGGAGCGCTCGCCATGGGGGAACGGCATCGTACCCCAGGAGGGCGCGCCGCCGCGCGCATCGGGAAGGATCCAGATCTGGAACAGCCGGGTGACCTCCTGCTCCCGATTGAACTCCTCGTGGCGCACGCCGGTGCCCGCCGACATCACCTGCACGTCGCCCGCCTCGGTGCGTCCGGCATTGCCGAGCGAATCCTTGTGGGTGATGGCGCCGTCACGGACATAGGTGATGATTTCCATGTCCCGGTGCGGATGGGCGGGAAAGCCGCAACCTGGCGCGATCTCGTCGTCGTTCCAGACCCGCAGCGCACCCCAGCCCATGCGCTGCGGATCGTGGAAGTTCGCGAACGAGAAATGGTGCCTGGCCTTGAGCCAGCCATGGTCGGCGCCCCCAAGCCGGGCGAAAGGCCGCAATTCGATCATCGCACACGCTCCATCGGGTGAAGCCAGCAAGATGGAACTCGACCACCCACGCAAAAGAAGAAACAACGGCAACTCATCGTTTCCGTTTGCAGGGGTCTGAGCATGCCGCTTCCTGATCTCGAAGCGTTGGCGATCTTTGCGCGGATCGCCGCCACCGGTTCGTTCGCCGCCGCGGCGCTGGAACTCGGCCTGTCGACCGCCACCGTCTCGAAGGCGGTGAAGCGGCTGGAAACCCGCATGGGCGAGCGGCTGCTGCACCGGACCTCGCGCCGCATGGCGCTGACCGATGCCGGCCGCAGGCTGGGGGCGCGCGCCGCCCGGATGCTCGCCGAGGCGGAGGCGGCGGAGGCGGAGGTGCAGGCCGAGTCCGCGGCGCCGCGCGGAAGCGTGCGGCTTGCGGCACCGATGTCGTTCGGCCTGCGCCACGTGGCGCCGATGCTGCCCGAGTTCCTCAGCACCTATCCCGAGATCTCGGTCGACCTGCAGCTCGACGACCGCGTGGTCGACCTGGTGTCGGGCGGCATCGACATCGCGCTCAGGATCGCCGACCTGCCCGACTCGAGCCTGGTGGCGCGGCGGCTGTGCGACGTCAGGATGTGCCTGGTGGCAGCACCCGCCTATCTCGCGCGCCACGCCATGCCGCAGCGCCCGGCCGAGCTGCGCACGCACTCCTGCCTCACCTACAGCTACTTCGCCAGCGGACGCACCTGGCACTTCTCGGGCGGATCGCACAGGCAGGAATCGGTGGCGGTGAAGGGGCCGCTGAGTGCGACCAGCGGCGATGCGCTCTGCTCGGCGCTTGAGGCCGGCCTCGGCATCGGCCTGCTGCCGGATTTCCTGGTCTGGGAGTCGCTGGCCGCCGGACGGCTGCTGGCGATCATGCCGGAATGGCAGCCGGCCTCGACCGCGCTGCACCTGGTGACCCAGGCCGGCGGCCCGCGGCCGCCGAGGATCTCGGTGCTGCTGGAGTTTCTTGCCAGCCGCTTTCGCGC
>CAXUNX010000184.1:2519-5697 GCA_964252545.1 uncultured Acetobacteraceae bacterium | reverse complement strand
CATCCACGCCTTCCACACCGAGGGTGCGGGCGGCGGCCACGCGCCGGACATCATCCGGGTCGCCGGGCTGCCCAACGTGCTGCCCTCCTCGACCAACCCGACCCGGCCCTACACGGTGAACACGCTCGACGAGCATCTCGACATGCTCATGGTCTGTCATCATCTCGACGGCCGGGTCGCCGAGGACATCGCCTTCGCCGAGAGCCGCATCCGCAAGGAGACCATCGCCGCCGAGGACATCTTCCACGACATGGGCGTGCTCTCGATGATGTCGTCGGACAGCCAGGCCATGGGCCGGGTCGGCGAGGTGATCATCCGCACCTGGCAGACCGCCCACAAGATGAAGACCCAGCGCGGCGCACTCGCCGGCGACACCGACGCAGACAATGCGCGCGCCAAGCGCTATGTCGCCAAATACACCATCAACCCGGCGATCGCGCACGGCATCGCCCGCGAGGTCGGATCGGTCGAGACCGGCAAGCTCGCAGACCTCGTGCTCTGGAACCCCGCCTTCTTCGGCGTGAAGCCGGATCTGGTGATCAAGGGCGGCGCCATCGCGCAGGCGATGATGGGCGACCCGAACGCTTCCATCCCGACGCCGCAGCCGGTGCATGCGCGCGGCATGTTCGGGATGCTCGGCGGCGCACTGGCCGAGACCTGCGTCACCTTTGTTTCCGCAGCAGCGCTTGAAGACAACATCGGAGCCCGGCTCGGGCTGCGGCGCAGGCTGGCCGCGGTTCAAGACACCCGAGGCGGCATCGGCAAGCGCAGCATGATCCATAACGACGCCACCCCGGCCATCGAGGTCGACCCGGAGACCTACGAGGTGCGCGCGGACGGCGTGCTGCTCACCTGCGAGCCTGCGGAGGTGCTGCCGATGGCGCAGCGCTACTTCCTGTTCTGATGCGCGCCTCGACCGTGCTGCCCGCCGGCAGCTGGGACCCCGCCCGCGAAGAAGACCGCATCGAGGCCGATCACCACCAGCGCCACCGCCGCCGCATCCTGCTCCGCACGCAAGCGGGCCACGACGTGCTGCTCGATCTCGCGCACGCGACCCAGCTCCGGGACGGCGACGCCGTGGTCACCGACGAGGGGGTCGTGGTGCGGATCGCGGCCCTTCCGGAGCAGCTTCTGGAGATCACCGCAAGCAGCCCCGCTGCCCTGCTTCGGCTTGCCTGGCATCTCGGCAACCGCCACCTTCCGGCGGCGCTCGCTGAAGGCCGCCTGCTGATCCGCGACGATCACGTGATCCGCGACATGGTGCGCGGGCTGGGCGGCAGCGCACGGCCCGTCTCCGCGCCGTTTGATCCGGAAACCGGCGCCTACGACGCCCACCACCATGGCTGATCGCGGCAGGCCCAGCGACAGGCCTGGGGCCGAGCAAAGCTTCGGGCCCATCCTCGAGCCGCCGATCCACGCCGCGATGGACGAGCTGCACGCCCAGCCGCGACATACCGGCTGCGCTGGTTCGACTTCACGGTGGCCATGACGGCGATCTTCATCTCCGCCGTTTCCTTGTTCGTCGCGATCGAGCATGGACGCACCGAACGTGCCCTGATCGCCGCCAACTGGCTGTCCGAGCTCACCACCCTGCACCCGCGCAAGGTGGCGGCATGCCCGGTGTCCCGACACCCTTTCAGCGACCGTGAGCCTTCATGAACGGAGCGGACTCCCCGAGCGCCGGCCAACTGATCCGCCTGCTGACCTGGCTTTCGCCGGCTTTCCCGACCGGCGGCTTCGCCTACAGCCACGGCCTTGAATGGGCGGTCGAGGCGGGTGACGTGGCCAGTCCGTCGCAGCTCGTGGCCTGGATCTCCGACCTGGTCGCGCACGGCAGCCTGTGGACCGACTGCGTGCTGCTCCGGCTTGCCTGCCGGGCCACCGATCAGCAGGCGCTGCGCGAGCTGGCCGCGTATGGCTGCGCCTGCGCCGCCTCGCGCGAACGCCACCAGGAGACGCTGGCGCAAGGGGCCGCGTTCCGCCGCGCGGTTGCGGTCTGGCACGGAGCGCCGCACGATGGCGATGACGCCGATGTGCTCTGGCCGATCCCGGTGGCGCTCGGTCGCGCCATGAGGTGCGAAGGGATCAGCGAGCATGTCGCGGTGCCCGCAGCCCTGCACGCTGCGGCTGCGGCCCTGGTCTCCGCCGCCGTCCGCCTGGTGCCGCTGGGCCAGACCGACGGTCTGCGAGTATTGGCAGCTCTGGAATCCGTGGTGCTGCAAACCACCCTGCGCAGCCAGGATGCAACATTGGAGGATATTGGCGGCATGTGCCTGCGCTCGGACATCGCCGCGATGCGGCACGAAACCCAGCCGACCAGGCTGTTCCTGACATGAGCGGGCGAAGCCCGAACGGACCGCTTCGCGTCGGCATCGGCGGGCCGGTGGGCAGCGGCAAGACCGCCCTGATGGATGCGTTGTGCCGAAAGTTTCGCGACCGCTACGACATCGCCGCGCTCACCAACGACATCTATACCAAGGAGGATGCGGAGTTCCTGACGCGGGCCGGCTCGCTCTCAGCCGATCGCATCCTGGGCATCGAGACCGGAGGGTGCCCGCACACCGCCATACGCGAGGATGCGAGCATCAACATGGCGGGGGTGGCGCAGCTCACGCGCCGCTTCCCTGGGCTCGATCTGGTGCTGATCGAAAGCGGCGGCGACAATCTGGCCGCCACCTTCAGCCCTGAGCTCGCCGACCTCACGATCTACGTGATCGATGTCTCGGCGGGCGACAAGATCCCGCGCAAGGGCGGCCCCGGGATCACCCGCTCGGACCTGCTGGTGATCAACAAGACCGACCTCGCGACCCATGTCGGAGCGAGCCTCGAGATCATGGATCGCGACGCCGGGCGGATGCGTGGAGAGCGGCCATTCGTGTTCGCCAACATGCGCGCAGGCCAAGGTGTCGAGGCAATCGCGAGCTTTATCGAGCAAGCGGGAGGCCTGGAGAAGGCCTAAAGTCCGGAACCTGAAGCGGGAAACCCATACAGGCGCTTTGCCACGGCATCACCCCCGCTTTCCGACCGGGTGGATCACCGCGACCTGCCGCGCTCCAACGCCAAGCTCATGCGGGTCTGGGGCCGCCGGCCCCAGCGGGGCGCGGGGCAGAGCCCCCCCCATGTTGGGCGCGCCCGCCGGGGGTGGCCGCCCCCCGGGCCACCCCCGCCGGGGTGGTGT
>CAXUNX010000184.1:0-2509 GCA_964252545.1 uncultured Acetobacteraceae bacterium | reverse complement strand
TCCCCCCCCCCCCCCCCCCGCCCCCCCCCCCCACGCGCGGGGGGGGGGGGGCCGCCGCCCCCCGGGGGGGGGGGGGCCCCCCCCCCGCCTATGTGGCCGGCTACGGCAGTGCTAGACCGCCCGCCTTCCAACCACGGCATGGTAGATGAACAGCACCACGATGGCGCCGATCACGGCCACGATCAGGCTGTAGATGTTGAGCCCGGTCACGCCAGTCGCACCGAACGCGTTGAAGATAAAGCCGCCGACCACTGCACCGATGATGCCGAGAACGATGTCGAGGATGAGGCCCTCGCCGCTCTTGTTGACCAGCTTGCTGCCGATGAAGCCAGCAATGAGGCCGAGGATGATCCAGGCGATAATGGACATGAAATGCTCCGGGGTTGCTGTTGCGGCTCGGTGCGGCCGGCTGACCGTGCGAGGCGTGCGGCTCGCGCGATCGCCTGCCTGCTCGATCAAAGCTCCGACGCTTCAGCACACCGTTGGTTGCACCAGCGTTCATAACACCGTGCCGAGCGTCACCTTTGTGGCACAGCTCTCCTGCGGCAGGACGGGTCTGTTGCGGCGGAACGGGCGACCGGGCACAAGGCTCTTCTGAATGCCCGCCCCCGCGGGGGCAACGCGCACCTGGAAAGGACCGGTCCATGGACAACCAGACCCACCCCGAGGGGCTTTCCCGCGACCACATGCTCGACCGGCTGGCGCAGGTCTGCGTGCGGGCCGGTTTGAACCTTGCAGCCGGGCAGCAGCTGGTCATCACCGCGCCGCTCGACGCGGCATTCCTGGTGCGCCGGATCACCGAGCAGGCCTACAAGGCCGGCGCCTCGCTGGTCACCAGCCTGTTTGTTGATGGCGAGGCCACCCGCTCGCGCTTTCGGTTCGCGCCGGAGGACGCCTTCGACACCGCCGCCACCTGGCTCGCCGACGGCATCGCGGAGGCGTTCCGCGGCAATGCCGCCCGGCTCGCGATCACCGGCGAGGATCCGGCGCTGCTGTCGGGGGAGAACCCCGAATGGATCGCCCGCGCCAACCGGGCTCAGGCCCGCGCCAACCAGGCCTCGCTCGGGCTCATCACCAACTTCGCCATCAACTGGAACATCGTCGCCTGCGCCACCCCCTCTTGGGCGCGCACGATGTTCCCGGATGAGCCGGAGCCGGTCGCCGTGGATAAGCTCTGGGACGCCATCTTCGCGGCTTCCCGCCTGGACGGACCGGATCCGGTCTCGGCCTGGCAGGCGCACGACGCAGGCCTGCACGCCCGCGCCGACATCCTGAACAGCCGCTCCTATGCGGCGCTGCATTTCCGCGGCCCCGGCACCGACCTGACCGTAGGCCTGGCCGATGGCCATCGCTGGCTGGGCGGCTCGGGCAAGGCCAGCAACGGCATCGTCTGCCTTCCCAACATCCCCACCGAGGAGGTGTTCACCACGCCGCACAGGGATCGCGTCGACGGCCATGTGCAGGCCACCAAGCCGCTCTCCTACCAGGGCACGCTGATCGACGAGATCGCGGTCCGGTTCGAGGCCGGCCGCATCGTTCAGGCCACCGCCAGCAAGGGAGCCGCCGTGCTGGACCGGGTGCTCGATACCGACGAGGGGGCGCGTCGGCTGGGCGAGGTGGCCTTGGTGCCGCACTCCTCGCCGATCTCGCGCAGCGGCCTGCTGTTCCAGAACACCCTGTTCGACGAGAATGCCGCCAGCCACATCGCGCTGGGCCAGTCCTATGCAACCTGCCTGAACAATGCCGCAGGCCTCGACGCCGCCTCGCTCTCGGCGCGTGGCGCCAACAGCAGCCTGATCCATATCGACTGGATGATCGGCTCCGGCGCCGTGGACGTCGACGGCGTCACCGCCGATGGCGCGCGCGAGCCGCTGATGCGAGGCGGCGAATGGACCCAAACCGCCTGAGGCTGCGGTGGAGCGCGCCCGCGTCGGCCTGCGGCTGTGCCTCGCGGCCGTCTACCTCACGGCTGGGCTGTTCCATCTGTTTCGGACCGGGGTGTTCGTTCGGATCGTGCCCAACTGGGTGCCCATGCCGCATGCGACGGTGATCCTCACCGGATGGTGCGAGATGCTGGGCGCCGGAGCCTTGCTGACCCGCCGCCTGCGACGGCTCGCGGGAAGCATGCTGGCGCTGTATGCGGTCTGTGTGTTTCCCGCAAATATCAAGCACGCCTTCCAGCATGTGGCGCTCGGGGGCCGCACGCTCGGCTGGTGGTACCATGCGCCGCGACTGGCATTCCAGCCGGTGCTGGTTTGGTGGGCGCTGTTCTGCGCAGGGCTGTTGAGCTGGCCGTTCCGGCCTCGATCGAGCGCTGAAACGTGAACGGCCGCAACGAAACCAGGCTGTTCGCTCGCAAGTTCTTGTTGGCATTCTTCCTGCCCGTAAACCATAGGCGAACCCGATGCTGCATATCGATGCTGACGTGTCATCCTTGCCAACCACGCCACAAACAGCTCCCGAACTCGGGCGGCGGGGATTGCTGGACCGGTTGGGCGTCGGTACCGTC
>CAXUNX010000183.1:0-5731 GCA_964252545.1 uncultured Acetobacteraceae bacterium | reverse complement strand
GCTGGCCATCGTCGACGTGATGCCGGATGGCGACTGATCGTTCGTCGGCCGTGGGTGGCAGGGCTTCGGGCTTGGGGGACAGCGGAAACGGAGCCCACCGGTAGGCTCACCGCCGGTACGATGTGATTACTTCGAGGGCATGGCCGACTGCCGAAACCCCGGCGGCCGGCTCGACGCGGCCGAGCGCCGGCGGATCGGCGCGAGGCAGCCCGCCGCCGGTCCGGACTGGCAAGGCGTGCGCGCGGTGATCTTCAGCCGCACCGGCCTGGGCATCCTGATCACCTACCTGACCAGCGGCTACGTGCTGTTCACGTTCAAGAACTGGCTGCCGACCTTCATGCACGCCGAGTTCAACAGCAACCTCATGGGCGGCGCCGCCTGGACCAGCCTCAGCTCGGGCCTCGGCTTCGTGGGGTTCCTGCTGGCCGGACCGGTCAACGACGCGCTGGTGCGCCGGATGGACCGGCTCCGGGCGCGCAGGCTCGGCACGGCGGTGCCGGGTGCCGCCGCGGTGGGCTGTCTGCTGCTTTCGCTCTGGGCGGCTGAGGCCGGCATCGCCTGGGCCACCGCGACGCTGATCGGGATCGCCCAGCTGCTGAGCACGATCACCGCCGGCGCCTGGGCGGTCAGCGTCATCGACCTTTCCCCGGGCCGGGCCTCCACCGGCATCCTGTACGGCATCTTCAATGGCGCGCTCAACCTGATGGGGGCCGTGAACGCGCTCGCCATCACCTTTATCGCCTCGCATCTCGGCTTTGCCGCGGCGTTCGGCAGCGCGGTCGGGTTCATGCTGCTGTTCATCGCCGGGATGGTGCTGGTGGTCGACCGGCCAGGCTACCAGCGGCTGCTCCGGCATGCCGAGGATGCAAGGCAGGCGGAGCGTGCGCCGGGCGCTTCGGCCTAGGGCATGATCCGCGCGGCACGCACGCCACCCGGCAAACCGTCCCGCGGGCCGCCCTTCGGCTCCAGCAGCACGGTGCCGTCGGGTCCGCGTGCCACAGGCACGTAGTTCCGCACGAACAGCGTCATGACCGGATCAAAGCCCAGCCGCGCCACCGCATCGTTGTGGATGAACGACTCCGGATCATCCTGCACGATCGCGAACCGGTGCAGGGTCACGGCGTGCCGCAACGAAGCGGGCGGAGCACCGGCCACCACGCTCTTCTCCTACAGGTTGAACCTGTCGATGCCGGAAGGCTGGCCCGCCCACCAGCAGAGCTAGAGCATCAGGCAGGCGGCCGGCCCGTCGGCCGCGGCAATCCGGGCGATCACCGGCTGCCACGCCGCCGCGCGGGCGGTGCGGTCGTGGATGTCGTGCCAGGCGCGCGGCAGATGCCACGGCCATGCGCAAACAAGCGGCAGCGCGGCGACACCGATCAGGGCGGCCGGTCCGACCGCAAGCCGCCCCCGGCGAAGCGGTGCCGCGAACACCGGCGACAGCGCGAGGCCGAAGCCGAGGCACACCGCGATCAGCGTCTCGAACTGGGCATTGTAGTAGACGCCCTCGCCCACGCGCTGCACGATCCCGGTCACCAGCGCGATCGCCGCGAACATCGCCACCAGGGTCGCGCCGCCGCGTCCTGCAGCCACGTCCCGCCTGCGCATCAGCACCAGCAGGAGCAATGCTACCGCGGCCATCGGCAGCATCGGCATCAGGTCGGTGGAGGAATGCTTCATCAAGGCGGGGCGGAACACCCGCCGGTGGCGCAGGATGTCCTCATAGGCCGCCCAGCCGTGCAGCGCTGCGGTGGCGGCGATCCCGCAGCCGAGGCCGAGCAGCCCGGTGCCGATCCAGACCAGCGCCGCGCGACGATTCATCAGCCACAGCCAGACGGTCAACGCCAGCGGCAGCGCCACCAGGTTGTGCTTGATGAATCCCGCTGTCGCGATCAGCAAAGCCGCCGACATCACCTGCCCTGTTGGCAGGGTGCCGGCCTGCAGCCGGGCCACCCCGCCGTGGCGCAGCAGAACCGCGAGACCGGCCAGCATCACCGCGTGCGCCAGCCATTGCGGGTCGTCGACGGCCACGTACTTCTTGAAGTAGCTGTTGATGAACAACAACAACAACAGCCCGGACGCCACCGCCGCGCGCCGGGTGCCGCCGAGACAGCACACACAAAAGCCGACCAGTCCCGCCGCAGCCAGCAGCGAGACGAGGGCCGTGACGCGCCCGGCCACGATCATGTCGCCGAACACGTAACGGCCCAGCCCGCCGACCAGATAGAAGCCGAGCGGCGGGTAATTATTGAAGACGAGGCTGTCGGGCGGAGGATAAAGCGGGCCGGTCCCCGGGGTCACCGCCCGCGTGTCGAAGATCGCGTTCCAGCCCTCGTTGTAGTTGACCGGGATGTGGAGCGGGATGCTCAGCGCCGGACCGAGCATCTGGAAGCCGGCCACCAGCGCACCGATCAGCAGAACCGCATCGAACGGCCGCCATCCGCGGGTCGCCAGGGAACGACGGGCGGGCGCATCGGTCATGCTTGCTGTCTCGCACCCTGGCGTTGGCACCGAGCGACCATGCCCGTGCGCACGCCGGGCCACAAGCCGGCGCCCGGCGTCGGGTGACCCGGCCCCCGGGGCTGGATCCTCGGCTCAGAAGCGGGCGGTCGCGGTGAAGGTGATGGCGAACGGCTCGCCCGGGATGCCGTCCGCGAATTGCGGCGAGCAGCTATAGAGGCTGGCCTGCTTGCCTGCAAACGGGCCGCTGGTGATCGTGCCGCAATTGGTCGGAACGATCTGGTGATAATAGTACTGGAAATAGTTGCTGTTGAACAGGTTCAGCACGTTGAGGTCGAAGCTGATGGTCTTCAGCGGGCCGACATTCTTGACCGGCAGCTTGTAGTTGAGGTCGAGATTGAAGATCACGAAAGGATCGATGCCGCCGTGCGGATCGTAGGTCGTGTCGCCCTGCAATGCGCTGTAATAGAGATAGGAGCCCGGCTTGGCCGCGATGCCCGGGATCGCGCCCACGTTCTCGGTGCCGATCAGGTCATAGGTGGTGGATTGGTGGCCGGTATACTGGCCCTCGAAGCGCACGTTCAGGTCGTCGCCGCGCACCGCCACGCTGCGGTGGCTGTAGTTGACGCCGAATGTCGACAGCCAGTCCGGAACGCCGGTGACCGGCGAGCCTTTCGTGGCGATGCCGAACTGGTCTTCCTGCACCGTGACATAGGCGAGCGATGTTGCGAGATACTTGGCGAGGGTGTGGGAAACGTTGCCGAACAGCTGCCACTGCCGGTTGATCTGCCAGGTGGCCGCCGCCTCGACGCCCTTGAACTCACGTGCGCCGTCGTTGGTGTAGACTTCCTCGCCGCTGAGCGGACCGGACTGGTAGACGAAGAATCCGTAGTCTCGATCGACCTTCTGGTAGAAGTAGTCGGCCGAAAGCACCAGGTTGGAAACGTTGTATTTCACGCCGCCCTCGTAGAGATGCACGATCGAGGCGCTGGGAGGTCCGCCGACCAGGTTGGGGCCGAAATCCGTCACCGGAGCGAACAGCGCGGACTCGCCATAGCTAGCATAGAGCGAGACGCCCCGCGCCGCCGGAAGCACCTTGTCGAGGTCATAGCTGACGTTGAAGAACGGCAGCAGGTCGCGATCCCACTTGGTGGCCTTGAACGAGCCGAAATTGCAGGGGTTGCCCGCCTGGCAGTAGGGGTTCGCGAGCAGGCTGGGAGAGGGATTGGCCCCGAACACGTTGCTGCCGACGAAACTGGAGGCGGTGCCCTCGAAAGTCAGCCCCGGCGTCATGTGCAAGGTGTTCCTGAGGAAGTCGATCTTGTCCTGCAGGTAGCCCAGATAGATGGTCCGCTGCACGTTGCCCTGGTCCGAGCCGGGAAAACCGGCACCGCTGACCATGTTGCCGGCGGTCTGCGGCACGTCGGGCGTGCCGCCCGCATAGTACATCGAGTTCGGCTGGGTTTCGTTGGCGACCAGGGCGCCGGTCTTGATGGTGTTGGCGATGCCGAAGACCTCCGGCAAGGTCACGGTGATCCGGGGCTGAAGGCCGTAGGTGTCGTTATGCGTGCGTGACAGCAAGGCGTTGTAGCCGCAGGGGCTCACCTGACCGATCCTGGCCCATTCGGCGGCGACGCTGGCCGGGCAGGCGGCGGTTCCGGGCGGATAGGCGGCGTTGCCGTTGTAGTTGAACACTTCGGGGTCGTAGTACAGGCCGCCCAGCGCGTAGCTCGATTGCTGGCCGAAGCCGGCGATGTTCTGGTTCAGCGGCGCAGCGCCGCCGATGGTAGCCGAGCCGGGGATGCCGGGGGTGGAAAACACGCTCGGGTTGCCGAAGCTGGTGTTCTGCGTGTC
Organism: uncultured Acetobacteraceae bacterium; assembly: GCA_964252545.1. GTDB lineage: Bacteria > Pseudomonadota > Alphaproteobacteria > Acetobacterales > Acetobacteraceae > Lichenicoccus. Next base: position 1,420 of record CAXUNX010000183.1, on the reverse strand, counting down.
GGAGTGCAGATAGAACGCGGTGAGACCGAAATTCAGATAGTCGTTGATGTAGGTGTCGTCGCGCAGGATCACGGTCAGGTAGTCGTTCTGCTGCCTGTCGAACAGCTGGTCGGGAGAATAATTGCTGAACGTTCCGTTCTGCGCGAGGTAGGGCAGGGGCACGGGCTCAAACGAGTAGAGACCGTTGGCCGTGTTGTAGATCACGCTTGCCTGGAACTTCGACAGTCCCTGGTCATAGGGCTTGTCGAGCGAGAACAGCATGTTGTTGTAGCGGGCGGGCGTGTAGTCGATGAAGCCGTTGGTTTGCAGGTTCGAGTATTTCAGCAGGAACTTCGGGGCGTCGTCGCCGGTGCCGAGAAACCCGTTCAGCCGACCGGAATTGAGCTCGAAGCCTTCGTTGTAGGTTCCAAACGAACCGATCGATCCGAACACGTCAACGAACCGCTGGTCGCTCGGCCGCAGCGTGTTGTAGGCGATGGTGCCGCCGATCGTGCCGAAGGTGTTCTTGTCCGGATAGGCCACGCCGGGATAGATCGAGACGCCGCTGATCTGGTCCAGGTTGAAGCGTCCGCCGAGCACGTTCTGCAGGTAGCTTCCCGAACCGCCGTTGAGCAGGTCCTGCATCGGCACGTCGTCGAGGGTTTGCGCCGTTTCCAGTCCGCGCGTGCCACGGATCGACAGCACCGGCTCGTTGTTGCCGATGCCGGACTGGTAGACGTTGACCGAGGGCGCTGCGCGCAGCAGCGTGGCCACGCTGCCCTGGACGCCGGTCTGGGCGATCTGTGCGGCACCCAGTTCGGTCACCGCGCTGGGAGAGTCCTTCTCCTTGAGCAGCCGACGCTGGGCGCGGACGATGATGCTCTCGCTGGTGCCGGGCTGGAACGTGGTGGTGCCGATCGTGCTCGGCGAGATCGAGCGTTTTGTTTGCGCCGGCACGTTGCCTTCCTGCCCCACCTGCGCGCCGGCCGACTGCGCGCGCGAAGCAGCGGTGTTGAGCGACGCGGCACCCAGCAGCAGCGTGACGGCGGCGAACCTGCCGACGCCGCGGCGCGGCCTGAGCGCGCCACGGCAAACATCGCAAACGCCAGGCCGGGCGGACGCAGGTGCCGCGGACGGTGTTGAGCAGGCCAGCATCGCGCGGAGCTCCTGTGTGGAATTGTTGAAGCCGGAACGGGCGGAGTCCGTTGCGGAGCCATGCGGGTTTCCGATCCCGGCTTTATTTCACGCAGTTCACCGCGTGGCCGGCAAGCTCACATTACCTTATTGCGACATGAGCCTAGCGCATGCAGCAGGCGCCAGCGCGCGCGGCAGCACTAGGCGTCCGGCGCCGCGAACTCGGCCACCAGATGGTCGGGGCCGGCGAGACGCATCGCCGGCTGCGGCGCCTGGGGGCTGGTGGCAGGCCGCCACCGCGCGGCGC
>CAXUNX010000182.1:4152-5748 GCA_964252545.1 uncultured Acetobacteraceae bacterium | reverse complement strand
AGGCGGTGCTGGAGGCGGCGTCGCGGCCGGCAGCGTGGACCATGTCGGCGATCACCGGGGCGGCCGGCCTTGCCCCCACCCTGGCCTCGATCCGGCACGGCGGCGCGGTGGCGCTGGCCAACAAGGAGGCGCTGGTATGCGCCGGCGACGTCATGCTGCAGGCGGTGCGGGAGGCCGGCGCCACGCTGCTGCCGGTGGATTCCGAGCACAACGCGATCTTCCAGGCGATGGCCGACGGGCAGCGCGGGCAGGTGGAGAGCATCACCCTGACCGCCTCCGGCGGCCCGTTCCGCACCGCGAGCCTCGAGGAGATGGAGCAGGCCGGCCCCGAGGCGGCGCTCCGCCACCCGGTCTGGTCGATGGGTGCCAAGATCTCCATCGACTCCGCCAGCATGTTCAACAAGGGGCTGGAGGTGATCGAGGCGGCGCGGTTGTTCGGGCTGCCGGAAGCCCGCATCGCGGTGCTCGTGCATCCGCAGTCGGTGGTGCACGGGCTGGTGCATTACCGCGACGGCAGCGTGCTCGCCCAGCTCGGGGCGCCCGACATGCGCATCCCGATCGCCCACGCGCTGGCCTGGCCCGAGCGCATGCAGACCGGCTCGCCGCGGCTTGATCTCGCCTCGGTGGGGCGTCTGGAGTTCGAGGCGCCGGATCCGCAGCGCTTTCCGGCGCTGCGCCTGGCGCGCGAGGCGCTGCGTGCCGGAGGTGCGTCGCCGGCGGTGCTTTCGGCGGCCAACGAGATCGCGGTGGAAGCGTTTCTGGCGCGGCAGATCGGGTTTCTTGACATCGCCCGTCTGGTGGCGGCGGTGATGGACCAGATCGGCGCGCAACCTGCGCCCACCCTGGATGCGGTGCTGCACTGGGACGGCGAAGCCCGGCGGCAGGCCAGCCTGCAGGTGTCGGCATTGCACGACCGCCGCCGCGCCGCCTGAGCAATGCCGCCCGCAGGGCGAAGAGCATGAGCCGAGAAGCCCAAGCCGGGGGGCGTTAGGCGAGACCGTCGCAGTCTGCTAACATCGGGTGGTTGTTCAGCAACAAAGCCTTGCGGCGTGGCTGGTGCGCCCCCGCCGGCCACGCCTTCATGCCAGGATCCCGACCCCATGCTCGCCCACCTGTTGCGCACGCCGCTTGCCTTTGCCCTGGTGCTGGGCGTTCTGGTGTTCATCCACGAGCTCGGCCACTACCTGGCGGCGCGCTCCCAGGGCGTGCATGTGGAGGTGTTCTCGATAGGCTTCGGGCCGCCGCTGCTCCGATGGCACGACCGGGTCGGCACCGAGTGGCGGATCTGCCTGCTGCCGCTGGGCGGCTACGTTAAGCCGCACGGCTTCGAGGGACCCGAGGAGGCGACGCCGGAGGTCCGGGCGGAATGGCAGCCCGGCCGCACCTTCCACGACAAGCCGGTGCGGGCGCGCGCGATCGTTATCCTGGCCGGACCGGTGTTCAATTTCCTGCTCGCCATCGTGCTGTTCGCAGCGCTGTTCGCGAGTGTCGGCAGGCCGAGCAGCATCCCCGTCGAGGCGATGCCGCCGGTGGTGGGCGAGGTCGTGGCTCCGGGTGCAGCCGGAGTCAATCTCAGCCCATTCTTTGCCGCAGTCA
>CAXUNX010000182.1:0-4142 GCA_964252545.1 uncultured Acetobacteraceae bacterium | reverse complement strand
GGGGGGGGCGTGGGGGGGGCGCGGGGGGCCGCGGCGGCGGCGGGGGGGCGCGCGGGCGCCGGTATCGAAGCGGTCGATGGCGCGCCCACGCCCACCATCGCCTTGGTCAAGGCGCGGATCAGCGCCGATGGCGGCAAGCCGATCACCCTGCAGCTTGGGCGAGACGGGCATGGCTTGTCGCTGCCGGTCAACGTGGGCGTCGAGCCTGGCAGCCACCGCGGCGTGATCGGCGTGCTGTTTGCACCTCCCCCGGCGCGGCGGTTGGGGCCGCTGCAGGCGATCAGCGGCGCGCTGGTTGAAACCTGGTCGGTCAGCGTGCAGACCCTGGCCGGCATCTGGCAGATGATTATCGGCCATGCCAGCGCCGACCAGCTCGGCGGGCCGCTGCGCATCGCCCAGATGTCCGGGCAGGTGGCGCAGCTCGGCATCGCCAGCCTGGTCGGCTTCATCGCCCTGCTGTCGATCAATCTCGGCCTGATCAACCTGTTCCCGATCCCGATCCTCGATGGCGGCCGGCTGGTGTTCTATGCCGTGGAGGCGGTGCAAGGCCGTCCGGTTCCGCGTCGGGTGCAGGAATATGGCTTCCGGGCGGGCTTCGCGCTGATCGCCTGCTTGTTTCTGTTTGTGACGTTCAACGACCTGTCCCACCTGGGATTGTTCCAATGGGTGGCCAGGCAGGTGGGCTAGCCGACCTGCGGCCTGGTCGGCGCCCTGGGGCGGCCGGCGATCACGTCGGCGTTGACCATGCACCCGGCGGGCGCTTGCGCAGCCATCAACATATCGGCTAGCTGCGCGCGGGATCAAAACCAAGGGGATGGCAGGTCTTGTCGGGAACACGTTCTGCGCTGCTCGCCTCTGTTTGCCTGATCCCCTTCGTTCTTGACGGCTCTGCCCGCGGCCAGACGGCCGACCCGCAGGACCCGGCTCCGGGCCCGCGTCATCGCGGCGGCGGCTCGCACCACGGCCTCCCGGCGGGGCCTGCGAGTTCCCCTGCCTCCGGCGGCATCATCGGATCGGTGGCGGTGGAGGGCAACGAGCGGATCGAGACCAGCACGATCCTGTCATACCTGCTGGTGCGTCCGGGCGACACGTTCAGCCAGGACGAGCTCGACCGCTCCCTGAAGACCCTCTACGCCACCGGGCTGTTCCGTGACGTGAGCCTGCAACGGCGCGGTTCGGTGCTGGTGGTGCAGGTCAAGGAGAACCCGATCGTCAACCGGATCGCCTTTGAAGGCAATCACGGGGCCAAGGACGAGGATCTGCGCAAGGTCCTGACGCTTCGCCCGAGGGCGGTCTACACGGCGGAGCAGGCGCAGAACGACCGGCAGAAGATCCTGGACCTGTATGCGGGCAAGGGTCGCTACGCGGTGACCGTCACTCCGCAGATCATCCGGTTGTCGCACAACCGGGTTGACGTGGTGTTCCAGATCACCGAGGGCACGCTCACCCTGATCCAGCGCATCAGCTTCGTCGGCAACAAGGCGTTCTCGGAAGCGCGGCTGTCGCAGGTGGTCACCTCCAAGGAGACCGCCTGGTATCGGTTCTTCTCCAATGCCGACGAATACAACCCCGAGCGCATCCAGTACGACCGCGAGCTGCTCCGTCGGTTCTATCTGCGCAACGGCTACATCGACTTCGAGGTCGCCGACGCCACCGGCGAGATCTCGCCGGACCGCAAGTCGTTCTATATCACCTTCACCATCCACGAGGGCGCGCGCTACCGCATCTCCAAGGTGGATGTGCGCTCGAGCCTGCGGCACGTTGACGGCTCCAGCCTGCTGCCGCAGGTCCGCGCACTCGACCACACCTGGTATGACGGCGACGAGGTGCAGCGGGTGTCGGACGCCATGCAGGAGAAGCTGCAGGCGGCCGGCAGCCCGTTCGCCGTGGTCCGCCCGCAGATCGCCCGCAACATCAAGGCGCACACCGTGGACCTGCTGTTCGACGTCAGCGAGGGACCGCGGGTCTATGTCGAGCGGATCGACATCAACGGCAACACCATCACTCAGGACCGCGTCATCCGCCGTCAGTTCGACATGGCGGAGGGCGACCCGTTCACGCCCACCAAGCAGCGCCGCGCCAAGCAGGCGCTCGAGGATCTTGGGTTCTTCAACACCGTCGCCGTCGACACCGCGCCCGGCTCGGCGCCGGACAAGGTGGTGGTCAACACCGGGCTGGTCGAGAAGCCCACCGGCGAGCTGACGCTCGGCGGCGGCTATTCTACCGACGCCGGCATCCTCGGCAACGCCGGCATCCGCCAGAAGAACCTGGTGGGCAGCGGCATCGATGCGAGCCTCCAGGGCACCCTCGCGCAGTACGAGAACCAGCTCGATTTCTCGCTGACCGATCCTTACTTCCTCGGCCGCAACCTGCTCGCCGGGCTCGACATCTACAGCATCCAGACCGACAACCTGAACATCTCGAACTACTACGAGACCCGGGTCGGCTTCACCACGCGCCTCGGCTACGCCTATAACCGCTACCTGTCGCAATCCTTCAACTACTCGCTGACCGATCGCAACGTCAGCGACATCAGCACCGCGGCCAGCCTCTATATCCAGACCGAGGCGGGCTTTTCGCTGCTTTCCCAGGTCGGCACCACGCTCGCCTATGACCGGCGCGACAGCCGCCTGCAGCCGCATACCGGCTTCATCGTGCGGGTCGGCGGCGACGTGTCGGGCCTCGGCGGCAACGAGAAATACATCCGCGGCAAGATCGACGCCGGCTACTACATCCCGCTCGACCGCTTCACCGGCAACCACGACTGGACGGTCGCGCTGCGCGGCGGCTCCGGCTATCTGGTTGATTACGGCGGCGGCCGACAGGACATCGTCGACAATTTCTACCTGGGCGGCGACAACCTGCGCGGCTTCCTGGACGGCGGCGTCGGTCCGCACAGCTTTCCGACCAGCTTCTTTCCGGCCAGCGACGCGCTGGGCGGCCGCTTCATCTACACGGCTTCCGCCACGCTGAACTTCCCGCTGCCGCTTTCCCCCGATCTCGGCCTTTCGGGGCGCTATTTCGTTGATAGCGGCGGCCTCGGCGGCGCACGCGTGGTGACCACCGACTTCACCCATTTCGGCAGGGAGGCGACCGGGCAGCGGATCGTCGGCGACGACGAGGCCCCCCGCGTCTCGACCGGCGTCGGCGTGTCGTGGAAGAGCCCGTTCGGCCTGATCAACGTCGATATCGGCATTCCGATCATCAAGCAGTCCTATGACCAGACACAGGTCTTCCGTTTCGGCTTTGGTTCGAATTTCTGAGGTGATGATGCTTCGTTCCCTTGGCGCCGTGCTGTGCGCCTCCGTGCTGGCCACCACCGCAGCCTCGTTCTGCTCCTCGCCGGCGATGTCGCAAGGCTCCGGCCCGGGCTGGTTCGTGCCGAAGGGCCAGGGCTCGGAAGGAGCGCCCGCCGCAGCCTCCCGCAGGCGGGCGCCGCCACCGCCGCCGCCGATGCTGGATCAGTCCAACGACCAGGGCGATCCCGAGCAGGCGGCGCAGGGGCAGCCGCAAACCCCGCCGGTGCTGCCGCTGCCGCCGATACCGGCGCTGGCGCAGATCCCGAAGGGGGCCGCACCGCCCACCGCGGTGATCGGGGTGCTCAGCGTCCAGGACGTGATGCGCGCTTCCACCGCGGCACAGCAGATCGAGCGCGTGCTCGGCAGCCGCCGCGACAAGCTCAACCAGGAAGCCCAGAAGGAGCAGGCCAGCTGGCGCGAGCTGCAGCAGGGGATCCAGAACTCCAAGGCGAGCCCGGACCAGTTGCAGACCCGCGAGCGGGCATTGCAGCAGCGCGTGCTGCAGGCGCAGCGCGATTTCCGCAACCGCAACCGGATCCTGCAGGAGGCCGCCCAGGTGTCGCTCGGCCAGGTGCAGCGCGAGCTGGTGCAGATCATCCGCCAGGTCGCGGCGTCGCACGGCATGAACCTGGTGCTGCACCGCGAGCAGGTGGCGCTGAACATCAACGAGTTCGACATCACGCCGCAGGTGGCGGCCCAGCTCAATGCCACCCTCAGCGCGGTGTTCATTCCCGGCGAGGGCGTCGATCCCGAGGAGCTCGCCAAGTCGGGCACCTTCCCGACCACGGCGAACCCGGGGCCACAGCCGGTGGCGGTGGCCGCCGGTCCGGCGCGGCCGCGGTG
>CAXUNX010000181.1:0-5751 GCA_964252545.1 uncultured Acetobacteraceae bacterium | reverse complement strand
GCGGCAGCTCGGCCAGGCGGGCGCCGCGCAGCCCGCGTCCCGGCACCAGCAGCGAGACCGCTTCCAGCAGGTTGGTCTTGCCGCTGCCGTTCGGGCCGCTCAGCACGCTGATCCGGGCGGCGCGCTGCCAGATCAGCACGTAAAGCGCCGACGGACTGGCCGCGTCGCGCACCACGGTGGGCGCCGCGCTGTCGGAGAACGCGAACTCGACATCCTTGTCGATCTGGTCGGTGATGTCGTTCAGGTAGCGCGCCTGGAAGCCGATCTCGAGCGGCGTTGAGTCGTAGCTGACCTGGCCCTCGTCGAGCTCCTCCTTGGCGGTGCCCTGATCCGGGCTCGCCGCCGACAAGGTCAGCAGGTTGCGTTCGATCGAAAGCTTCACGGGCCGGGAGCGCTCCTGGCTGATCGCGGCGACACGCGCCACGGCATCGCTGAAATCCCGCTTGCCGACGCGAAGGATCTTGTCGTTGTCGCGCGGAATCACCCGCTCGTACTCGGGAAACGTGCCGTCGATCAGCTTGCTGGTCAGCGTGACACTGCCCACCGTGAACTGGATCCGGGTTTCCGACAGCGAGACGGCGACATCCTCCGCCGCCTCGTCGAGCAGCTTGCGCAGCTCGTTGATGGTCTTGCGCGGCACGATCACTCCCGGCATCCCGCTGGCCCCGCTCGGCAGCTCGGTCTGCACGCGGGCCAGGCGATGCCCGTCGGTCGCCACGGCGCGCAGCATCGGACCGGCGTCCCCCTCGGACACGTGCAGGTAGATCCCGTTGAGATAGTACCGCGTCTCCTCGGTGGAGATCGCAAAGCGCGTGCGGTCGATCAGGCCGCGCAGCACCGGTGCCGGAACACGGAACTGGTGCGGCAGGTTGCCGGCGGTCATGGAGGGGAAGTCCTCGATCGACAGCACGTTGAGGCTGGTCGCGTAGCGTCCCGCGCGCAACGCCAGCGGCGCGTCGCCGCCGGTATGATCGAACTCGATGTCGGCGCCGTCTGGCAGCTTGCGGACGATCTCGTAGAGCACCGCCGCCGGCGCCGTGGTGGCGCCGGTGCGGGCGACGCCGGAGGCGATCTCCTCGACCACGGCGATCTCCATGTCGGTGGCGGTCAGGCTGAGACGGCCCTGCTTGGCCGAGATCAGGACGTTGGCCAGGATGGGGATGGTGTTTCGCTTCTCGGCCACGCTCTGGATGTGGGCGAGCGCCTTGAGCAGCGTCGCGCGGTCGGCCTTCAGCTTCATCTCACTCGGGTCCCCTGCGCCGGACGTCCGATCCGGGCAGCGAGCCTAGCAGCCCCGGCGCGGTCCGCAAATGGGCTTCAGCTTTCCAGCATGCGGCGCAGCAGCTCGACATCCTCGGCGAACGCGGTGTCGCGCTCCATCAGCTCGGCGACGCGGCTAACCGCGTGCATCACCGTGGTGTGGTCGCGGTTGCCGAACTTGCGGCCGATCTCCGGAAGCGAGCGGCTGGTCAGCTGCTTGGCCAGGAACATCGCCACCTGGCGCGGCCGCGCCACCGCGCGCGCGCGCCTGGCCGAGGACATGTCGGTGAGCCGGATGTTCCAGTGCTCGGCGACCTTGCGCTGGATCTCCTCGATGGTGACCCTGCGGTCGTGCGCCTTGAGGATGTCGTGCAGCACCTCCTGCGTGGCTTCCAGCGTCACCGAGCGCCCGAACAGATTGGCGTGCGCAATCATCCGGTTCAGGGCGCCTTCGAGCTCGCGCACGTTCGAGGTGATCTTGTGGGCGAGGAACTCCAGCACCTTCGGCGGCACCGCGACGCCGGACGCCGCCGCCTTGGCCTCCAGGATGGAGATACGCAGCTCAAAGGTCGTGGCATGCAGATCCGCCACCATGCCGCAGCCGAGGCGGGTGCGCAGCCGGTCCTCGAGACCCGACAGATCGGACGGCGACTTGTCCGCGGAAACCACGATCTGCTTGCCGGCATCCACCAGCGCGTTGAAGGTGTGAAAGAACTCCTCCTGGGTGTTGTCCTTGCCGATCAGGAACTGCAGGTCATCGATCATCAGCACATCGACCGAGCGGAGCTGCTCCTTGAACTCCATGGTCGATTGTGAGCGGATCGCGGCGATGAAGCGATACATGAACTTCTCGGCAGACATGTACGCCACCGAGACACGCTCGCCGCGCACCAGCTCGAGCCCAATCGCATGCATCAGGTGCGTCTTGCCAAGTCCGACGCCGCCATAAAGAAACAACGGGTTGAAGCCCGGGCTGGACGGACGTTCGGCGACGCGGCGCGCGCAGGCATGCGCGAACTCGTTCGGCTTGCCGACCACGAAAGCGTCAAAGGTGAAGCGGTTGTCGAGCGGTGCGGCCAACTCGCCGCGCGACATCGTCACCTGCGGCTCGGCAACAACGCTCGTCGCGGCCGAAACGAGCTTGGAGCCTGGAACGGCAACCGCAGCCGGATGCTGCTCGGGAGTGGCCGCGCCGTCCAGCAAAGGCTCGGTGTCGAGCTGCAGCTCGACACGCCGGATTTCGGGCATTTCCGCGTGCCACAGCGCGCTCAGCCGGTCACCATACTGGTTACGGACCCAGTCGCGCAGGAAACGCGTCGGCAACAGCAGCGTGATCTCATCGCCGTCGATGCAGCCGAGCCGGATCTGACGCAGCCATGAGCGATACTCGACGTCTCCGACCTCCGCCTGCAGGCGTGAGCGTATCCGCAGCCAAGGCTGTTCCAGCGGGTGTGTTGTGGTGGCGGCAGGAAGCGTTCTGGAGGTCACCCTGAAAGCAGGCTCAACAACACGATCGCCGGTCTCCACGCTCACCCACCCTGCTCCTGACCACGCATGCGGCCGAGTTTCCCGATCGGCGCGGCGATCGCACTCCACGCTCCGGACGCAACTCGAAACACGCCGCGACCGCGGCCCGAACAAGCGCTTGAAGGAATGGGATACGTCGTCTGTTTCAGCTTGTGGTCATCGTCGTGACCGTGGCGAAGAGTAAGACACCGCCCAGGGGGTCGCAACGGGAATCTAGCAGATCAGGCGCCGCCGCTAAAATGAGGCAAAGTCAAGACGTGGCCAGGATTTTTGCCGACAACGAACCAGGAACGATTGTGAAGTTGAACGCGATACTGGTCAAAATCGAGACAACCGCCACGTTGGACAAGCCGCGTACATGCAAAAGGCCGGACACGCGGTCCGGCCTGCAGGTCGCGCCGGTCAACCAGCCTCAGGCGGTGGCGATCGCCTTGACGCGTGCCGACAGCCGGGAAAGCTTGCGCGACACCGTGTTGGCATGGATCACGCCCTTGCCGGACGCGCGCTGCAGCTCCGGCTGCGCCTCGCGCAACGCCGCGGCTGCGGCTTGCTTGTTGCCGCTGGCGATCGCCGTCTCGACCTTCTTGATGAAGGTGCGCATGCGCGACTTGCGTGCGGTGTTGCGCGCGGTGCGGACTTCGGTCTGCCGGATGCGCTTGCGCGCGGATGCGGTATTCGCCATGTGTCGTTGTTCAACCTGGTTCGGCTTGAGGGGGCGGGTTCTAGGCTCGCAGGCCGACCGAAGTCAAGGCCAAAGCTTACCGCTGCAACCGGGAACAAAAGAAGGTGCTGCGGCCCGCCTGCGTCACCCGGTCGATGCCCGGGCAGCCAGGAGGCCCCGGACACTGCGCGCATCGCTCGCCTTCCCGGCCGTAGACCCTCCAGGCGTGCTGGAAGTAGCCGAGCTCGCCGTCCGGCTGCACGTAGTCGCGAAGGCTTGACCCGCCGGCGGCGATCGCCTCGGTCAGCACGGCCCGGATCGCCTCCACCAGTCGGGCGGCGCGCACCGCGCCCAACGTCCCGGCCGCGCGCCACGGCGACAGCCTTGCCCGATACAGCGCCTCGCACACATAGATGTTGCCAAGCCCAGCGACGATCCGCTGGTCCAGCAGCAGCGCCTTCAGGCTGGTCTTGCGTGTCCGGCACGCCGACACCAGGAACCGCGCGTCAAACCCCGCCTCCAGCGGCTCCGGCCCGACATGCGCAAGCAGGCGATGCGCCTCCTCCTGGTCGGTCGGCAGGAGGTCCACCATGCCGAACCGGCGTGGATCAACCAGACCGAACCGGCAGCCTTGCTCGGTTTCCAGCACCAGGTGCTCGTGCGGCGTCACCGTGACCGGCGCTTGCGGATCGATGCGGGAAAGATTGACGCGTCCTGACATGCCGAGATGCAGCAGCACGCTGTCGCCGCCGGCGAGCCGCATCAGGATATACTTGCCCCGCCTGCGGAAGCTCTCGACCCGGGCGCCACGCAGCCGCTCGGCGAGCCGCGCCGGCATCGCCCAGCGCAGGTCGCCTCGGCGCATCTCCGCGCGAATGATGGTGTGACCTTGCAGATGCACGCGCATGCCGCGCATCACGGTCTCGACTTCAGGCAGTTCCGGCATGGCAGAATTCAACGCTATACCTGCGCCCCATGAGCGACAATCCCAGCCCGACCACCGATTTCGGCTACCGCAGCATCCCGCGCGAGCACAAGCAGCCGCTGGTGCGCGCGGTGTTCAACAGCGTGGCTCCGAAATACGACCTGATGAACGACGTCATGTCGCTCGGCATCCATCGCGCCTGGAAACGCATCCTGGTGGGCATGCTCGGGCCACGCCCGGGGCTTGGCCTGCTCGATCTCGCGGGCGGCACCGGCGACATCAGCTTCGGCTGGCTGAGGGGCGGCGGCGGCCCCGCGATCCTGTCCGACATCAATGCCAGCATGCTCGGCGTGGGGCGCGATCGCGCGCTTGCCAACGGATTGATCGCCCGGCTCGGCTTCCTGGTCGCCGATGCCGAGCGGCTGCCCATCCCGGATCGCAGCGTCGAGCGCGTCTCGATCGCCTTCGGACTGCGCAACTGCACCAGCAAGGAGGCGGTGCTGGCGGAAGCCAGGCGCGTGTTGCGGCCGGGCGGCCGGTTCCTTTGCCTGGAATTCTCCCGGTTGCAGGTCGCAGCCCTGGTGCCGCTCTACGACGCATGGTCGTTCCAGGTGCTGCCTCGGCTGGGCTCGGCGATCGCCGGCGACGCCGACAGCTACCGCTACCTGGCCGAGAGCATACGCACCTTCCCGGACCAGGAGGCGCTCGCCGGCATGATGCGCGAGGCGGGCTTCGGCCATGTGCGGGTGCGAAACCTGTCCGGCGGCATCGCCGCGATCCATTCGGGCTGGCGGCTGTGACACTTCCCGCCGGAGTGCCGGCTTCGGCGGTCTCGGGCAAGCGCGTGCTGCTGATCGTCAGCGGCGGCATCGCCGCCTTCAAGGCGCTCGAGCTGATCCGGCTGCTGGTGGCGCGCGGGGGTGGCGTGTCCTGCGTGCTGACCCGTTCAGGCGCCCAGTTCGTCACCCCGCTCAGCATCCAGGCGCTGACCGGCCAGCTGGTGCACGCGGAGCTGTTCTCGCTCACCGAGGAAAGCGAGATGGGGCACATCACCCTGTCCCGCTCCGCCGACCTCATCGTTGTTTGTCCCGCCTCGGCCGACCTGCTCGCGCGCATGGCGGCGGGGATCGCGGATGATCTCGCGACCACCGTGCTGCTCGCCACCGACACGCCGGTGCTGGTGGCGCCCGCGATGAACGTGCGCATGTGGGAACATCCCGCCACCCGCGCCAACATGGCCCTGCTGCGTGAGCGGGGGATCCGGCTGGTCGGACCCGACGAGGGGCTGATGGCCTGCAACGAATATGGCGCCGGGCGGCTGGCCGAACCGGCGGCGGTGCTGACGGCCATCGAGCGGCTGCTCGGAGCCGACCGACCG
>CAXUNX010000180.1:0-5796 GCA_964252545.1 uncultured Acetobacteraceae bacterium | reverse complement strand
GCGGCAGACATGACGGTATCCGTCGGCGCCGAGATAGGTTGCGGTCAGCGCGTCGTAGCAGGTGAAGCTGGCGCAGATGCCGCCGGCCGCCAGCCGCGGGCCCTCGATCGCGGCTGCGACGGCGTTCGCTTCCCGGGCCTGCTTGCCGCAAAGCGGGCTGTCCGCCGGGGCGGGCGGGTCGTTGAACAGGACCGGCTTGCCGTCGGCATCCAGCGTCGCCGGCGGGATCGGCGCCGGCGCCGAAAGGCTGCGAGCAGCGGCGGCAGGCGGAACCGGAGCAAGCCGGGCAGCCGCAGCCGGAACGGCGGCAGGCCTTGCTGGCTGGCTCTGGGTGCCGGCGCATCCTGCCGCCATCAGCAGCGCCAGCAGGGAAAGGCCGCAATGCCCGGTCCACAGGCGTCTGCGGAGACGCGACATCATCCAGTTGCCCCGGTTTGCCTCAGCTGCGTACGATTGCATCCTTCGCGGCGTTCATCCACAAAGATATAACGAGAAAATAAGGTCATCTTCTGAATGCTCGCATCCACCATGCCCGCCGGGCAGACCGAGCTCCGGCTGCTCGGCGCCGCAGCGCTGATCGGACTGCTGCAGATCTGCTGGTCGTCAACCGCTTCGCAGAAGCAGCGCGGCTTCGCATGGGCGATGGGTTCGCGCGACGAGCCACGCGCGGTGCACGGCATCGCCGCCCGCTTGCAGCGCGCCAGCGGCAACTTCCTTGAAACCTTTCCCATCTTCGCAGCCTCGATCGTGGCTGCCGTGCTGATGGGCCGCACCGGTCACACCACGCTGACCGGCGCCTGGTTGTATGTGGTGGCGCGCGCGCTGTATGTGCCGCTCTACGCGTCAGGCGTGGCGCTGCTGAGGTCGCTGGTGTGGTTCGTGTCGCTGGTGGGCATCATGCTCGAGCTGGTGGCGCTGCTTTGACCCGCTTGTTCTCCGCCGGTCGCACCCGGACCACCGTTCACGGGAACGCGTCCGCTCCGGGCCCGTCAAGCAGATCCCACGATGAGGATGACCACCGGACCCGGATGGTGAGCCGGATCGCCCGGCTGGTCGTTGCGGGAACGTTGTGCCTGGGACCGCTTGTCGCCTGTTCGAGCTATGACGGCCCGGTGACCAACGCACCGCCTCCGGCGGGCAGCCAGGGAACGCCGCTGCTGACCGGCGGCTACTCTCCCTGAACGACCGCCCCCCGATCAACCGTGGGTTCAGGACACCCGGAAGTTGCCGAACTGCCAGGGGCAGCTCTCGTCGAGCGGCTCGCTGAACAGGCGGCCGCGCTCGGCCAGCGGCGTCCAGTCCGAGAACACGCCGACCACCTCTCCCAGATACGGGCTGGCGATCTCGAGGATGCGCGCATGGTCGATGGCATCCGGTTCGATGATGCCGCAGGCGGGGTTCTCCAGCGCCCAGACCAGGCCGCCCAGCACGGTGGCGGTGACCTGCAGGCTGGTTGCGTTGTTGTGCGGCGCCAGGGCTCTCGCCTGTTCGATCGACAGCCGCGAGCCATACCAGTAGGCGCCCCGGCGATGGCCCATCAGCAGCACGCCCAGCTCGTCGGTGCCCGAAACGATCTCGTCCATCAGCAGCCGCTGCTGCGGTTGCATCTGCCAGTTCTTGCCGGCCAGCTCGTGCAGCGACAGCACCGCGTCGTCGCACGGATGGTAGGCGTAGTGGACGGTGGGGCGCCAGGCCACCATCCCTGCTTCGCGGTGCGTGTAGTAGTCGGCGATCGAGATCGACTCGTTGTGGGTGATCAGGAAGCCGTGATACGGCCCCTCCAGCGGCGTCCAGCTCCGAACCCTGGTCGAGGCGCCTGGACGCTCCAGGTAGATCGCGGCGCCGCCGCCGAAATTATGCCCGCGCGCATCCGCCGGCCAGGATTTCTCGTGCGTGCCCCAGCCGAGCTCCGCCGGCTGGCGCCCTTCCGACACGAAGCCGTCCACCGACCAGGTGTTGACGAACTCGCCGCGGCGCTTGGCGATGTCGGCGACCTGGGTGTCGCGCTCGGCGATGTGGATCACCTTGACGCCAAGCCGGTGCGCGAGTGCCGCCCAGCCTTCGCGCGTCGCCGGCGCGGTTTGGAAGGAACCGGCGTCGCGCGCGAGCTCCAGCAGCGCTTCCTTGACGAAGTGCGACACCAGCCCCGGATTGGCGCCGTGGGTGATCAGCGCGGTGGGCCCCTGCTGCTGCCCGAGGGCGAGAGCCGACTCGCGCAGCGCGTAGTTCGAGCGTTCCGAGGGTGACAGCGCCGGATCGGTATAGCCGCCGATCCATGGCTCGACGCAGGTGTCCTGATAAAGCGCTCCCAGTTCGCGGCAGAGTGCGATCAGCGCCACCGATGAAACATCGACCGACAGGTTCAACAGGAAATCGCCCGCGCCCAGCATCGGCGTGAGCAGCGCGCGGTAGTTGTCGCGCGAAAGCGGCGCGACCTGGAACCCGACGCCGTGCCGGTGCGCGATGTCGGCGCCCCTGCCATCGCCGGTGACGATGCTGATCTGTTCGGGTGCGATGGCGAGATGGCGCAGGATCAGCGGCAGCACGCCCTGGCCGATGCTGCCGAAGCCGATCATCACCAAACGGCCGCCGAAGGATGCATGCTTCATGATGGTTCCCTGTGGTGCCGCCGGGCCGCGCCGCTCGCGGTGGCCGGATGCGGCCGCTCTGAGGACCGCCCCGGATCGCGGCCCAGATAGGGGATCTGCCTGGCAGGTGAGGTGCGTTTACGGCTTGGCTTGCATGTGTGTCGCGCATGACTGGTGGTCGGGCCGCCGTCGCTTGACAGGGCGGCAAACCTCACGCCTGATCCGCTCCGAACCCCCATCAAACAAGACAAGATCGCCTCAAGGCGATTCCTCGGAGGAAAACCATCATGGCCGGTGACAACGAAGCCGCGGGCAGAGGCGCACTGGATCGACGCGGAGTGCTGCGCACCGGAGCGATCGGCTCGGCGGCGGCGGCGGCGCTTGCGTTGGGCGGGCCCGCCCGCTCGGCCGACCTGGTGCCGAAGCATCCACGCTTCCGCTTCGTGTTCGTCAACCACGTCACCACCAACCCGTTCTTCACGGCGACCCAGAACGGCATGCGCGACGCCTGCGCCTTGTTTGGCGCGGAAAGCCAGTGGACCGGCTCCGCCAACAGCATTGCCGCCGAGATGGTCAGCGCCATGAATTCGGCGATCGCGGCGCGGGCGGATGCGATCGCCGTCTGCCTGGTTGATCCGCACGCCTTCAACGACCCGGTGGAGCGGGCACTCGCCGCCGGGATCCCGGTGTTCGCCTATAATGCCGACGCGCCCGCGAGTTCCGGCAACAAGCGCCTCGCCTATATCGGCCAGGACCTGTTCAAGGCGGGCCAGCTGATGGGAAGCCGCATCCTTGAGCTGGTGCCTTCGGGGCGGGTTGCCCTGTTCATCGCCACACCCGGACAGCTCAACATCCAGCCGCGCATCGACGGCGCGCAGGACGTTCTGCGCAAGAGCGGACGCAGCTACCAGATCGACGTCGTCGCCACCGGCGCCACGGTCAACGAGGAGATCTCGAAGGTCAAGGCCTATTACCTGGGCCATCAGGACGTCAAAGGCATGTTCGCGGTTGATGGCGGCACCACCCAGGGGATCGCCGAGGCGATGCAGCAATACGGCCTCGCCGCGAAGGGCGTGCATGGCGGCGGTTTCGACCTGCTGCCGCAAACCCTGGCGCTGATCAACCAGGGCCATCTCGACTTCACCATCGACCAGCAGCCCTACCTGCAGGGCTATTACACGGTGATGGAGATGTTCAACTACCTGGTCTCTGGCGGGCTGGTGGGTCCCGCCGAGATCAACACCGGCCTGAAGTTCGTGACCCGCGGCTCGGTCGGGCCTTACCTTTCCACCAAGACCCGCTATGAGGGCAGCTCGAGCGCCGTGGAGTTCGTCAAGCGCAGCGGCCCGATCCAGGGCTGATCGTGCGCACCGCCCTGCAAGGCTTGCTGCGCTGGCGCGAGGCCAGCATCCTGTTCGTCGCAGTGGTGCTGGCGGCCTATTTCGAGAGCGCCAACAGCAACTTCCTGCTGACCGGCGCCAGCCTGCAGAATCTTTCGCAGTTCATCGCTCCGGTGGCGATCCTGGCATGCGGCGAGGTGATGCTGATGATCGGCGGAGAGATCGACCTTTCCGCCGGCATGGTCTACGCGCTGGCGCCGTTCGTGATGTATTTCGCCCAGCAGGCGGGCATCCCGCTGGTGCTGTCGATCGTGATCGGCCTCGCCTCGGGCGCGCTGGTGGGCCTGATCAACGGGGTCATCACCATCCTGCTGCGGGTGCCGTCGTTCGTCACCACGCTCGGCACGCTGTTCCTGCTGAACGGCTTCACCCTGACCATCGCCAACGGAACCCCGGTGGGCGTGCAGGCCTCTCCCGCGTTCGCCGACTTCATGGGGCATGGCGGCTACTCGGAGTTCATCTGGGCGGTCGCGGTTGTGGTGGTGATGCACGTGGTGCTCCGCAACACCCGCTGGGGGCTGCACACCATCGCCTCGGGCGCCAACCCGGTCGGGTCGAGCGAGGCCGGCATCTCGGTGCGACGAATCAAGATCGGCAATTTCGTGCTGAGCGGCACGCTTGCGGCGCTGACCGGCATCCTGGAGGCGTTCCGGATCTCCTCGATCGATCCCACCGCCGGCGGCACCAACATCATGTTCCTCGCGGTGGCCGCGGGGGTGATCGGCGGCACGCCGCTCGCGGGAGGATCGGGAACCGTGATCGGCGCGCTGATCGGGGCGGTCGTGCTCGGCATCCTCAATGACGGCTTCACGCTGATCGGGATCAACGCGTTCACCTTCAACCTGATCCTGGGAGCGGCGATCCTGCTCGCCATGCTGTTCAACATCCACATCAACCGGCTCAAGCTGGGAGGCTCGCCGCCATGAGCGAACAGCCCGAGGTGATGCGCGCGGAGGAGATCACCAAGCAGTTCGGGCCGGTGTCTGCGTTGAGCGGGATCTCGTTGGCGCTGCGCCGTGGAGAGATCCTGGGCATCCTCGGCGACAACGGCGCCGGCAAGTCCACGCTGATGAAGATCCTGACCGGCTACCAGCCGCAGACCGGGGGCCGGCTGTTCATCGACGGGGAGGAAACCGCGCTGCGCTCGGTGGACCACGCACGCTCGCTCGGCATCGAGTGCGTCTACCAGGATCTCGCACTCGCCAACTCGCTGACGATCTACCACAACATGTTCCTCAACCGGGAGATCCTGTTTCCTGGGCCGTTCCGTATCCTCAACAACCGGGCCATGCGCAAGCGCGCCGCCGAGTGCCTCGAGGAGATCGGCGTCAACGTTCCTTCGGTGGACGTCGAGGTCGGCACGCTGTCCGGCGGACAGCGGCAGGCGATCGCCATCGCCCGGGCGGTGAACTCCAGGGCGCGCATCCTGCTGCTCGACGAGCCGCTCGCCGCGATGGGTGCCCGCGAGGCCGGGCTGATCATCGACCTGATCATGCGCCTGAAGGGGGAAGGCGACCTGTCGATCGTCATGATCATGCACAACTACGCGCAGACGCTGGATATCGCCGACCGGATCATGCTGATGCAGCGCGGCCGGGTCACCTACGAGAACAATGCCAGGTCGACCTCGGTGGAGGAGCTCATGGACATCGTGCGCCGGGAATACCGGGCGCTGCGCGCAGGCTAGGGCCGTTACCCCGGGCTTCGGGGCGGCGGCGCCTGCCTCAGAGCTCCAGCGCGCTCTGCACGGAGGCCTCCGGCTCCACCCGCACGCGGCGCTCGCCATCGGCGAAGCGCAGGTCGAGCGG
>CAXUNX010000179.1:1484-5829 GCA_964252545.1 uncultured Acetobacteraceae bacterium | reverse complement strand
CCGCCTCGCCGGTGAGCAGCAGGCGCACATAATCCTTGGGCAGCAGCACGCGCCGGACCCGACCGAAGGTCTCCGGCTCGTGCTTGGCCACCCAGCGCAGCTTGGGCGCGGTGAAGCCCGGCATCAGCACGTTGCCGATGATCCGCCGCAGCTCCGGCTCGGCCGCTTCCAGCTCGTCGCACTCGACATGGCTGCGGGTGTCGTTCCACAGGATCGCCGGCCGCAGCACGCGGTTGTCGGAATCGAGCAGCACCGCGCCGTGCTGCTGGCCGGACAGGCCGATCCCCTCCACCGCCCGCATCGCCTCCGCTCCGGCGAGACGGCCGAGCGCCTCCAGCCCCCGCTGCGTCGCCTGCCACCAGGCCTGCGGGTCCTGTTCGGAATGGCCCGGATGCGGCCGGCTGACGCTGAGCGGTTCGGAGGCGGTGGCCACCACCCGCTGCTCCGGGTCGATCAGCACGGCCTTGACCGAGGAGGTTCCGATATCGATGCCGATGAACATGGGCGTCCCGATCAGGAGATGTTGTCGCGCAGGAAGATGTCGATCCGCACCCGCGGCGGCACGTGGTCGGCGCGGTTCTCGCTTGCGGCCTGCAGCGCCTGCACGGCGATGTCGACCTCGTCCGCCACGGGCTGGTGCAGCACCGCGTCGAAGGTGCCGCTCAGCAGGGCGCGGCGCGTATGCAGGGTGAGCTCGTGGCCCACCACCACGATGTCGCGCTGGCGGCCGGAGCGCTCCAGCGCCTCGACGATGCCGCGGTTGCCGGCGCCGATCGAATAGATGCCGATCAGGTCGTCGTGCGCCAGCAGCGCCTCGGTGAGCGAGGCGGTGAGGCGGCCGTCATCCAGCCCTTCCGCCGGCGGCAGCAATCCCAATTGCGGCGTGTCCTGCTGCATCACCTGGGTGAAGCCCAGCACGCGCTCGCTGTGGTCGCGCAGGGCGAGCGACCCCGCGATCATCGCGACCGTGCCGCACCGCCGCGCGTTGAAGCGGCCGATCAGGCAGCCTGCGACCCGGCCGGCCGCGACGTTGTCGATGCCGACGCAGTGCAGCCGGGTGGACGGGCTCACGTCCGAGACCAGGGTGATGACGGCGACCCCGCTTTCCCCCAGCGCCTCGATCGCCGCGCGCACCGCGGGCGCGTCGATGCCGACCACCGCCACGCCGTCGATCCGCGGCTCGCCGGGGCGGACCGCAACCGGGATCGAGCCGAGCGTGCGCGCGAGCGACTGCGCATCGAAGGCGACGTAATCGACCACCGAAACCTGCACCCGGCGTGCGGCGAGCCTGCTGCTCTGGGCCGCGACCTCGTCGCGCAGCGTGCAGATGAAGCTGTTGCGTTCGAGCCTGGGCAGCACGAACACGAAACGGTGCCGCCGGCTGGTGGCCAGGCTTGCGGCGTAGTGGTCGCGCTGGAAGCCGATCCGGCTGATGGTGGCGCGCACCCGCTCGGCCGTCGCGCTGCTCACCCCGCTGCGTCCGTTCAGGACGCGGTCGACCGTCGCAAGCGAAACCCCGGCATGCTCCGCCACATCATGAACGGTCATCCGCTTCATGCCGGCGAGCATAGCAACGCCGCTGAGGTACGATAGGCAGATTCGCTGCGTCGCGGCGAAAAACCGGAACCGGCGACCAGGCCAGGAAAATGCTGCAATGCGTTACAGCCATGCGTCGACACCCACGCCGCCGAGCATTTTGCCGGCTGCCGTTTCGAGCCCGCGAAAACACGGTTGTGGCACGTGCCTCAAGCTGATACCCATGGCGCCGCCAATAAACAGAACAGCGACCCGAACCGGGCGCAAGCTTCAACGTCCACAGGAGAACGTCCCTTGCCTCTGCTCCAATCGCTTACGCGGCGGCGCGCCATGGCCGCAACCGCTGCCCTGCTCGGCAGCGCCGCGGCGCCCCGGATCGCCGGTGCCAGCGCTTCCCGTCCCAAGCTCGGCTTCTCGATCGACGATCTGCGCATCGAGCGCTGGTCTCGCGACCGCGACTATTTCGTCGCCGCCGCCAAGCATCTGGGCGCCACCGTCAACGTGCAGTCCGCCGACGGCAACGAGCAGCGCCAGATCTCCCAGATCGAGAACCTGATCTCGCGGAACATGGACGTGATCGTGATCGTGCCGTTCAACGGCAAGGTGCTCGGCAACATCGTCTCGGAAGCAAAACAGGCTGGCATCAAGGTCATCTCCTACGACCGGCTGATCCTCGACGCCGACATCGACGCCTATATCTCGTTCGACAACGTCCGGGTCGGCGAGATGCAGGCGCAGGGCGTGGTCAACGCGGTGCCCAAGGGCAACTACTATCTGCTCGGCGGCGCGCCCACCGACAACAACGCCAAGCTGCTCCGGCAGGGCCAGATGAAGGTGCTGCAGCCGTTGATCGACCGCGGCGACATCAAGGTGGTGGGCTCGCAATGGGTGCCGGAATGGTCGGCCACCGCGGCGCTGTCGATCACCGAGAACGCGCTGACCGCCAACAAGAACAACATCCAGGGCATCGTCGCCTCCAACGACGCGGTGGCGGGCGGCGCGATCCAGGCGCTGGCGGCGCAGGGCCTTTCCGGCAAGGTGGGCGTGTCCGGCCAGGATGCCGATCTTTCGGCGATCAAGCGCATCGTCGCCGGGACCCAGAGCAGCGACGTCTACAAGCCGCTCAAGCTGATCGCCTCCAAGGCCGCGCAGATGGCCGTCCAGCTCGCGAAGAACGAGAAGCCGGCCTTCAACTCCTCGATCAACAACGGCAAGAAGGACGTGCCGACCGAGCTGCTGACGCCGATCGTGGTCACCAAGGCCAACGTCGACTCGCTGATCGCCGACGGCTTCTACACCCACGCGCAGGTGTACGGCTAAGCACAGGTCTGCGGCGACCCGGACATGGCCGAGCGGAAGCATCGGGAGCGGCGCGCACAATGAGCGGACTTCTTCTAGAGATGCGCGGCATCGTCAAGGAGTTCTCCGGCGTGCGCGCGCTGAACGGCATCGATCTCGCGGTGCATCCCGGCGAGTGCGTCGGGCTGTGCGGCGAGAACGGCGCCGGCAAGTCCACCATGATGAAGGTGCTGTCGGCGGTCTACCCGTATGGCAGCTGGAGCGGGCAGATCCTGTGGGACGGCGCCGAGCTGCGCGCGGCCGGCGTGCGCGAGACCGAGGCCTGCGGCATCGTCATCATCCACCAGGAGCTGATGCTGGTGCCGCAGCTCTCGGTGGCCGAGAACATCTTCCTCGGACGCGAGCCGCTGACCCGCGCCGGCTTCATCGACTCCGACGCGATGATCGCGCGCGCCGGCGCGCTGATGGCCGAGCTCGGCATGGGGCACATCAACGTGGCCCGACCCGCCTCCAGCTATGGCGGCGGCGAGCAGCAGCTGATCGAGATCGCCCGCGCGCTCAACAAGAACGCGCGGCTGCTGATCCTTGACGAGCCGACCTCCTCGCTGACCCGCCGCGAGATCGACGTGCTGCTTCGCCTGGTGCGCGACCTCAAGCGGCGCGGCACCGCCTGCGTCTACATCTCGCACAAGCTCGACGAGATCGAGGCGATCGCCGACAGCGTCACGGTGATCCGCGACGGCGCGTTCGTGGGCTCGGCGCCGATGGCCCAGCTCACCCAGCGCGACATCATCCGCATGATGGTGGGGCGCGAGATGAACAACCTGTTCCCGCGCGAGCCGCACGACATCGGCGCCGTGGTGTTCGAGGCCCGCAACATCACCAGTTGGGATCCCGACAACACGGAACGCAAGCGCGTCGACGACATCTCGTTCTCGGTGCGCGCGGGCGAGATCCTGGGCGTGGCCGGCCTGGTCGGCGCCGGGCGCACCGAGCTGGTCACCACCATCTTCGGCGCCTGGCGCGGCACCAGCGAAGGCAGCCTGTTCCTGCACGGCAAGCCGCTCCGGGTGCGCTCGCCGGTGGACGCGGTGCGCGCCGGCATCTGCATGGTGCCCGAGGACCGCAAGGCGCACGGCATCATCCCCGGCATGGCGGTGGGCCAGAACATGACCATGGCGGTGCTGCAGCGCTTCGCAAGCGCCGGCCTGATCGACGAGCAGGCCGAGCTCAGCCTGATCAACACCGACATCGCCCGCATGCGCATCAAGACCGCAAGCCCGCTGCTGCCGATCTCCAACCTGTCGGGTGGCAACCAGCAGAAGGCGGTGATCGCCAAGATGCTGGCGACCGCCCCCAAGCTGCTGATCCTCGACGAGCCCACCCGCGGCGTCGACGTGGGCGCCAAATACGAGATCTACCGGCTGATCTTCGCACTCGCCCGCACCGGGGCTGCGATCATCATGGTCTCGTGGGGCGGGGGCGCGGAGGGGGGGGGGGGCGCCGCGGG
>CAXUNX010000179.1:0-1474 GCA_964252545.1 uncultured Acetobacteraceae bacterium | reverse complement strand
CCCGAGGGGCGGGGCAGCCCCGACCGCGTGCTGGTGATCGGCGAGGGGGAGCTGCGCGGCGACTTCACCAACAGCGGACTGACCCAGGAACAGGTGCTCTCCGCCGCGATCACGCCCGTGCGTCGCGCGGCCTGAGGGCAGGAAACGACGATCATGAACAAGCCAGCCTCCACGCCGGCGCTGCCCGCGTCCGGCCATCCCGCCGGGCTCGACGCCAAGCCGGGCTTCAACCTGAAGCTCGACCACATCAAGGGCGCGTTCTCCCGCTACAAGATCCTGGCGCTGCTGCTGGCCATCGCGGTGATCTGGGCGCTGTTCTGGCAGCTCACCGACGGCGACTTCCTCACCGCCCGCAACTTCTCCAACCTGCTTCGCCAGATGGCGGTCACCGGCATGCTGGCCTCGGGCATGGTGTTCGTCATCATCTCCGGCGAGATCGACCTGTCGGTCGGCTCTCTGCTCGGACTGCTCGGCGGGGTCGCCGCGATCCTCGACGTCACCTACCACGTGCCGCTGGCGCTCACCGTGCTGGTGGTGCTGGTGCTCGGCGTGGTGGTGGGCATGTTCAACGGCTTCTGGGTGGCCTATCTCGGCATCCCGTCCTTTATCGTGACGTTGGCCGGGATGCTGGTGTTCCGGGGCATCCTGCTCGGCATCACCGGCGGCGTCACCATCGCCCCCGCCAGCAACGGCCTGATCGCCATCGGCCAGAGCTACCTGCCCGACCTGATCGGCTATGTGCTCGCCGGGCTGGTGTTCGCGCTGCTGGCCTTCGTGCAGGTGCGCACCCGCCAGCGCCGGCAGCTCAACCGGCTGGAAGCCCCGCCGGCCTGGCTCGACGCGCTGAAGCTGTTCGCGGCGGCTGCGGCGATCGGCGGCTTCGTTTGGGCGGTGGATTCCTATCGCGGCGTGCCGACGCCGGTGCTGGTGCTGCTGGTGCTGCTGGGCGCCTTCACGCTGATGGCACGCCGCACGGTGTTCGGCCGGCGCATCTACGCCATCGGCGGCAATCTCGAGGCGACCCGCCTCTCCGGCATCAACGTGCAGCGCATCAAGCTGCTGGTGTTCGCGCTGATGGGGCTGATGGCGGCGTTCGCCGGCATCACCACCACCGCGCGCCTGGCCGCGGGCTCGCCTTCCGCCGGCAGCCTGCAGGAGCTCGACGCAATCGCCTCCTGCGTGATCGGCGGCACCTCGCTGCGCGGCGGCTCCGGCACGGTGTTCGGGGCGCTGATCGGCGCGCTGATCATGGCGAGCCTCGACAATGGCATGTCGATGATGAGCGTCGACACCTTCTGGCAGATGATCGTCAAGGGGGTGATCCTGCTGCTGGCGGTGTGGCTGGACATCGCCACCGGAACCAAGCGCTGACGACGTGGGCGCTGAAGGTGTGGGCGCTGAAGGTGTGGGCGCTGAAGGTGTGGGCGCTGGAAACCTAGCACTTCGCCTTTGCGATCCTCATCTTGGAATGAGG
>CAXUNX010000178.1:0-5890 GCA_964252545.1 uncultured Acetobacteraceae bacterium | reverse complement strand
GTTGTCGACCAGGGCCACCAGCGGGCGTCCGCCGCGCGGCGCATCAAGCACGTCGCCGTGCAGGTCGGACATCCGGATCGCGGCGTCGACCTCGGCGGCATCGATGCCGGCGCCGTTCTCGATCCGGCGGTAGAGCGAGGTCAGCGCCGAGCGGGCCAGCGCCACCCGGCCGGGATCGCCGGCAATGGCGATCCGGTTGCCGCGGCAGGACAGCCGCACGCCGAGACCCTGCTCGAGCCTGACCAGGTGCCGGTCGTGGTCGCCGAGCAAGATTGCCAGCCTCGCATTGTCGCTGAACTGCAAGGTCGCGGTTCGCGAAGTGGACGCCGGGGTCGGAACCTGGGTTCCTTGCGGCAGGCCGGTTGGAGGGATCGTCGCAGCCGACAGGTCGCTCAAGCGCAGGCTCTCTCCCGTATGAGGGTGGCAGTCAAAGAGTTGGTGAGCATTGCCTCGATTGTCACTGGCAGCTCGGAGCCGATCAGGTGGTCGGGCCCGAGCGCATGCACCGCCTGCAGGTAGGGGGACCGCCCCGAAAGCTGGCCGGGCTTGCGGCCGGGGCCGGTGAACAGCACTGGCATGCGCTGCCCGACGCTCGCGGCGTTGAAGGCGTCCTGCTGCTGGCGGATCAGCGCCTGCAGCCGCTGCAGCCGCTGGTCCTTGACCGCCTCGGGCACCTGGAGCGGGGCTGCCGCCGCAGGGGTGCCGGGACGAGGCGAGTATTTGAACGAGAACGCCTGCGCGAAGCCGATGGCGCGGATCAGCCCGAGGGTCGCCTCGAAGTCGGCCTCGGTCTCGCCCGGATACCCGACAATGAAGTCCGAAGACAGGGCGAGGTCCGGGCGCGCGTCGCGCAGGCGCGCCACCAGTGCGCAATAATGGGCCGCGTCGTGGCCGCGGTTCATCGCGGCCAGGATCCGGTCCGAGCCCGACTGCACCGGCAGGTGCAGGAACGGCATCAGGGCCGGAAGTCCGCCATGCGCCTCGATCAGGTCGCAGCCCATATCCCGCGGATGCGAGGTGGTGTAGCGCAGCCGCAGCAGGCGAGGGATCGCCCCCAGCGCCCGCAGCAGCCGCGCCAGCGACCAGACGCCGCCTTCGGGTGCCTCGCCGTGGTAGGCGTTCACGTTCTGGCCGAGCAGGGTGATCTCCCGCACCCCCTGGTCCACCATCCGCCGGGCTTCCGCGAGCACGGACGCGGCCGGCCGGCTTGCCTCGGCGCCGCGCGTGTAGGGCACCACGCAGAACGAACAGAACTTGTCGCAACCCTCCTGCACCGTCAGGAAAGCCGTGATGCCGCCCGGAAGCTGCGGCTCCTGCGCCGGCGGCAGGAAGTCGAACTTCTGCTCGGCCGGAAAATCCGTCTCAATCACCGAGCCGCCGGCGCGTGCGGCGCGTGCCACCATCTCGGGCAGGCGGTGATAGGTCTGTGGCCCCAGCACGATATCGACGAACGGCGCGCGAGCCAGGATTTCCCGGCCTTCGGCCTGGGCGACGCATCCCGCGACCGCCAGGATGGTCGAGCGCCCTTCTTGCGCCCGGGCCTGCTTGATCCGGCGCAATCGTCCGAGCTCGGAGAACAGCTTTTCTGCAGCGCGGTCGCGGATGTGGCAGGTGTTGAGGATGACCATGTCCGCCGCTTCCGCGTTTTCTGCCGCCGCATAGCCGAGCGGCCGCAGCACGTCGGTCATGCGGGCGCTGTCATACACGTTCATCTGGCAGCCCCAGGTGATGACATGCAGGCGCTTGGCGGCGACGAGGGGCACGGAGGAACTCGGAGCGGGACAGGTCAAGCAGGGATTCCGGGGCCGGGCGGGACCATCCCGCCGCTGCGGGCCGCAGCAATCGGGCGTGATCGCGTGCCGGTCAAGGCAGGCTGGCCGAGATCATGGCCGGCGGCAGCTCGCCGTGTCCGGGCTACGGCTGGCTTTCCGACGGTAGAACATGCGGATTGCGGTTTCCCCGGCGCCTGTGTCGGTGCGATCAAGCAAAGGATGGGCTGCGCTTGTCAAGCGGGGATTCCGCGGCGATGACGGGGCAGGGCGGCGGCACGGTGGCGGCACGCGGCGGGCCTACAACCGGCGAGCGGTTCTGCCGCAGCTGGGCGGCGCCCCAGGCCACGGCGTCCCAGCTGGCCTGCGCCAACGCCTTGCGGGTCGGGTAGTCGGCGGGGTCGAGCGGCGGATGCAGCCAGATGGTGGCCCGCATGCTGCGCCACTGCGCCAGTTGCCAGAAATGCGAGGCGAGATCCATGTCGCCATACCAGGAGAACACCGCCCGGCGCGCATTGCCGACCGGCAGTCCGGCAAGCCGGTCATAGACCACCGAGACCGGCTGCACGAGCGGCCTCTGCTGCAAAGGGTAGCCGCTCGCGCCTTCGCTCGAGGCGGCGTTGCTCGGCTTCGCGGCGGCGAAGAACGAGGAATGGAACGGCAGCACGCCGGTGCCATCCGAGCTTGTGCCTTCCGGGAACAGGATGAGGTCGTCGCCGGCGGCCAGCCGAAGCCGCATGTCGTCGCGCTCCCGCCCGGTGGTGCCGCGTTGCCGGCTGACGAAGATGGTGCGGCCGAGACGCGCCACCTGGCCGACCAGCGGCCAACGTCCAACATCGTCCTTGGCAACAAAACAGGCGGACAGGTATCCGCCCAGCACCGGCACGTCGAGCCAGGAGGAATGGTTGGAGGCATACACCACCGGCCGCCCGAGTTCGGTCGCCGGCTTGCCGATCACCCGCACCGCGACGCCCATCAGCCTGCAGTTGACGGCCCAATAGCGGCGCGCGAACCGGGCCTTGCCTCGGCCCGGCAGCGCCAGCATGACCGATTGCACCAAGCTTGCGAGCAGCGTCCAGCCCAGGATCACCAGCCCCCGCCGGATCACCCGCAGGCGCCGCCACAGCCGCCTCGTGGGAGGCAGCCTGTGGGATCGTGGATCCATCTCCGGCGGCGCCCCGATCCGGTGCAAAGGCTGCGCCGGACCGCCTCGAACCAGGTTCACGCTGTTGGCGGTGCGTCGGCCCAACCGGCGAGGAGCTGCTTGCATCGGCCCGACATAGCTCGAAGCCGGAACCGTCACAATGTTGGCTTGCAGGAGACATCCCTTGCGCGGCGTGATACGAGCCTGACAGGCTGTTCGCCGACCGTCATAGCGAGACAAGTTCCTGTTGATTCTCCGCTCCGCGCCAAGCGCGCGTCGCAGCCCGTCTCCAAGCAAGCCGGCCTTCCGCCTGGTCTCGGTCCTGGCGACACTGGTTGTGGCGCAGGCCGCGCGTGGCGCCGATCCGCAGCCTTATAAAACGACCTTTCTCAAGACCGGCGAGGCGGGGCTGGATGCGGCGCTGAGCGGCTCGTCGGGCCTGGTCGCGTTGCAGAAAACCACCGCCGTCAGCCCGTTCGCGCTCGCCGGCCGCATCCGTGCCGATTACGGGCGCCTGCGCACCGCGCTCGACAGCTTCGGCTATTATGACGGCAGCGTGAAGATCACCGTTGCCGGGCGGTCAGGCGACGACCCGTCGCTGCCCGACCGGTTGCTGGCGCTGCCGTCGGGCAAGCCGGTGCCGATCAGCCTCTCGGTGGTGCGTGGGCCGCGCTACACGCTCGGCCGGGTCACGCTCGTTGATCCCGGCGAGCTGCCGCTCACGGCCGCCGAGCAGCAGCAGTTCGGGTTGCGCGCCGGCCAGCCGGCGCTGGCCGCCGACGTGCTGGCGGCGCAGAACAGGCTGCTCACGGCGCTGCGAGAGGACGGCCACGCCCTGGCCGAGGTCAAGCCGCCGGTTGCCACCTTGCATCCGCTGCAGCACAGCCTCGACGTGGCCTTCAGCCTCCATCAGGGACCTCGCGTCGATATCGGCACGATCAGCCTCGCGGGATTGCGGCAGGTCAACGCCCGCTTCATCCGCCGACAGCTGACCGTTGGCACCGGTCAGCTGTATCAGCCAAGCAGGATCGAAGCGGCGCGCCAGGACCTGGCCTCGATCGGCGTGTTCTCGGACGTGCAGGTGCGCATCCCGGATGCGCTGGACGCGGAGGGCCGCATCCCGCTCGATTTCAGCTTCGTGGAGGCCAAGCGGCACACCGTTTCCGCGCAGGTCGGCTACTCGACCGATCTCGGCGGCAGCGCCGGCGTCACCTGGACCCACCACAACCTGTTCGGCAACGCCGAACAGCTGGATCTCACCGCGCTCGCCACCGGGGTCGGAGGCACGGCGGAGCAGGGGCTCGGCTACGACGTCTACGCCAATTTCACCAAGCCGGACTATTACCGCCGCGACCAGAACCTGATCCTTCGGGTCGAGGGATTGAAGCAGAATCTTGAGGCCTATGACCAGACCGCGCTGCTGGTGCGGGCCTCGCTCAACCGCAAGCTCAACAAGCAATGGAGCGTCGCGGTCGGCGGCGGCGCCGAACAGGAGCAGATCATTCAGGAGGGGGTCACGCGCGACTACACGCTGGTGTCGGTTCCGCTCAGCGCCTCCTATGACAGCACCGACCTGGCCAATCCGCTGGACCCGGCAATCCACGGGGTGCGTGGCTCGTTGAGCGCCACGCCCACCTATTCGCTGACCCGGGGAGGCGCCTTCTTCACCATCCTGCAGGCAAGCGGCTCGACCTATCTCGATCTCGCGCAGGTCCGGCTCGCCCGCCCCGGCCGCAGCGTGATCGCGGTGCGGGTGACGGTCGGCAGCGTGCAGGGCGCCTCGGTGTTCGAGCTGCCGCCGGATCAGCGGCTGTATGCCGGCGGCAGTTCCACGGTGCGGGGCTACAAATACCAGGGGGTGGGCCCGCTGTTCGCCGACGGCAACCCGATCGGCGGCACCTCGCTTGATGCTGCGACCATCGAGTTTCGCCAACGCTTGTTCCGCAGCTTCGGTCTGGTCGGCTTTGCCGACGCGGGGCAGGTGTCGGAGCATTCCGGCCCGTTCCAGGGCACGCTGCGCGTCGGCGCTGGCGTAGGTGCTCGCTACTTCACCTCGATCGGCCCGATACGGCTCGACTTTGCGGTTCCGCTGAACAAGCCACCCGGTGGTGACAGCTTCGAGCTGTATATCGGCCTGGGGGAGACCTTCTGATGCCGGCGTTTCGCCGCTCGCGCTCCATCCCGCGTTCCCGCGGGCGCTCCCGCTTGCGACGGATCCTGGGATGGAGCCTGGGGCTGCTGCTCGGCGTGCCACTTGGGCTGGTGGGGCTGGTTCTGGTGTTGGTGCTGATCGGAACCAACACCCCGCCGGGTCGTCGGCTGATCGAGCGCGAGGCCGGCTCGCTGAGCGGCGGTCTGGTTTCGATCAAGGGTCTGCACGGGCGCTTCCCGGATGCGCTGGCCATCGATTGCCTTACGATCAGCGATTATGCCGGTCCCTATGCGACCCTGGACGACCTCCGGCTGGACTGGCGGCCGCTTCGGCTGATCGGGCTTGTGGCACGCATCGACCTCGTCTCGATCGGGCAGGCCACGATCCAACGCAGGCCGCTCGCCAACCCACACGCCCGGCCAAGCCAACCCGGCAGCTCAGGCAGCAGCCTGCCCAATCTCGGCATCGACATCCGCTCGATCCGGATCGACCGGCTCACCCTCGGCAAGGACGTGGCCGGCCTCGCAGCCAGCCTCGGCATTGACGGGCACGTCCGGGTCCAGAGCATCAAGCCGCTGCTTTCCGGCGTCTCGGTCGCCACCCTGCCGGACAGCGACGTGGCGCTCCGCGTGCGTCGGCTGGACCAGGCCGGCGCGCTCGCCTTGTCCGCGGTGACCACCCCTGCGCGGCTCGGGCTCCACCTCCACGTGAAGGATCCACGTGGCGGCCTGGTCGAGACGCTCGCCGGCATGCCCCTGCTCGATCCGCTGACGCTCACGCTCGACCTGGACGGGCCACGCCGCGCCAGCGCGCTGCGACTGGCGC
>CAXUNX010000177.1:0-5913 GCA_964252545.1 uncultured Acetobacteraceae bacterium | reverse complement strand
CATGTGTGTTGCTCCGGGCAGGCTCCTGGCACCCGAAGCGGGTGGAGGTGCTGCCAAGGGCAGGACAGGGACGGGAGTCGGTGTGGCCGCGAGAAGCATGACAGTTCCTGCTGCGGGGTGTATTGCTGAGGTCGTGGAGGTCCCTCATGGGCGTGGTCCAGCTACCCGACGAGCTTCAGCGCGTGATCGAGCGGCAGGTGGCCGAAGGCAGGGCTGCCAGTCCGGCGGCATTTCTGGAGGAGGCAGTGCGGCGTTTGGTCGATGAGACCAGAGGCGAAGAAGACGAACTGCGTCAGGCCGTCGAGGCCGGTTCGGGCGATATTGAGGCTGGACGGTATGTGACGGTGGCCACCCCGGAGGATGAACGGCGCGTCCACAACGGCATGATGGCGCGGATGCAGGCGCGGCTTTCTACCGGCATCTGATTGGCATATCGGCTCACCAGGGCAGCAGAGGACCAGATCGACGCCCTCCTGCTCGAAAGCGCGCGTGGCTATGGCTTGGAAGCGGCCGGACGGTATGGCCAGTTAATCCTGACGGCCATGGCCGCACTTGGGGACGACCCGCACATGGTCGGTTCGGTCGATGTTCCCCGTGCATCAGGAGTTCTCGCCTACCCACTCCGGCTCCTACATCGGCGTATGGAGCCAGCTCGCCGGGTTGGCAGTCCTCGGCACCTCATCATTTACCGGCTCGGAACGGATCAGGTTGTCGAGATCCTGGGCCTAGTTCATGACCGCATGGTGCTGTCCCGAGCTGCTCGAAGGATTGTGAGAACGGCCAACAAGGGCTGAGTGTGGTGGGAAGCGGATCGTCCGTTGCGGCGCATCATCGCCGAGATCCTATCGCCCAAGGGTCAGATCCTCCGACCAGCCATTAATTCTGCTTCGGGAAGTAGCATGGTGCGTAGGTTGCAATTCTGGCTTCCACCTGCGCCTCAGTTTCTGGAAGGTGAAGCGCCATACGCCGTGCCTCCACGCTCTCGGGATCCTGAAGTGTGTAAAGCACCCAATGATGGTCCCGGCATATGAACTGGCTGCCGTAGAGTTGCGGACGATGCTGCAGCATCGCGACGCGATCGATAAGAAGCGCGTAGTTGGTGGGTTCTACATCACCCTTGAGTGCTGCCGGGCGCATCCGTTCCAGCATCGCGGCCATGAACGCCGGATCATCGGTCTGATGCTGGACGACGCTCCAGGCTGCGTCCGACGCGGGCTTGCCGTAGGCAGATATCGTGAACCAGCCATGTTCGGGCAGTAGCCTCACGAGAGCGGCGCGGTCAGCGGCATCTTGCGCATCAATCTCGTGCCAGACCTGTGCAGATGCCTGGTCTCTCTGCTCAGCTGGCAACGTTGTCAGGTCCGTCATCTGCATGACGTTGCGTCCAGCCTGATCTAGTTCGCCTAGCCTAACGAGTTTGGCGGATGTGCCCCTCGCCGGTCCCGCCTTATCCTGGGCGGACTTCACCCGCTCCAACGCTTCATGAACCGGCGCAATCCGAGCCAGCGCATCCACCGACAACGTCGTAGCCCAGGCACCCGGGGTTCCAGCTGTAAGAAGCAGGAGAAGCGTGACCTTTAGTCGTCCAGTAGCACGCTTCAACAGCCAGCTCCGACTTGTAAAGATATCGGCAGTGTTAGGCATTAGCCTCGATGCTGGCTATGGAGAACTAGCAGTGGATGCACGAACAGCCGCTATGGGTCGAGAGCGGTTGCAGGCTACTGCCCTTGCTGTCCGGAAATCGACCGGTCGGACATGCTTCGTTGAAGCCTCGTCGACCATCCAGATATCCGATTTGCGGGACGCTCGCCTGAGAGGTCGGGGGTCAACTGGTCCAGGCAGCTTGAGCCCATCCCAGAGGCCGGGCGGGCAGATCCCAATGCAGCGACACCGGTCCAGCCGTAGTCGGAAAGTGCAAACGGTTGGCAGGGCCCCACCCGGTCTGTTCGACTACGCCGAACACGTCTTCGGCTCCGACGGGCTCGAACGCCTGTTCGTCTGCTCGTGGAAGCCTGACCAGGAGCGATGCGATCGCCGCGAGCGAGGTCCTCCAGACGGACCCCGCCCCATTCTGGCGCTGTTCGACCAGTCCGCGGATCGCGGCCCCGGCCATCAGGTAGCCGGCACCATGATCCAGCGCCTACACAGGAAGCGGCGACGGCCGGTCGGACCCGCTCCACCGCATGCCTTCGGCCGCGATCCCGCTACTCATCTGCACGAGGCTGTCGAAACCTCGCCGGCGCTGCCATGGGCCAGTCCAGCCGTAGGCGTCGAGCGAGACGTCGATCAGGCCCGGACGAAGCGCCGCGCGTCGGCTTTCGTCGAGCCCGAGCCGATCCAGCGCACCCGGGCGATAGCCGTGGACCAGCACGTCCGCCGAGCGGAGCAGTGTTTCCAAGGATGTCCGGCCCTCCTCGTCCCGAAGTCCGAGCCTTGCGCATCGCTTCCCGAGTGTGACTTCCGGCACGAGACCAGGCTCGTCCCAGTCGGGTGGATCGATGCGAAGGACCTCGGCGCCGAGCCCCGCCAGGAAACGGGTTGCGACAGGACCGGCCAGCACGCGCGTCATGTCGAGGACACGGACGCCTTCGAGGGGTCGAACAGCCGGAGCAGGTCGACCTGAAGGACCACTCTCAGACGGGAGCTTCGAGATAAGCGGCTCGACGGTAACGGCCCTTCCCTGGGGATGGATCGCCCACGCCGTGAGATCCCGCATGGCGGCGGCGCAGCCGCCAGCGGCGACAACGGCCGTTTCGAGTTCGTCGCCGTTCCAGGCCCGAATGGCCTTCGCCACGGCCTCACGCGTCGGAGCCATTCCGAGAACGGCCAGCGCCGCGCGTCGATGATGGGGCGCGTTCGTGTGGAGCCGGATCCAGCCCTCACGTGTCTCGTAGTCGCCCGCAATCGGATCCCAAAGAGGCGGGAGTTCCCAGCCGATCGGCGCGAGCGATTGGCCGAACCAGAACGACGCCAGTCGGCGGTCGACCACGACCTCTGCGGCTGGTCGCCGGGTGTCGATTAGCTCTGCAGCCGCAAGTGAAGCCGCAGCGATCGAAGCAGCGGCAAAATCGGTCACGGCGAAGACCGACCTGAGGCCGCCCTCGGCGACGAAACGCACTGACGAAAGCCGGGCGGTCGAACCGCCGAGGGCATTCCACAGCTCGGCAAGAGCCTGATTGCAGATCTCGGCCACGGTGCTCCCCGCTAAAATCGGGCAAATTAGAATTCACACGGATGCTGGATGACGGCCGCATCAAGCTCGACAACAAT
This sequence comes from uncultured Acetobacteraceae bacterium, assembly GCA_964252545.1. GTDB lineage: Bacteria > Pseudomonadota > Alphaproteobacteria > Acetobacterales > Acetobacteraceae > Lichenicoccus. The sequence goes on along the minus strand of CAXUNX010000177.1, from coordinate 2,643 downwards.
CCAGTCGAAAGGACGATCCGGCCGGTGGCTCTGGGCCGCAAGAACGGCCTGTTCGCCGGCAGCGAGGGTGGGACCCGGCTGGGCGATCGTCGCATCGCTGATCGAGACTGCCAAACTCAACGGCGTCGAGCCGTATTTCTGGTTGGCCAGTGGCTTGGAACGGATGGTGGACGGTTGCCCGACCAATCAAATCGAGAAACTGATACTTTGGACACGCCAGATCAGCCGCACATGAGGTTGGCAACGGGCAAACTTCTCCATGGGTGGACGGCTCAAGGTAAGTAGCCCAACATGTCGATGGGCCCCTGCGGCCAAGCAACCTCCGTTAAGTTCTTTGCCATGAGCTGACTCGATAAATCCTCTTCCATCAACTTGCTTGAAACTAGATTATCAATTGAAAGATACCTCGCAGAGACGCCCTGGATGCGCAAAAATCCGTAGCGACCGTAGAACTCGTGAATATCTGCCATCAAAACCATGAAGCATGCGCTTGATCCGCGTGCCTGTAACTCCGCTTCTACTAGAAGCTTCGACCCTACTCCTTGGCCGCGAAGATCCTTTCGAACGCAAAGATCGATAACAAAGCAGATAGGGACAACTCCGTCGCCGATCCTGATGATCCGATAATCCAGGGCTACATGTCCTATGATCTCACTTCCCCCGCGCATGATGATGCGGAAATGAGGTCGCTGCTTGACGTAGGTCCGGCCATTGAAGAGCCCTGGAAACGCCTCATCAAGCAACGGACGAAGCTGATCTCGTACTTCATCTGTGATTGCTGGCTCGGTGAAGGTCTGAATCATCACTGCCCAGTGCGCCCGCCTTTGAAAGACGGTCGGCTAGATACCGAGCAACTGCAACCGAGAGTCCTCTTCGAGTCGCAAATGGCTGCAACATGTTCAACGTGTCTGTCTCGCACGCGCCGGCTTGAGCGCGGCGGGGCACGATGCGGTGCTGCTGGAAACGGCACGTCAAGGCCGCCTTTTCGGCCATGCTGACACAAGACCGACCGCAAGGATGCCCGTGGCATCGCGCAGCTGCTGCGGATGGGCTGGTTCCGATCGGTGCATCGCAAGGGGCTGCCGGCACAGGAACTGCGGGCGCTGCTGGTCGGGCGCAAGCTGCTGCAGAACAAGCTGCTCGATGTCGAGGGGACGATCCTAGGCATCCTGCGTGGCTTTGGTCTCAAGGTCGGCACGACCACCAAGCCGCAGTATGCGGCGCGCAGCCGCGATCTGGTCGCCGGACATGCGATGCTGGAGCGCGTGGTGGAGCCGATGCTGCGGGCCCCGGACGCGCTGCGGACCGAGTTTGCCGGGTTGCACCGCCAGCTCCTGGCTCTGGTGCGCGGTGATGGAGTCTGCCGGCGTCTGATGACGGCGCCCGGCGTCGGGGGCGGTGGTCGCTGCGACGGTCACCTCGGCTGTGGACGATCCCGCTCGGTTCACCAGGTCGAGGACGGCGGGGGCACACTTCGGCTGACACCCCGGCGATACCAGTCCGGCGAAACGGACATGACGGGCGGCATCAGCAAGGTCGGCGATGCGATGGCGCGGACGGCCTTGTTCGAGGCGGCACAGTCCATGCTGACGCGCACGGCGCGGCTCTCGACGCTGAAGCAATGGGCTCTGGAGGTGTTGCGTCGGCGTGGCATGCGGCGGGCCAAGGTGGCGCTGGCGCGCAAGCTCGCGACGGTGCTGCACCGCATGTGGGTGGACGGCACCGAGTTCCGCCGGGGCAAGGCGCCTGCGGCCGCGAAGGCATAGGCAGAGCGGAAATAGTTCGGAGCGGGCTGATACCGCTGAGCAAAGAGACTGACCTGTCCAGGGATTGCTGTGACCGGAGCAGTCATGCCGACCCAGAGTCGGGTGCGGCCCCGGTACATGAGTCAACATCTCGGCTCATTGGTATGACACGCCGCTTGGCCAATCTGCACAGCTTCGCGGTCACTGGGCCCGGAAGTGCCGGCCGGCCGGTGAAGGTGATGCTGGGCGGCATGACCGGATGGGCCGACGAAGGGTTTGGCTATGCCGTCGGCACGGAGCCCGGATCGCCGCTTGGCACCTCTGGTTAGCTCTCCGGAGCTGCCGGTGTTCCGGGGCGGGACCGACCGCCGCTCGACGCGTCCTTTGGCGCAAGCTAGTTGATCGCGACGGCCGAGGAGCATCCATGTCGAGCGGAACCTTGGGATTGCGGGCCTACGGGGGCGAGGTCGCCGTGCATCGGCACGATCATCACCAGATCGTCCTGCCGCATCGGGGCCAGATGGACCTGGAGGTCGACGGCCGCGGCGGAGCCGTCGTGGCCGGGACGGGCGTGTTCATCGCGGCGAACGTGACGCACACCTTCGTCGCCGCGCCCCGGGATGCCTTTGTCGTGGTCGACCTGCCGTGCTCGTCCAACACGACCGAGCGGACATCGTCGGCCTACGCCCGCGATGCCTTTTTCTCGATCGGGGCACCGATCCAGGGTTTGCTCGATCACCTCGACGCTCGGTTGGCACGCGGGGCGATGTCGCCCGGGGGTGAAGCTGCCTGGACGCTGCTGCTGGTCGAGGAGCTTGCCCGGGAACGCGAAACACCTCCGGACCGGGACCGCATCGCGCTCGGTCGCGCCCTCGCCTTCATGCGGGCGCGGGCGACG
>CAXUNX010000176.1:0-5948 GCA_964252545.1 uncultured Acetobacteraceae bacterium | reverse complement strand
AGCCCGGCCGACTCGGCCGGGCGCCGCTCGTGCAGCAGCGCCCAGCGCTCGGCGCCCGCCAGCAGCACCTCGTGCGCCCCCGCCTGCCGGTGCCGCCAGCTATCCTTGCCCGGCTGGTCGAGATCCACCGCATGGTGGGTGTGCTTGATCGTCGAGACCCGCAGCCCCTGCGCGCTCAGCCGCCCGATCAGCGCGGTGATCAGCGTCGTCTTGCCGCTGCCGGATCGCCCGACGATCCCGAAAACCGGACTCAGCGCCCCACCCTCGAGGCCACGCTCGACAACGAACTCAAAGCACGCCGTTCGGCCGCGCCGGGGCGCCTTCGCGTCCCACATGGCGGAACCCCGCGGCCAGGTAGTCCCAGCCGGTCACCAGGGTCAGCAACGCCGCCAGCCAGAGCATGGCCGACCCGATCAGCCCGACCGGCACGAAGCCCAGATGCAGCAGCCAGGCGGTGCTGTCGCCTGCCAGCAGCACGCCGATCGCCCCCATCTGGAACCCGGTCTTCCATTTCGCCAGCCGGGTGACCGGCAGGCTGACCCGCAGCCCGGCCAGATGCTCGCGCAGCCCGCTCACCAGGATCTCGCGCAAGAGGATGACGATGGCCGGATACAACCCCCAGAACGGCAGGCGCTGCAGCCCGGCCAGCGCCATCAGCGACGCCCCCACCAGCAGCTTGTCGGCGATCGGGTCGAGCATGCGTCCGAGCTCGGAATGCTGCTTGCGCGAACGGGCGATGTGGCCATCGAGGTAGTCGGTGACGCCAGCTGCGATGAACACCAGGCAGGCGAGCAGATCCGTGGTCGCCCCATGCGCCACCACCAGCGCCAACAGCACCGGGATCGCCGCGATGCGCGACAGGGTGAGCAGGTTGGGAAGGTCGGTGAGCATCGCGCCACACCCTATCGCAGCCGGGCCGCAGGAACCCAACTGAATCACGCCGGATGGAAATGCCCGTACACGGCGCGGGCGGTCTCGCGGCTGATGCCGGGCGCCGCCTCCAGATCCGCGAGGCCCGCCTGCTTCACCCCGCGCGCCGAGCCGAAATGATTGAGCAGGGCGCGCTTGCGCGCCGCCCCGATGCCCGGGATCTCGTCGAGCTCCGAGCGGGTGATCGCCTTGGAGCGGCCGGCGCGGTGGGTGGTGATGGCGAACCGGTGCGCCTCGTCGCGCAGCCGCTGCAGATAATACAGCACGCCGTCGCGCGGCGGCAGCTGGAACGGCGGCGCGTCCCCGGTATGGAACCATTCGCGGCCGGCGTCGCGGTCCGGGCCCTTGGCGATCGCCACCAGCTTGACGTCGGTGACGCCGAGATCGTCCAGCACGCCGCGCACGGCGGAATACTGGCCGGCGCCGCCATCGATCAGCAGCAGGTCGGGCCAATCCGGGCGTTCGCCCGCTTGGTGCTCGTCGCCGGCCTGCTCCCTGGCCGCCGCCTGCTCCTTCAGTGCCCGCCCGAACCGGCGCTCCAGCACCTCGCGCATCATCGCGAAATCGTCTCCCGGCGCCGCCGGGCCGCGGATCGCGTATTTGCGATAGGCGTTCCTGATGAAGCCCTCCGGGCCTGCCACCACCATCACCCCATAAGCGTTGGTGCCCATGATGTGGCTGTTGTCGAAGGTCTCGATCCGCTCGGGCGAGGCTTCCAGCCCGAACAGTTGCGCCACCCCCTCGAGCAGCCTGGCCTGGCCCGCCCCCTCGGCCAGCCGGCGCTCCAGCGCCTCGCGCGCGTTGGTCAGCGCATGATCCATCACGTCGCGCTTCTCGCCGCGCTGCGGCACCGCGAGCTCGACCCGCCGGTTCGCCTTGAGCGCCAGCGCCTCGCCGATCAGCCCCGCTTCCGGCACCTCCTGGCTCAGCAGCAGCAGCGGCGGCGGCGGCTTGTCGTCATAGAACTGGGCGACGAACGCGCCCAGCACGTCGCTTCCTTCCTCGCCCCTGGCGTTGGCCGGAAAGAACGCCCGGTTGCCGTTGTTGCGCCCGCCGCGGATGAAGAACACCTGCACGCAGGCCTGCCCGGCGGCCTGCCAGATCGCGATCACGTCGGCATCCTCGATCGAGGCAGGGTTGATCACGCCGCTGCCCTGGACATGGGTCAGGCCGCGGATGCGGTCGCGCAGCGCCGCCGCCCGCTCGAACTCGAGCGCCCCCGCGGCCTGCTCCATCTCCGCCGCCAGCTCCTGCTGCACATGCCCGGCCTTGCCGGACAGGAACGCCTTGGCCTGTCCCACCAGATGCGCATACGACTCCGCGTCGATCCGCCCGACGCAGGGCGCCGAGCAGCGCTTGATCTGGTGCAGCAGGCAGGGCCGGCTGCGCTGCGAGAACACCGTGTCGGCGCAGGAGCGCAGCAGAAACACCCGCTGCATCGCCGTCACCGTCTGGTTCACCGCCCAGGCGGAGGCGAACGGGCCCCAGCTGCTGGCCCCCTTCACCGCCCTGCCGCGATGCTTGCTGATCTGCGGAAACGCGTGGTGGTCCGACAGCATCAGCCAGGGGTAGTTCTTGTCGTCGCGCAGGGTGATGTTGTAGCGCGGCTTGAGCCGCTTGATCAGGTTGGCTTCCAGCAGCAGCGCTTCCGCCTCGGTGTGGGTGGTGACGATCTCCATCGAGACCGTCTCCGACACCATCCGCCGCAGCCGCTCGGGCAGCCGTCCGACCTGGGTATACGACGCCACCCGCTTCTTCAGCGCCCGCGCCTTGCCGACATAGAGCGCGTCGCCCTTGCCGTCGAGCATCCGGTAGACGCCGGGAGACAACGGCATGGTCAGCAGCGCGCGCTCAATCGCATGCACGCCAGGGGGAAGCACGTCGTCAGCCATCGAGCGTCATCTCGTGCAGGTCGGGCCCCCGGCGCAAGCCCGCACCGTGCCGCCGGCGGGAGAAAGAAATCCACCGTTTCTGTGGATAACTCTGTGGACCAGACGCATACAGATGCGTGCCGGCGGCGGCAAAGCTGGGCTTGTCGAGATTGCCCAGTTTTCAGGCACCCGCAAAAACCCCTTGAAAATACTGCGTTGTTCGTTTTGCCTTGTCACAGCACCGACACAGATGTGCATTGCGTTGGAAACAAAGAGAGTCAATCCCCGGAGGTGGACGAAATCCGCGCCAAACGGCGATATCACGTTCGAACAGGGTCGCGTTTCGTTCCCGTTGATGCTCGCGCACGCGTGATTTAAAAGCGAGTCGCACCCTCCACACGGCGCAGCAGCCGCAGGAAATTGCCGCCCCAGAACGCTGCGATCTCGGCATGGCCATAGCCCCGCCGCAGCAGTTCGGCCGTGACCGCGGGCGTCTCCGCGGCGTTGCTCCAGCCGGTGATCGCGCCGCCGCCATCGAAATCCGAGCTGATGCCGACATGCGCGACACCGATCCGGCGCACCACGTAGTCGAGATGGTCCACGAAGTCCGCGACCCCCGCTTGCGCCAATCCCGCCTTCGGCTTCAGGAACGACGGCATCGCCGTGATCTGGATCAGCCCCTCGGTGTCGCGCAGCGCGTCGAGCTGCGTGTCGTCGAGGTTGCGCGGATGCTCGCACAGCGCCCGCACGCAGGAATGCGTCGCCACCACCGGCGTGCGCGACTGCATCACCGCCTGCAGCATGGACTGCCTCGACAGGTGCGAAACGTCCACCAGCAGCCCCAGCCGGTTCATCTCGGCCACCGCCTCCCGCCCCAGGCCGCTGAGGCCGCCATGCCGCGTGTCCTGATCACCCAGGTCGCGGCGCGGGATGGCGGCGTCGGCCAGCGCGTTGTGGCCGTTATGCGTCAGCGTCACGTAGCAGGCACCCTTCTGCCGGAACTGCGCCAGCAGCCCGAGATCCTCACCCATCGCGTGGCCGTTCTCCACCGCAGGCACCACGGCGATCACCCCGTCCCGGTGCGCCTGCTCGATGGCGTCGGCGCCGGCACAGAGCCGTGCCTCGGCCGCGCCATCGGCCCGGCCGGTCCCGCCGCCCATCGACCCGATCGCATCCAGCATCAGCAGCACCCGCTCCCGCGCGCTCCTGAACCCCTCCGGGTCGCACCTTCCCTGCGGGATATAGGCCGCGAAGCAGCCGGCCGCCATTCCGCCCCGACGCATCTTCGGCAGGTCCACCCGGCGCGTGGCGGTGTCGTGGGCCGGATCGTCGCCCGGCCCCGGCGGCCACGGGATGTCGATATGGCTGTCCAGCGTGAGGATCGAATCGTGCAGCGCCCGGGCGGGATCGTCCGGCACGGCGTGGGGCAAGGGGTGGGGCAGGTCGCGTGCATGTGTCATCTTGATGCTAGCCCACGACGCCCCCCCGGGTTCCGCAGGCTCTTGCCAGCTTGCCACGGTTGCGCGAACCCCGGCGCATGCGGATCGCCACCTGGAACATCAACTCCCTGCGCCTGCGCCTGCCGCTGCTCGAGCGGCTGGCGGCGGAGCTCTCCCCCGACATCATCTGCCTGCAGGAGACCAAGGTGCCGGACGAGCTGTTTCCGCACGCGGCCGGACCCGCCCTGGGCTACCCCCACGTCGCTTTTCGCGGCATGAAATCCTACAACGGCGTCGCCATCTTCTCGCGGCTGCCGCTCCGCGTCGACCACGCCGCCCCCGACTGGTGCCTCAAGAACGACCGGCGCCACCTGGCGGTGGAGCTCGACGCGCCCTCCGGCCCGTTCACCCTGCACGATTTCTATGTTCCGGCCGGCGGCGACCTTCCCGACCCCGAAGCCAACCCGAAATTCGCCCACAAGCTCGCCTTCGTCGAGCAGGTGACCCGGCACTTCGCCGACCGACCGCCCCGGCGCACCATCCTGGTCGGCGACCTCAACATCGCGCCGGGAGAGCACGACGTCTGGAGCCACCAGCAGCTGCAGCGCGTGGTGAGCCACACCCCGCCCGAGATCGAGCGCATGCTCGCCTGGCTGCAGGCCGGGTTCACCGACGCGATGCGCCACTTCGTGCCGCCCGACCGGAAGCTCTACACCTGGTGGTCGTACCGCAACCAGGATTGGCGCCGCTCCGACCGCGGCCGCCGGCTCGACCATGTTTGGGTGACGCCAGACCTGGTGCCGGCGCTCCGGGGCGTACAGGTGCACAAGCAGGCACGGGACTGGCCGACCCCTTCCGACCATGTGCCGGTGATGATCGATATTGCGCTCTGAGGCGTCGACTTCGGTTAAGGCAAGGGGCGCTGCCCCTTGACCCCGGCAAAGGCTCGCCTTTGCAATCCGGTTTTAGAATAAACGAAGGTGTGCATGCGGCTGAGTGGGCTTTGGATCTATCCGGTCAAGGGGCTGCGGGGCACGGCCGTCTCCAGCGCCGCCGTCGAGGCGTGCGGCCTCGCCGATGACCGGCGCTGGATGGTGGTGGACGCCAGCCACCGCTTCCTGTCGCAGCGCAAGCTGCCGTCGATGGCGCGGTTCGGAGCAACACTCGACCGCCTCGGCGGCCTCAGGCTGAGCTTCGGCGCCGACCGCCTCGCGGTGCCCCGGCCGCAACCGGGCGGGGAGCGGATCGAGGTGACGGTCTGGGACGACCGGCTGGCCGCCTTGAGCGCCGGCCCCGAAGCCGACGCCTGGCTCTCGCAACGGCTGGAACAGAGCGGCCGGCTGGTGTTCCTGGACGACCCCGAGGCGCGGCGGGTGGGCGCCGCCCGCCCCGGCTCCGGCGGCCCGGTCTCGTTCGCCGACGCCTATCCGGTGCTGCTCACCACCGGCGGCTCGCTCGAGGCACTCAACCGGTCGCTCTCGCAACCGATCGGCATGGACCGCTTCCGGCCCAACCTGGTGGTCGAAGGTACGCGCGCCTGGCAGGAATGGGACTGGCAGCGCCTCCGGGTCGGCGAGGTCCGCTTCGCAGCACCCGCCAACTGCACCCGCTGCGTGGTCACCACCACCGACCAGGCCACCGGCGAGATCCCGCAGCCGGGCGAGCCGCTCCGCACCCTGGCGCGCTTGCGCCCCACCCCGGAAGGCAT
>CAXUNX010000175.1:0-5951 GCA_964252545.1 uncultured Acetobacteraceae bacterium | reverse complement strand
GCGCTGCGACCCGCAGCGCCTCCTCGCCGCCGGCCGAGCGGCTGCGGTCGGGACGCTGCAGGCCCGCATGCATCTGTTCCTGTGCGAACGGGCATTGCCGCCAGCGGAAATAGCTCACCACCTCCGCGCCGTGCGCGAGTGCTTCCCAGGTCCAGAGCCGGACCATGCCGGGCTTCGGCACCGGGTTCCAAGGCGCCCAGTTCACCGGCCCGGGCTGCTGCTCCATGATCCAGAACCGGCCGCGTCCGACCGCGCGGTACAGGTCGTGATGGAACGCCGCGATGTCGGGGTGGCCGGTCTCGATGATCGGTCCGCGCTCGTCCGATTCAAACGGGAACTGCTCGGTGAAGCCGAGCGGATAGGAGTCCCAGCTTGCGAAATCCACCTCCCCACCCACCGCCCAGTGGTCGAACTCGGTGAACCGGCCCATGAAGTTGTGGGTGACGAAGCGGCCCGGCGAGTGCGCGCGCAGGATCTCCGCCTGCATCCGGCAATAGCTGCGCACCTGGTCGGAGCTGAAGCGGCGGAAATCCAGCCGCGCAGCCGGGGCCGCCTCGGTGACCGTGCCCGCCGGCAGCTCGACCTGCTCGAACGAGCCGAGCTCGGCCGACCAGAACACGCTGCCCCAGGCCTGGTTCAGGCGCTCGACGCTGCCGTAGCGCGAGGCGAGCCATTGCCGGAACGCGCGCAGATCCTCGGGCCCGAAGGAGCGCACGGTGTTGTGGCAGCCGAACTCGTTGTCGATCTGCCAGCCGGCGACATGCGGCGACGCGCCATAGCGCAGGGCCACCGCCTCGGTGATGCGGCGGCTTTCGCGCAGCCAGGCGGGGGAGGAGAAGCAGTTATGGCGACGCGAGCCGAAGCCGCGCGTGCGTCCATCCTCCCCTACCGGCAGGATGCCCGGCTCGCGGTCGACCAGCCATTTGGGCGGGGTCGCGGTGGGCGTGCACATCACCACGCGCAGGCCGGCCTCGCCCAGCACCGCCACCGCGCGGTCCAGCCATCCCCAGTCGAAGCGTCCCGGCTCGGGCTCGATCCGGCTCCAGGCGAACTCGGCGATGCGGACATAGCTGATCCCGCACTCAACCATCTGCCGCGCATCGTCGGCCCACCAATGCTCGGGCCAGTGCTCCGGATAATAGCAGACACCCAGCATCGCGCGTTCCTCGCTCAGCAGCACTCAGTCGGCGGCGTTCAGTTCCAGCACCAGCGCGGTATCCAGCTGCAGCCCCGGCAGCGCGATGCCGGCGCTGCCGAGCAGGGCGCCCGTGATCCACAGGCCGTCCTCGAACAGCGTCCGCTGCGAGGCCGGCATCCGCACCACGCCAAGCACCGGGCGGCCCACCTGCGCCGGCACCGGGAGCGGTTCGCCTGCATGCAGCAGCGGCCGCAGCCTGCTGCTTCGCCCATCGAGCCGGAACATGCTCATTCCTTCACCGCGCCCAGCGTCAGGCCCGAGATGAAGTGGCGCTGCATCAGGAAGAAGATCGCAACTGAGGGTGCGGCGGCGATGATCGCACCGGCCGACATCAGCTGCCAGGAGGCCAGCCACATGCCCTGCAGCGCCTGCAGCCCCGCGGTGATCGGACGCGCGGAGTCCGACTGCACCAGCACCAGGGCCCAGAAATAATCGTTCCAGATGAAGGTGAACTCGAGCACCGCGAGGGCCGCGAGGGCCGGGCGCACCAGCGGCAGCACGATCAAGCGGAACACGCCGAAATCCCCGGCGCCGTCCATGCGCGCCGCCTCGATCAGGCTGTCCGGCAGCTCGCGGATGAAGTTGCGCATGAACAAGGTGCAAAACCCGGTCTGGAAAGCCACATGGAACACCACCAGCGCCCACACCGTGTCGTAGAGCGGGAACACGTGGATCATCAGGTTGCGCACCGGGATCATCAGCACCTGGAACGGCACGAAGTTGCCGGCGATGAACACCGCCAGGATCAGCGTGTTGCCGGGGAAGCGGAACTTCGCCAGCCCGAACCCGGCCAGCGTCGACAGCACCAGCGTGCCGGCGACCGCGGGCAGGGTGATCTCCACCGAGTTGAGCAGGTAGCGGCCGGTCGGCGAGGAGGTGAACACCGCCGCGTAGTTGCCGAGCAGGTTGGTGCCGTGCGGCCAGCCCCAGTAGTTGCCGCGCGCAAGGTCGGTGGCGGTGCGTGCCGAGGTGAGAAAGATCGCAAGCAGCGGCAGAAGCCAGATCACCAGGCTGACCGGCAGGGCTGCTCGATACATCGCCTGGGCACCCGGCGAGGCGGTGGCGATCGGACGGGGAAACATCAGCGTCGCTCCCGGCGCAGCATGAAGAAGAGGAAGAAGGCGATATAGACGTCCATGATCGCGAACAGCACCACCGCGATGGCGGCACCGTAGCCGTAGCGGAACGACAGGAAGGTCTGCTCGTACATGTAGTAGGCGAGCACCGCCGAGCTGTCGTAGGGGCCGCCCTTGGTCATGATCGACACCAGGTCGAACGATCGCAGCGCGCCCACCACCGACACCACCACCGCGATAAAGGTCGCGGGCCGGAGCTGCGGGATGATGATGTTCCACAACATGCCCCAGCCGCGCGCGCCGTCCATGCGCGCCGCCTCGACGATCTCGCCGTTCACCGCGGTGAGCCCGGTCAGATAAAGGATCATGCAATAGGCGGTCTGCGGCCACAGCCCGGCGATGATCACCGCGGGGGTCGCCCAGGTGGCATCGCCCAGCAGCGAGACGCGCGGCAGGCCGAGCGCGTGCAGTGCTAGGTTGAGCAATCCGAAATCGCCGTTGAAGAACCACGAGAACACCAGGCCCACCACCACCTGGGAGATCACGAACGGGAAAAAGAACAGCGACTTGTACAGCCGCATGCCGAACACGTTCTGGTTCAGGAACAGCGCGATCGCGAGCCCGGCTGCCGGCGCCAGCATGTAGCTGAGCAGCCACCAGAGATTGTTGAACAGCGCGGTATAGAACACGTCGTCGGTGAACAGCTCGGCGTAGTTGCCGAGCCCGACCCAGCGCATCCGGTGCACGCCGTCCCAGTCGTGCAGCGAGATCCAGATGCTGTCGGCGATCGGCCACAGCACGAACACCGAGAAGAACAGGGCAGCGGGTGCGATGAACATGAGCGGCGACACCGCGCCGGTGCGCCGCTGCAGGGTGGCCGACACGGCGCGGCTCAGCTTGGCGCGTAGATGCGCTGCCGGGCGCGGTCGATCTCGTTGAGGATGTGGTCGAGCCGCGCCGGCCGCACCATGAACTCCTGGAAGCCCTTCATCGCCAGGGTGGCCAGCGCCTCGTTGGTGTCGCGGTCGAAGAACTGCGCGTGGTCCGGGGTGGCCTCGAGCAGCTTGCGTCCGGCGATCAGGAAGCGGTCGTCAAGCACCTGCGCCTGGCTGTTGACCGGGATCTGCTTCTCGTGCTGGTTGATCATCGTCTGGGTGTCCGGCTGCATCATGAAGGCGAGGAACTTCATCGCGCCGGCCTTGTTCTTCGCCCCTTGCGGGATCGAGACGGAGTCCATCGGCGCGTCCTCGGCCCGCTGCACGCCCGGGGTGATCGACGGGAACGGCTCGAACTGCATCAGGCCCTGGACCTCGGGGGTGAAGTTGGCAGTGATGAAGTTGCCGATCAGCATCATCCCGGCGCGGCCCTGGAACAGCACCGACTGGCTTTCCTGCATGCTGAGCTCGGTGTGGTTCTTCAGGAAGCATTGGTGGTCGAGCAACTGCTTCCAGTGCGCGAACACGTTGCGCACCTTCGGATCGAGATACGACATCTTCCCGGACGCCAGCTGCATGTGCGAGGCGTAGCCGTTGATCCGCAGGTCGAGATAGTCGAACCAGCCGGCGGTGGGCCACAGATCCTTGGAGCCGAGCGCGATCGGCGCGACGCCGATGGCGTTCAGCTTGTCGCAGGCGCCGAGCAGGTCGTCCCAGTTGGCGATCGTCCCGACCCCGGCCTTCTTGAGCAGGTCGCTCCGGTAATAAAGGCCCCACTGGTAGTTCGTGTAGGGTACCGCGTATTGCTTGGAACCGTCGGTCACCAGATCCACCGCGGTCTTGCCGAACGCCTGCTTCATCGCATCGGTCCAGAGCGGGCTGACATCGGCAAGCAGGCCGGGCTCGACGAACTGGCGCATCCGCTCGCCGGTATACCAGAGCACCACGTCGGGCGGCGCCGAGGTCAGCCAGTTGCGGATCGACTGCTTGTAGCTCTCGTGGTCGTAGACGTTGAGCGTGACGTCGGTGCCCGGGTTCGCGGCCTTGAAGCGCTTCACCGCCTCCTGGAACGCCGCCTTGGGCTGCGCGTCCGAGGTGTCGGCGTTGACCGTGATGCTGTCGGCGCGTGCGGCGGCACCCGGCAGGGCGGCCAACGGCAGGCTGGCGGCGGCCGCCATGAGCAGGGTGGCGGCAAGACCCGCGAGAGCAGGGGGCTTGGACATGGACGTTCTCCCGATGGCCCGCATGATGTCCGAGGCCGTTGGGGGCAGTATTGTCAGACAAAGGCTGGGCTGTCGTCCGGTTTGGCGCTAGCAATCTCCCGGATCCTAAGATCCAGGGAGGCGCTTCATGCGTGTCGTCGAGTCGTGGCCGGAGCCGCCGCCGCACGTGTTCTGGGCCGGCCGCACCACCGAGATGCTGCCGATGGCGGCAGCCCACGCGCACAGCCAGCTCGAGCTCAACCTGATGCTGCGGGGCGAGGCGACCTATGCCTTCTGCGGCCGGGAGATCACGGTGCGGGCCGGCGAGTTCATCCTGTTCTGGGGGGCGGTGCCGCACCGGACGCTGGTGGTGGCCGGCGGCACGCGCTTCGTGTGCCTTTACGTGCCGATCGAGATGTTCCTGGCGCTGCCGTTGTCGGCGGCGCTGCGCGAGGCGGTGCTGTCCGGCGGCATGATCGCCGCCCGCGAGGCGCTGGAAGCGGACTGGCCGCAGCGGCTGCGCGACGAGCTGATCTCGGGCGATGCGAAGCTGGCCGAGCTTGGCCGGCAGGAGCTCGCATTGCGGCTGCGCCGGGTTGATCTCACCGGCTGGAGCGATCGCGCCGGAGACGGCCCCGACGCCTACCGCAGGCTTCCGGGCGGCAACGCCAAGGTGTGCGCGATGGCGCAGTTCCTCACCGCGCACGCAACCGGCCCGGTGGCCGCGGCCTCGGTGGCGGCGGCGGTCGGGCTGCATCCGAACTATGCGATGGCGCTGTTCAAGAGCGCGCTGGGCATGACCATCGGCGAGTACCTCACCCGCTACCGGCTGTATCTTGCGCAGTCGATGCTGCTCGCCGAAGGGGGTGCGGTCGCCACGGTGGCGTTTGACGCGGGCTTCGGATCGGTGTCGCGTTTCCACGACGCCTTCCGCCGGCGCTTCGGCACCTCGCCCGCCCGCTTCCGCAGGATCGCGCTGCGTTCCCACGACGGACAAGCGGGCGCCGCCGCCTGCCCGCCGCGCTAGAACCGGCCCGCGGCGCCGGGGGAGCGAGGCCGAACGGCTATTGCTCGGCGTAGTGGCCGGATTGCAGGTTGTTGCGGATCTGGTCGGGCAGGCCTTTCACGAACGCGGCCGGGTTGCCGTAGAGCTGGTCGTAGTAGTGGGCGACGTTCTGCTTGGTGATCTCCGGCATGATGAACATCGCGACCTTCGGCACCGGCTTGCCGTTGATGTGGTCGATCGCGACCTGCACCGCCATGCCGAGCTCGAGCGGGCCGTCCTGGAGGTTGGTTTCAAGCAGCGTGCCGGCGCGCACCGCGCGCATGCCGTCCTTGATGCCGTCGACGCCGGTGATCGGGATCTTGCCGTCGAGGTTCTTCTCGCGCAGCGCCTGGATCGCGCCGATCGCCATGTCGTCGTTCTCCGAGACAATGCCGGTGATCTGGCTGCCGTAGCGCGACAGCCAGTCCTGCATCACCGAATAGGCCTGGTTGCGCGCCCAGTTGCCCGGCTGCATCGCCAGCAGCTTCACGTTCG
>CAXUNX010000174.1:3464-6086 GCA_964252545.1 uncultured Acetobacteraceae bacterium | reverse complement strand
CAGTTCAAGCGGCATGGCGACGTTCTCGATCGCGGTCATGGTCGGGATCAGGTGGAACGACTGGAACACGATGCCGATATGGCGGCCGCGGAAGCGGGCGCGCTCGTCCTCCGACAGGCCGCCGAGATCGGTGCCGTCGATGACCACCTTCCCACGGCTGGGGCGCTCCAGGCCGGCCAGCAGCATAAGCAGGCTGGTCTTGCCCGAGCCGGACGGACCGACGATGCCGACCGACTCGCCGGCCTCGAGTTCGAGGCTGGCACCCCGCACGATGTGCAGCACGCGCTCCGAGTTGACCGCGTCCGGACGCGCGGGCACGGTCAGCCAGAGATCCCGCGCGGAGATCAGGCCGTGCCGCTCGCCCCGGCCTGGCTGCGCCGGCGGCGACAAAGGATCGATGGGTTCGTGCACAGGCCTGCTTTGCTGTTCCGGCTGCCCTCAACGCCCGTCGCGGCAGTTGTTTGCCTGCTGCTGCTCGGGCTCGTGCAGCCCGTCCGGGTTTGCGCCGCCCCGGTGAAGCTGCTGGCGCTGGGGGATTCGCTGACCGCCGGCTACGGCCTGCCGCACGCCGACGGGTTCGTGGCGCGGCTGCAGCAGGCGGTGGACGCCGAGAAGCTGGATGCGACCATCCTCGATGCCGGGGTGTCGGGCGACACCTCCACCGACGCGCTGGCGCGTCTCGACTGGGCGCTGGGCGACGACCCGGACGGGGTGATCCTCGAGATCGGCGGCAATGACGGGCTGCGTGGGCTGCCGGTGGCGCCGATGGAGCGCAACATCGACGCCATCCTCGACACCCTGCAGCGCCGGGGACTGCCGGTGCTGCTGAGCGGCATCGTGGCTCCTCCGAACATGGGAGCCGTCTATGGCGACGAGTTCCATGCGGCGTTTCAACGGCTGCTGCGCAGGCCCGGGCTGCTGGCCGACCCGTTCTTCCTGCAGGACGTAGCGCTGCACGAGGATCTCGAGCAGTCCGACCACATCCACCCGAATGCCAAGGGGGTGCGGGTCATCGTCGCCCGGCTAATGCCTGAGATCCGCCGGCTGGTGGTGGAGGCCCGGCAGTTCCAGTCCCGGCAGCTCCAGTCTGGCAAGCCCCAGTCGGGGCAGTCCCCACCCTCGCAGCCGTGCTGCGCGCGCGCGCAGCACCCATGAGGCTGTTTGTGGGGCTGGACCTGCCGGACGGACACCGCCAGCGGCTCGCAGCCCTGTGCGGCAGCCTCGCCGGCGCGCGCTGGACCGCCCCGGAGAACTTCCACCTGACGCTCCGCTTCATCGGCGAGGTGCCAGGCCATGTCGCCGAGGAGATCGACCACGCGCTGGCCGCAATCCGCGCCAGGAGCTTCTCCCTCGCCCTCAGCGGCACCGGCCTATTCAACCGCGCCGGCAGGCAGGGCACGATCCCGAGCGCGCTGTGGGCGGGGATCGAGCGCAGCGAGCCGCTCGAACGCCTGCAAAGCAAGGTGGAAACCGCGTTGCAGCGCATCGGCCTGCCGCCGGAGCGCAAGCGCTTCCAGCCGCACGTGACCCTGGCGCGGGTCGACGCCATCGCCGAGCCTGCGCTTGCAAGCTGGGTGCAGGCGCATAACTTGCTGCGCTCCCCAAGCATTCCGCTTACCCACTTCACGCTGTTCTCCTCGCTGCGTGGCAAGGAGCAGCCGGTCTACACCGCGGAGGTCGATTATGAGCTTGGCTAGAACATCCGTCGCGGCCTGCCTGCTGCTTGCGGCGCCGATGGCGGCCGAGGCGCTCACCCAGGTGTCGGGTCCGGTGCAGATCGGCCCCTCCAGCGGCGACGGCGACCCGCAGAACCACAGCGCCACGCTATCCACCACCGTGGTCAACCAGGGGCAGCTTCCGGACCGGCTGATCAATGTCGGCTGCCCGGGCTACGGCGAGGCCAACCTGCTCAACGGCCACGTGCAGCCGGTGGGCGACGTCGAGCGCAACGGCCTGGACCTGCCGGGCACCGTCCAGGGGCACGCGACCCCGGTGCTGGTCCGGATCGGGCTAGGCCACGCCACCGCGCCGATGCCTGCCGGCACCCTGCTGCCGTGCGAGCTGTTTTTCGAGCATGCCGGCCAGCGCATCGTGGTGTTCACGCTGGGCGCGCACGAGACGGAGACGCTCGAGCCGTGATCCCGGCCGCCTGCCGTGCCGCCTGCCGCGCCGCTTGCCACCCCGGCTGCCGGATCGTCGTGCTGACCGGGGCCGGCATCAGCCGGGAGTCCGGTCTCGACACCTTCCGCGACCAAGGCGGCATCTGGTCGCAGGTGCGGCTGGAGGAGGTCGCAACCCCTGAAGCGTTCAGGCGCGATCCCGCCCGGGTGCACGCCTTCTACAATGCCAGGCGCAGGCAGCTCGCGGCGGTCCGGCCGAACGCCGCGCACCTGGCCCTGGCCCAGCTCGAGCGGCAGCTCGACAGGCAGCCCGGCGCCGAGCTGCTGATCGTCACCCAGAACGTCGACGACCTGCATGAGCGCGGCGGCTCCCGCCGGCTGCTGCACATGCACGGCGAACTGCTGCGCGCGCGTTGCGCCGCCTGCCAGGCGCGGCCGGACTGGAGCGCGGCCACCGGCGCGGCCGTTTCCTGCCCGAGCTGCGGCGCTGCGGCGCAGCGTC
>CAXUNX010000174.1:0-3454 GCA_964252545.1 uncultured Acetobacteraceae bacterium | reverse complement strand
AGCGGGCGCTGGCTCGCTGCACGCTGTTTATCTCGATCGGCACCTCGGGCACCGTCACCCCCGCCGCAGACTTCGTGCGGATGGCGGCCGGACCTCGCATCGAGCTCAACCTGCAGCCCTCCGGAGAGCGCGCGTTCGAGCACGCAGTGGCCGGCCCGGCCGGCGAGACCGTGCCCGCGCTGGTGCGCGAGCTGCTGGGCGCGTGAACGCCGCATCGAACCTCGACGCGCTGGTGAGCCGGGTGCGGGCCTGCACCCATTGCGCTGCGCACCTGCCGCTGGGGCCGCGGCCGATCCTGCACGTGTCGCCGACCGCGCGCCTGCTGGTCGCAAGCCAGGCGCCGGGCACCAAGGTGCACGAGAAGGGGATCTCGTTCTGGGATGCGTCCGGCGACCGCCTGCGCGGCTGGCTCGGCCTGGACAAGGCGGTGTTCTATGACACCAGCCGGGTCGCGATCCTGCCGATGGGGCTGTGCTACCCGGGCCGGCTGCCGCAAGGCGGCGACCGGCCGCCCCGGCCGGAATGCGCGCCGCTCTGGCGCGACCGCATCCTGGCGCTGATGCCGGAGATCCGCCTCACCCTGCTGATCGGCACCTATGCGCAGAACCACGTGCTGGGACCGGGTGCGATGACCGAGCGGGTACGCGGGTTCCGGGGCTTCCTGCCGCGCTACCTGCCGCTGCCGCATCCCTCCTGGCGCACCGGCGCCTGGCAGGCGCGCAACCCGTGGTTTGCCCAAACCGTTCTGCCCGCGCTCCGGGCAGAGGTGGCATGCGCCCTGGACATGGAAGCACCCGCCCCCTAAACGACGCCTCATGAAGGCGTTCACCCGACTGGCTTTGCTGCTCCTGGCCGCCGGCCTGCTGGCGTCCCCGGGCGCCCGGGCCGCTCCCGGCTGCGGCACCGTGGTGTTGCCGGCCGGACTGGGCCAGGGCGACCCACAGGGCGTCACCTCGCTGAACCCGCTGCTGTCGGGATCGGAATACGACCACGAGATCATCTACCAGATCTACCGCCCGCTGGTCTGGCTCGACCGCAACGTCCAGTACGATCCTGCCATGAGCCTGGCCAGCGCCGTCACCACCCCGGATGGCGGCCAGACCTGGCTGATCACCGTCAAGCCGTGGTTCTGGTCGGACGGCGTTCCGGTCACCGCGTCGGACGTCGTGTTCACCTTCGACCTGATCCGCCGGATCGGCCCCGGCTACATCAACTACCGGGTGGGCGGCATCCCCAACCTGCTCGAGCAGGTGCGGGTGCTCTCGGCGCACCAGCTCGAGCTGAAGCTCACCCAGCGGGTCAACCCGGACTGGTTCCTGCGCCTCGGGCTCGGCAACGGCATCATGCCCCTGCCGGAACATGTCTATCGCGGGCTCAGCTTGCGCCAGATGCGGGCGAGGCAGAACGACCCCCGGCTGTTCGCCGTTTCCGACAGCGCCTTCGTGCTCGCCGACTTTGAGGTCGGACGCCACCTGACGCTCACCCCGAACCCGCTGTTCGGCGGCCAGCATCCGAGCATCAAGCGGCTGGTGATAGACTTCCTGGAGGGCGGCAACGCGTTGCAGGCGCTCCGCTCGGGCGAGATCGACGCGGCGAACATCCCGTTCCGGCTGTGGGACCTGGCACGCTCGTTGCCTGGCCTGCACAGCGAAACGCTTGACGGGCCGTTCGGCTACATGTCGATGATCCTCAACCTCCAAGCCGCCGGCGCGCCGTTCTTCGCCGATGTGCGCGTGCGCCAGGCGATCGCCTCGGCGATCAACCAGAGGGAGCTGATCGCACTGGCGTTCCACAACCAGGCGAAGCCGGTGCACGGACCGGTGCCGGTGGCGATGACGGCGTTCCTGTCTCCTGAGGCCAAGGCGGGCTATCCGGGGCTCGGCTACCACCCGGCACGCGCCCGGGCGCTGCTCGACCAGGCCGGATGGATCCCCGGTCCGGATGGCATCCGCACCCGCGGCGGACAGCGCCTCGCCTTCACCATCGAGGTGTCGTCCGGCGCGGTCGACCGTCTGATCCTGCTGCAGGTGGCGCAGCGCAACCTGGCCGCGGTGGGCATCGCCATGAGCATCCGCGGGGTCGCGTTCAGCGAGCTGCTCGCCACCCTGGACGGCAACGGCATCGACTGGCAATCCATCCTGCTCGCGTGGACCATCGAAAGCTTCCCGGACAACCAGGAATTCTTCTCCTCCGACGGCACCCAGAACTACGGCCATTACCGCGACCAGCGGGTCGACGCGCTGAACCAGGCGGTGATCAGCGCGCCCGGCACCGAGGCGCTGTTCAAGGCGCAGGACTACGTCGCCCACGCGCAGCCCTGGATCTTCCTGCCGGACGCGCAGAAGACCGTGCTGGTGCGCGATGGGCTCGGCGGCATCGGCCGGATGGCAAGCCCCACCGGCACCTGGTCCCCCGAACTGCTGACGCTGTCGGGTGCGATGGCCTGCCCGAGGGAGACCGCGGATGCGCATGCTGTGGGGCGTTAGCGGCAAGCTGGGCAGTGCGGCGCTGTCGCTGGCGATCCTGATCACCCTGAGCTTCGTGCTGGTGCATATCGCACCCGGCAGCCCGGTCTACGGCATCCTCGGCCCCAAGGCGTCTCCGGCCTCGATCGCCGAGCTCACCCACAGCCTCGGTCTGGATCAGCCGTTCTGGAGGCAGTACCTGGCCTGGTGGGGCGAGCTTGCGCATGGCAGGCTCGGCTATTCCTATCTGGTGCACCGGCCGGTGGCCGGTTTGATCGCGCGCTACGAGCTCAACACGCTGAGCCTGCAGGTGATCTCGATCGCCGCGAGCCTGCTGATCGCGTTCGGGCTCGGCATCGCGCACGGGGTGTACTACAACCGGACAACAGGACAACTGATCGGCGGCCTCGAGCTTGCGCTGTATGCGCTGCCGTCGTTCTTCAGCGGCGCGCTGCTGATCCTTTGGTTCTCGATGGATCTGGGCTGGTTCCCGGCCGGCG
The DNA here is from genome assembly GCA_964252545.1 of uncultured Acetobacteraceae bacterium. Taxonomy (GTDB): domain Bacteria; phylum Pseudomonadota; class Alphaproteobacteria; order Acetobacterales; family Acetobacteraceae; genus Lichenicoccus. Next base: position 489 of record CAXUNX010000174.1, on the reverse strand, counting down.
GCGTCGAGGATCTGCGGCTCGCGCACCAGAGCGCCGCCTCGGTGGCGCTGCACCTGGCGCTGCCGGCCACCACCATCGTGCTGCTCAGCGTGCCGGCGCTGTCGCGCTATTTCGCGCAGTCGGTGCACGAGGAGCTCGGCCGCGACTACGTGCGCTCGGCGGCCGCCCGCGGCGCCTCGCCGGCGCGCATCCTGCTGCGCCACGTGATCCGCAACGCCTTGCGCCCGCTGATCACCATGCTGGGCCTGTCGCTGCCCACCATCATCGCAGGCGGCGTGGTGGTGGAAACGGTGTTCGCCTATCCGGGCCTGGGCTGGCTGCTGTGGCGCTCGGCGCTGTCGCAGGACTATCCGGTGCTGATCGGCATCATCCTGGTGATCGGCATCCTCACCGTGCTGGGCAACCTGCTGGCCGACATCGCCAACACCCTGCTCGATCCCCGGGTCGGTTATGGCTGAGGCGGTGGCGCGACTGCGCGGGCCGGCCGGC
>CAXUNX010000173.1:0-6106 GCA_964252545.1 uncultured Acetobacteraceae bacterium | reverse complement strand
CTGCGCGAGCGGGGCCGGGAGCTGCGCCAGCGCCCGGGCGCTGGCCCGCTCGACCAAAGGCTCCAGATGCTCGCCGAGCAGCATCTCGCCGGCGAACCCGCTATCGGCGAGAAAGGCGTTGTGCAGGTGGTGCGACAGCCCGGCCAGCCAGACCGTCGCCGGGTCGGCGCCGAAGCACGGGCACAGCAGCACGCCGTAGAGCGCCACGGTGATGCAATGCTCGGCATGGTTTTCCGGCGGCTCCAGCATCAGCCGCGGGCGGCCCGGACAGGTGACGCCGGCGCGCGGCTGCTCGGCAAGCCGGAACACGAACTCGGGCAGGATGGCCGCGGGCGCCGGCGCGCCGGGCTCGGCCAGTTCGGCGAACCCCGGATCAAGCAGGCTGGTGGCATCGGCGATCGCGCGTCGGCGGATCACCGCGATCTCCGGATCGGCCAGCCCCAGGCTCTGCAACGCCGGCGCGTCGATGTCGCCGAGCCGCAGCGCGCAAAGCGCATGCCCGAGGCTCGCGCGCATCGCGTCAGGGGTCGCCGCTCCGGCAAGCAGAGAGCACCAGCCATCGTTGAAAAGACGTTGCGCGATCGAACCTGTGCGTCCGGCTGAACGTATGCGCTTCAGTTCGCCGAGTTCCCGCAGCAGCGACAGCAGGGACTCTGGAAATTCGAGGCCCGGCATGCTGTCAGCCGAGTTCCGGTTGCGCGCTCCGTTCAGGGTCTTGTGGGCCAGGTTTTTGCGGGCCGGCTTTCCGCGGGCCGGCCTTCTGCTGGGATGCTGCCGTGTTCAGGCGGTTGAGCACCGATCTCGACGCCAGAACAACAGCGGCGCGCGACTTAGCGCGCCTTCCTATGAACAGCATCTTGGACTCCCATCGGACGCGGTGGTCATATTGGCGCGCCGCAAGGTGTCGCCAATCACGTCCGGGTGACCTCGCAATCTCGGCAAGCCTGCCCGACAGAACAACGAAAGTTGCAATCGGCGCTAGCTTTCGTCCGATGCTGTGAGCTTCGGCCACATGCGCTGCAGCTCCGGCTGCTTGTTGATCCATTGGTGTTTCAGCGCGCCGAGCACGTGCAAGCCGAGCAGTCCGTACAACCCGATCGCAAGCCAGCCATGCACCGAGAACCAGAAATCATGCACGCGCTGCTTGGTGGCCGGATCAAGCGCCATGATCGGCGCGATGCGTGGGAACGGCACCAGCCCGAACAGGGTCAGCGGATGCTGTGCCGCCTGCTTGAAGGCGGAATCATGGATCCAGCCAGACAATGGCAAGCCGAGGATCAGCCCATACAGCAGCAGGTGCGCCGCGTGCGCCATCCTCCGCTCCAGCCGGCTGTACTCCGCCGGCATCCGCGGCGGCGGGTGCGACCAGCGCCACAGGATGCGCAGCAGCACCAGGCCCAGCACGGTGAGGCCGATCGATTTATGGGTGTTGATGGCCGGCCGCACCATCGCATCGCCGAACCAGCCGAGCGTCCAGATCAGCAGCAGGTTGCCCACGATCAGGGCCGCGATCAGCCAGTGCAGCAGCATCGCGATCCGGGTGTAGCGATCAGCCTGCATGGCGCGCGCGCTTTCCCGACACCATTATCTCCTCCATCCTGTGCCGGTGCACGATGCCGGCACGCCGGTTGTTTGCATAGCGTGAGGCCCGATGCGCACCGCGATCATAGAACAGCAGCTGTTGGCCTCCCGCCTGGCGATCTCGCCGCGCTTCAATCCGCCGCCGACGCCGCTTGCCAGCCGGCTGATCCATGCCGGGGCGCTGCTGCTCTGGGTGCTGCTGCTGGTGCGGGCGATCGCCGGCGGCGGCGGCGTGTTCGCCTGGTCGGCCGGCATCGCCTATATCCTCTACGACAGCGTGCTGCTGTTGTTTGTGTTCCGCCAGACCCTGGCGCTTCGCCGCGGGTCGGCCGGCGCGGCGCCGCCGCCGGCGGGCAAGCTGCCTTCCGCCACGGTGATCGTGGCCGCGCACAACGAGGCTTCCAGCCTGCCGGTGACGCTGGCTGCGCTGTTCAACCAGCACGATCCGGCCGACACCATCCTGATCGCCGATGACGGGTCGACCGACGCCACCGCCGCCTGGCTCGAGCAGGTCTACGGGCTGGTGCCGGTGCCGGACGGGCTCAGCGCGCCCAGCCGCTCGCAACCGGCGCTGCGCTGGCTGCGCCTGCCGCATGGCGGCAAGGCGCGGGCGCTCAACGTGGCCTGCGCGCTGACCGACACCGAGCTGGTGCTCACCGTCGACGCCGACACGCTGCTCGATCCCTCGGCGCTGGGGGCGATGCGTGCGGCGTTCGCCGCCGACCGGCGGCTGGTGGCGGCGACCGGCGTGCTGGCGCCGCTCTGCGGCCCGTCGCTGCAGGGGCGGCTGCTGCAATGGTTCCAGACCTATGAATATGTCCGCAACTTCCTTTCCCGCTATGCCTGGATGCGCGCCGACGGGCTGCTGCTGATCTCGGGCGCGTTCGCCTGCTACCGGCGCCGGGCGCTGCTGGCGGTGGGAGGGTTCGATCCGGACTGCCTGGTTGAGGATTACGAGCTGACCCACCGGCTGCGCGACCATGCCGGGCGCACCGGCGAGCGCTGGCACACCGGCGTGGTGGGTGCCGCCTACGCCTCCACCGATGCGCCCGCCACCCTGGCCGCCTTCCTGCGTCAGCGCCGGCGCTGGTTCGGCGGCTTCCTGCAGACCCAGCTCTGGTACAGGCACATGGTCGGCAATCGCCGCTTCGGCCATACCGGCACCGCCATGCTGCCGGTCAAGGCGATCGACACGCTGCAGCCGCTCTATGGCCTCACCGGCGCGGTGCTGCTCCTGTTCTACCTGCTGAGCGGGCGCCTCGGCCTGGCGGGCTCGGTGTTCGGCATCATCGGCGCCAAGCTCGTGCTGGACCTTGCGTTCCATCTCTGGTCGCTGCGCCTGTACCGGCGCTGGGTGGGCGGTGCGGCGAGGCTTGCGGTGGGACCGGCCCTGCTGGCGGTGCTGATCGAGCCGTTCAGCTTCCAGCTGCTGCGCCATCTCGGCGCCGCGCTCGGCTGGGTGTCGTTTCTCACCGGCACCCCCACCTGGCGTGTGCAGCAGCGCCTCGGAGTCCGGGTACCCGTCTCGAAAGCCGGTTTGTAGCCTCGGCTTGAACCCGGAAGAGTTCTGATTGCGAGTTTATACCATGCAGCGAACGGGTTGTGCGCGTCATCCGCGACGCCTAGGCTCATCCCGGTTCAAGCCGATGGCCTCGAGACCAGCGGCAACCAGGAGGCAACCCATGACCGAGATCGACAGGCGCTCGCTGCTCGCAGCCGCTGCCGGGGTGGTGGCGGCGTCGCGCTTCGGCGAGCCGGCCAGCGCCGCCGCCACCGTCCCCGCGCGCTGGAGCGCCGAGCGCGCGCAGCAATGGTATAAGCGTCAGCCCTGGCTGGTGGGCGCCAACTTCGTGCCCTCCACCGCCGCCAACCAGCTTGAGATGTTCCAGGCAGACAGCTTCGACACCGCGACCATCGACCGCGAGCTCGGCTGGGCCGCGGGCATCGGCATGAACGTGATGCGGGTGTTCCTGCACAACCTGCTCTGGCAGCAGGACGCGGCCGGCTTCCTTGGCCGCCTCGACACCTACCTCGCGATCAGCAGCAGCCACGGCATACGCACCATGCCGGTGCTGTTCGATAGCTGCTGGAACCCGTTCCCGAAGCTGGGAACCCAGCCGGCGCCGGTTCCGGGCATCCACAACTCGCAATGGGTGCAGGCGCCGGGCGCGTTCGCGCTGCAGGACGCAGCCCAGCATCCGATGCTGCTCGACTACGCGAGCAGCGTGGTTCACGCCTTGCGCAACGATCCCAGGGTGCTGCTCTGGGACATCTGGAACGAGCCGGACAACACCAACGGCAACAGCTACGGCACTCTCGAGCCCGACAACAAGGTCGCCCTGGTCACCGCGTTGCTGCCGGGGGCGTTCGCGGCGGCGCGCTCGGCCTCTCCCAGCCAGCCGCTGAGCAGCCCGCTCTGGGCGGGCGACTTCTCCGATCCTGCGAAATTCAATGCCACCCAGACAGTGCAGTTCGAGCAGTCCGACGTGCTCACCTTCCACAACTATGCCTTTCCCGAGGCGTTCCTCGCCGCCATCAGGCAGCTCAAGCAGTATGGCCGGCCGGTGCTCTGCTCGGAATACATGGCCCGCGACGCCGGCAGCGTGTTCGACACCTGCCTGCCGGTGGCGCGCGCGGAGGACGTCATGGCGATCAACTGGGGGCTGGTCAGCGGCAAGACCCAGACCATCCTGACCTGGGATTCCTGGCAGCACCCCTATGCCGCCGCGTCGGACTATGCGGGGCTGGGTGCCACCGCCTACCAGGTGGTGCTGAGGCCGAGCGGCAGCCCACCGCCGGCCGGCGGCAACACGGTGGTGCTGCCATACGCGTCGGAAGGCCCGGTGATCTGGCACCACGACGTGTTCCAGCCGGACGGCACCCCTTACCGCAGCGTCGAGACCGACCTGATCCGGGCACTCTCAGGGCGCGGCTAGAGGGTGTGATGCCCCGAGCCGACGGTCGCCGGCCGGCTGGGTCCGCAAGCGGCGGTGCCCCCGGCCTACTTTCTTAAGCCGCCGGCAAATCCACCGCTTCGCGCGGCTCCTCGAGCGCCAACCCTGAACGCTCTCGCCGGTAGGCCGCCGAGCTTTCATAGGCGCGCCGTCGTGCCCGCATGATCGACCCGAGCGGCTGGTGAGCCAGCAATCCGCGCCAGGGGGAGAAGGTCGTGCCCTCGTCGATTGCCTCCACCTTGGCGCTCTCCCAGCTATCCTGGGCGGGCACGGTGATGCGGGCGACCGCGACATAGGGGCTGAGGTCGTCGGGCCACTTCACCGAGGCGTCCTCGACCGGCATCGTTTCGAGATCGGTGCAGAGCTGGATGCGGACTTCCCAGGTCGCACCGTGCTGGAGGAAGAATTCGCGAACCAGTTCACGCAGCCCGTCGGGCTTCCCCGCAAGGTCGACCGGCGCGTTGTGCAGCGCGAGCAGGTTGGGGGAGATCGGCGAGACGCAGAGCTTGGCGATGAAGTCCCCGTGCCGCAGCGGCGCCTGCGAATAGAACGTATCGCCGAGGATGTGCGTCATCGCCTGGCCGGCATAGGTGGTAAGCACGGAGCTCTGCCCCCCCACCGCTTCAAGCGCGTGCTCCGTTCCGCGCGCCACGGCGGAGACCACCTTCTTCAGGTTGGGCACCCGATCGGTGAAGGTGCCGGCGCGATGGATGTTGCCGAGGAATTCCTTGGAGGTGCGGGTGTTGAACGCTGGCGAGTTGCCGAGCACGAAGTTCTGCGTGTTGTCGTCTTCGGAACCGGGCAGTCGCTCACCCGGCACGCCCACGAACTTCACCGCCAGGCCGCGAGGCGTCGACACCGTGTCGTCGAGCATGTCGCCGGGCGTGGTGGAAAGGCGCAGCACCGTCGGGTAGCGGGCGGGTGTGGCGAACATGCCCTGGGCGTATTCGGGCGGCGTCGCCGGCAGGATGGCGATCTCGCCGCGCAGCACGCCGTGGCTTTTCGCGTGCACGGAGCGCCGGACATGGCCCGTGTCCTTCCACACGGTCTGGCTGATGCCGAGCATCGCCTTGGTCACCTTGCGGTCGTACTCCGCCTCATCGGGGATCGGCGTTTCGACTTCCGGCCGATAGCGAACCGGTATGTTGGCGGGCATCGGAACCTCCACTCGCATGCTGCGGACCGTCCGTGGTGGATCAAGCCGATGAACAGCCTATAAGTTGCGGCCCGGAACTGCGCATCTGGAATGGGGAGACGGCCATGAGGTGTCGACGCAACGATCCCGCAACGGTTCGACCCGCCGCGACATGCGGACTCCCGCCATGACGGCTGCCGAAATCTTTCTGCGCGACGTGCTCGACGGCCTGTCGCAGCTGCAACCATCCATCCCCGGGCGCTACCTGTGGGACGATCGTGGCGGCGCGCTGTTCGACCGGGTCACCGCGGGGCCGCACTACTACGTGGCGCGCCACGAGACGGCGCTCCTGCACGCGCACGCCAACGCGATCGCCCGACAGGTGGGCCCGCACGCGAGCGTGGTGGAGTTCGGCGCCGGCGCCTGCCTCAAGGTG
>CAXUNX010000172.1:4552-6168 GCA_964252545.1 uncultured Acetobacteraceae bacterium | reverse complement strand
CTCCAGCAGCGCGCTCCCCGCTTCGGTCAGCGACACGCTCCGAGTGGTGCGGTTGAGCAGCCGCGCGCCCACCCGTTCCTCCAGGGCGCGGATCACCTGGCTGAGCGCCGAGGCGGACACCCCCAGCCGCGACGCGGCGCGGGTGAAGTTCAGGGTCTCGGCAACCACGATGAAGGCACGCAGCTGCCCGAACTCGCCGGCGGAAAGCATGCGGCACTGAACGATTATGTGGCCAGGCTTACAAGCCTGCGCACCGGAGCCGCCATGATGCGGCCGTCCTCCATCGCCATCTCGGCCTGCGACGCTTCAACTTCGGATACCGCATGTCCCGCATCCCGCTCCGCCGCATCGAGGATATGAGCCCGGCCCAGCGTGCCCAGTACGACCGGTTTCCTTCCAACCTGTCGCGGGCGCTGCTGCTGGCCGATCAGAGGCTGGCGGGCGCCCTGCCCAACCTGGCCAACGCCTTGCGGGCCTCGCCGCTCGATCCGGCGCTGCGCGAGGCGGTGATCCTCCGCGTCGCGGCGCTCGAGAACAGCGCCTTCGAGCGGATGCAGCACCTGGATCAGGCGCGCAAGGCAGGCCTCAGCGCGGCCGAGATCACCGCCATCGAAGCTGGGGACGAGGCCCGCCTGCGCCCGGACATGGCGGCCGTGCTCGCCTTCGCCGCATCCTGCGTGGCCTCGCCGCGGGTGCCGGACGCGCTGTTCGGCGCAGCGCTGGCGGTGCTGCCGCCCGGCGAGCTGGTGACGGTCATCCTGCTGGTGGGCCACTACATGATGGTCGCCCGTCTGCTCGCGACCCTCGATGTCGAGCTCGACCCGGCGCCCGACCCGTGGGCGGCGGAACACTGACGCCGGCCGCCTGCGCTCCCGGCCGAAGCAAACCGACGAAAGAACCACCATGAGCCTCGATGATGCCGAATGGACCGGCCGGCCGGTCAACCGGGTACGCACCGGCCCGCGTGGCGGGGCGCCGGTCGTCCTTGTGCATCCGGTCGGGCTGGACCTCGGCTACTGGGACCGGCAGATCGAGGCGCTGTGCGACGCGAACGACGTGGTCGCGCTTGATCTTCCCGGGCACGGCCGCACGCCGGGCGGACCGTCCGACTGGACCTTGAGCAAGGCGGCGGGATGCCTGGAACAGGTGATTCGCGAGCTGGATGCGGGCCCCGTCCAGCTGGTGGGCCTTTCGGTCGGCGGCATGATCGCACAGTCGCTCGCCCTGGCACGGCCCGAGCGGGTGCGCTCGCTGATCCTGATCGACACCGCTGCGGGCTTCGCGGAGCCCGCCCGGGCCGCCATGCGCGACCGCGCCTCGGCGGCGCGTCAGGGCGGGATGCGGGCGGTGCTGCAAAGCACGATCGAGCGCTGGTTCACGGCCGAGACCGCGACCCGCCGGCCGGACCTGATCGAGCGTGTCAGCAGGACGCTGCTGGCCGACGACCCGCTGGTGCACGCGGCCATGTGGGACATGATCGCGGCACTCGACCTGGTGCCCGAGCTGCACCGCATCGGCTGCCCGACGATGATCCTGGGTGGCGAGCATGATCCGAGCTCCCCGCCGGCGGCGGCGCGGGTGCTGCAGGCAGGAATCCGGCGGGCCGAGATGCACGT
>CAXUNX010000172.1:0-4542 GCA_964252545.1 uncultured Acetobacteraceae bacterium | reverse complement strand
GGGCAGCCTCCCACATGGCCCCGCTCGAAAAGCCGGAGGCGGTCAACGCCCACCTCATCCGATATCTCCGGGAGAACAGCGGCAGTGCCGTGGAGCGAAGCCCGGCATTTCGCCCGGCATTTCGGGGAGCCGGGGCGCCGACGCTATAACCGGAACATGACCATCCCGATCCGATCTTCCCGTGCCCGGCCCCGCAGCCTGCCGGCGGCGGCGGCTGGTGGCTTCGCGCCTTGATGGGGGCCGCGGCAATCGCCGGCCGGCGCGTGCCGCTGGCATTGCCGCTGGCGTTGCTGCTCGGGCTGCTGCTCCTTGCCGGATGGTGGTCGAAACCGGTGCGGGCGGCGGCGGCGCCGACCCTGATGCGGTTCCCGAACGCGAGTGCCACGGAGGTCGCCCTGGTTGCCCGCGACGCGCTCTGGCGCGCGCCGTTGTCCGGCGGCACCGCCAGCCGGCTCGCCACTCCCGGCATCTCCGGCATCACGGCCCCGCGCTTCTCGCCCGACGGGCGCTGGATCGCCTTTACCGGCCGTCGGGCGGGCGGCTTCGACATCTTCGTGGTGCCCGCGGCCGGCGGCCCGGTGCGTCGCCTGACCTTCGAGGCGGCTGCCGAGCCGAGCGGCGACCTGGTTGTCGCCTGGACCCCGGACTCGCGCCGGATCGTGTTCCTGTCGCGACGCGCCTCGCCGGTGTTCCGGGTGCTGCAGGCCTTCTCGGTGGCGGTGGAGGGCGGCATGGCGCAAAGGCTGCCGCTCAACCGGTCAGGGCTACTCTGCTTCGGGCCTGGCGGGCACGTCATCGCCTTTAACCGCTTCTTCCGCAACTTCGAGCTTCGCAAGCGATATCTCGGCGGCCAGGCGCAGGGGATCTTCACCTACGATTTCGGCAGCAGGAAGCTGACCCGGATCACCAACTGGAAAGGCACCAGCACCGCGCCGATGTGGTCCGGGCGCCGGATCTATTTCCTGTCGGATCGTGGACCCGGGTTCCGGGCCAACCTCTGGGTCTGCGATCCGGAGGGCCGCGGCGTCCGCCAGATCACCCACTTCAACGACACCGACGTCGATTATCCCTCGCTCGGCGCCCGGACCATCACCTTCCAGCAGGGCGGCAGGCTCTGGGCGATCGACCTGCCCTCGGAGCGGCTGCGCCGGATCGCGGTGGTCGTGCCCGACGACGGCGCGCAGACCATGCCGCGCAGCATGGCGGTGGGCCCCTGGGCGCGCGCCGAGAACGCGACCGGCGGCATCGACTACGCGCTTTCCCCGGATGGCGGCAGCCTGCTGCTGTCTGCGCGGGGCAACCTGTTCCGGGTCTACGCCGACCGCCACGCCGTCCTGCTGACCCCGGGCCCGGGCGGGGTGGACGAGGACCATCCCTCCTGGTCCCGCGATGGCCGGTTCATCGCCTTCGAGACCGACCGGGGCGGAGAGCAGCAGCTGGCGATCCGGCCGGCCGCGGGCGGCCCGGCGCGCGTGCTGACGCATTTCCGCACCGGCTACCGCTATGATGCGACCTGGTCGCCTTCCGGCGACATGCTCGCCGTTCCGGATGCCAACCACGCCCTGTGGCTGGTTCCGACCGACGGCAGCGGCGCCCGGCTGGTTGCCCGCGATCCGGCGGCCGAGATCCGCGATCCCTGCTTTTCGCCCGACGCGCGCTGGCTCGCCTATAGCGCCACCGGCGCGAACCAGCAGCGGGCGATCCACCTGCGCGAGATGTCCTCGGGGCGCGACACGGTCGTCAGCACGCCGATGAACAGCGACCGCAGCCCGGCCTTTTCGTCCGACGGCCGGCTGCTGCTGTTCGTCTCCCGGCGCAACGAGCTGCCGTTCGTGTCCGACCGCGACGACGAAAGCATCATCGCCACGATCAACTCCGACGGGCTGTATGCGGCAACCCTGGATCCGGCCGATCCGTCGCCGCTGCTGCGGCCGGCAGCCGCACCGGCCGGCGGCGCGTCAACACGGGCGATCCATGTCGATCTCGCGGGGCTGATGTCGCGTGCGGTGGCACTGCCGGTGACCCCGGCGGTGATCGACTCGCTCGCGGTTCGCGGTGCCCGCTTGTTCTTCGAGACCAGCCCGCCGCAACTCGTGTCCGGCGACCTGCCGGGCGGCCGCAGCGCGCTGCACGTGCTCGACCTCGACGATCTCCACGACCGCATCGTCGCGACCGGCCTGTCCGGAGCCAGCCTGTCCGGCGACGGCAGCCGCGTCGGCTTCCGGAGCGAGGGCGCCTGGCACATCGCGGCTACGGCAGCATCGGCGGCAGCGCCCGGCCGCCCAGGTGGCGGCGCGGACCTGACGATCGACCTTTCCGGCCTCCGCGCCACCGTCGATCCGAGGCTGGAATGGCGGGAGATGTTCGAGCAGGCCTGGCGGCTCGACCGCGACCTGTTCTTCAGCGCCGCCATGAACGGCGACAACTGGCAGGCGGTGCACGATGCCTATGCGCCGCTGCTGCCGCTGCTGGGCTCGAACGACGACATGCTCTACCTGCTCGCCCAGTTGCAGGGCGAGCTTGCCAGCTCGCACACGTTTCTTCTTCCCGGCCCCGTTCCTGGCCCGGTTCCTGGGGGCCCCGACCCGCGCTCCGGCGCCGGGTCGCCGCGTCTCGGCGCCGATTACGCGCTCGACCGCCGGTCGGGCCGCTACCGCTTCGCGCCCATCTATCGCGGCGACAACACCAGGCCAGAGCTGCGCGCTCCGCTGTCGCAGCCCGGGCTCGAGCTGCGCGACGGCGATACCCTGCTGGCGATCAACCGACGTCCGCTGCGCGCGCCCGACGATCCCGACAGCCTGCTGGCCGGCCATCGCGGCCCGTTGACGCTGCAGGTGTGCCGCTGCCCGGATGGCGCGCCCCGGACCGTCACGGTCGAGCCGGTCAACAACGAGATGCCGCTGCGCCTGGAGGAGATGATCGCGCGCAACCGGCAGCGGGTCGCGCAGCTCTCGGGCGGCCGGCTTGGCTACGTGTTCCTGTCGGATTTCCACGATCTCGGCCCCAGGGAGTTCGTGCGCCAGTTTTATCCACAGAGCGGCAAGGCGGGGCTGGTGATCGACGTGCGGTGGAACCGCGGCGGGTTCACCAGCCAGGCCGTGCTGGACGTGCTGCGACGCGTGCGGGCCGGCGTGTTCGTCAACCGGGAGGGCGCAGTCAGTTCGCTTCCTGCAACCGTTCCCCCGCCGGTGCTGGTCGCGCTGATCAACGAGGGCTCGGCTTCCGATGGCGACCAGTTCCCGTTCTTCTTCCGGCGGTTTGGCCTGGGCCCGGTGGTGGGCACCCGAAGCTGGGGCGGCGTGCAGGGGATCAACAGCCCGTGGCAGCTGCTGGATGGTGCTGCCATCACCATCCCCAAGGACTCGCTCGCCGATCTCGACCGGCGATGGGTGATCGAGAATGTCGGCACAGTGCCCGACGTCACGGTCGAGGACCGGCCGGACGAGGTGGTGACCGGCATCGACGCCCAGCTGGACGGCGCGACCCGCGTGGCGCTCGCTCGGCTTGGGGGCACCGCCATCGTGCCGCTTCGGGCACCGCCGCCGCTGCCGGCCTACCCGGCAGCCGGGGACGTTCCGGCCGCCTCCTTCGGCACCAAGCCGGGCGGGCTGACGCGGCGCCCGCTCAGGCGGTCCGTTGTTGCGGGGTCACCATCCCGGCCGCCGCCGCCAGATCAACCGACAGGAGGCGGCTGACGCCGCGTTCCTGCATGGTGACGCCGTAGAGCCGGTCCATGTTCGCCATGGTGAGCTGGTGGTGGGTCACCACCAGGAAGCGGGTGCCGGTTTCCGTCACCATGTCCGCGAGCAGCGCCACGAAACGGGCCACGTTGGCGTCGTCGAGCGGCGCGTCGACCTCGTCGAGCACGCATACCGGGGCGGGATTGCACCGGAACATCGCAAAGATCAGCGAGAGCGCCGTCAGCGCCTGCTCGCCGCCTGAAAGCAGCGACAGCGTCGCCAGCTTCTTGCCGGGAGGCTGGGCATAGATCTCGAGCCCGGCCGAAAGCGGGTCGTCGCCTCCGACCATGCCGAGATGCGCCCGGCCGCCGCCGAACATGCGCGCGAACAGCGACTGGAAATGCCGGTCGATCTCGGTGAACACCGCCAGCAGCCGCTCGCGGCCCTCGCGGTTCAGGTGGCCGATGGAGCCGCGCAGGCGCGCGATCGCGGTCTCGATCTCCTCGCTCTCCTGCCGGATGGCATCGGCCCGCGCCCGGACCTCGACGCTCTCGCCATCGGCGCGCAGGTTGACCGGCCCGATCTCCTCGCGCTCCCGCCCCAGCCTTGCGATCCGCCGACGCAGGCTGGCCTCGGCGGCTTCGGAAGCATCGTCGACCTCCCCCGCCGGCGGGTGCGGCGTTTCCGTCAGCAGCCGGGCCAGCACCGCCTCGGCCTGCTCGGTGCGGTGCTGCAGGCTCAGCCGGTTCTGCCTGGCCTCCGACAGCGCCGCATCCTCGCGCCGGCGCGCGTCCTGGGCGCCCGCGAACTCTGCCAGGGCGTGTGTCTGCGCCGCGGCCGCGGCCGCGTGGGCATGCTCCGC
>CAXUNX010000171.1:0-6249 GCA_964252545.1 uncultured Acetobacteraceae bacterium | reverse complement strand
CCTCCTCGCCGGCGCGGCAATCCATCCAGAGCAGGGCCGGGCGCAGCGGACGCCCGTCGCGGCGGCAGGCCACCACGGTGGAGGCGGTGGTGGCCACCGCGATGCCGGCGATCGCGGGATGGCCCGCCATCGCCACGGTGCGGCGGGTCGCCCGACCCAGCGCCTCCCACCAATCCTCCGGCGACTGCTCCGCCCAGCCGGGCTGCGGGTGCCGGGTGGGATAGCCTTCCTCCGCCGTCGCCACGACCAGGCAGCGCTCGGGGTCGAACAGGCCCGCGCGGATGCCGCCGGTGCCGAAATCCAGTCCCAGCATCAGGCTCATGAACGACGCCGCCCCCGGTTCAGGACCCGATTGGGCGACGTGCGCCTGCGGCTCGCGGGGGCGAGCCTCCGAGCCGGCGCATCAGGGCCGCACCATGACCTTGGAGAGGAACTCGTTGCGCACCCTGAACTTCGACAGGATCGCGGGAAACGCGTCGAGCCCTGGCTCGTGCGTGATCATGAACTCCCAGCGCAGCTCTCCCGAGCCGAGCTTGGCCAGCGTGGTGGTCCATTGCGCGCCCGGGAAAGGCGGCCCGAACGAGTTCCAGGCGCCGTGCAGGCCGATCTCCTGGCGCAGCACGCGATGGAAGGTCGCCATCTCCAGCGTCACGTCCTCGGTGGGGATGCCGATGAACACCACGTGGCCGCCGGGCCCCGCGAGCCGCACCGCGAGGTTGGCGGTGGCGGGATGGCCGGCCGCCTCGACGACCAGGTCGCAGGGCGGCAGGTCCGGCGCCGCGTGGTGGCTGAGAAAGGTGTGGGTGGCGCCCGCCTCGCGCGCCTGCTCAAGCTTCTGCTCGGAAAGATCGACCGCCACCACCGCCGCCGCTCCCATCAGCCGCATCCACTGGATCGCGAACAGGCCGATCGGGCCGCACCCGACCACGCCCCCGGTCTCTCCCACGGTGAGCGGCCGTTTCCAGATCGCGTGCAGGGCGATGGAAGCCGGATCGGTCATCGACGCCGCGCGCGGGTCGATCCCGTCGGGGGTTTTCAGCAGGTTGCCCTGCGGCACCGCGACATATTCCGCATAGGCGCCGTCGCGGCGGCTGCCGAAATAATCGTAATCCCGGCAGCGGGAGAAATGCCCGGTCAGGCACTGGTCGCAGCGGCGGCACGGGATCATCGGCGCCACCGAAACCAGCTCCCCCTGCTTGAACCCGCTCACCTCGTCGCCGAGCCCGACGATGTGGCCCGCGAACTCGTGGCCGCAGATGATCGGCATGCGGTGCGCACCCTTGCTCAGCATGCGCGGGATGTCCGAGCCGCACACGCCGCAGGCGGCAACCTTGAGCAACACCTCGCCGGCGCCGGCGACCGGCTTCGGCACGTCCTCGACGCGGATGTCGCCGGGTGCATACATGATGGCTGCGCGCATCGGACGGTCTTCCCGGCTGGCGCTTCGGCAGGCTTCCTGCGTGCAACCGGCGCCGCTGTTGCCGCAGGCCCGGCCGCCTCACCCGCCGAGCGTTGATCGCTCTTGTGGGAAGAGTGCTATGGGCGCTGCCTCCGGCTGTCAACGAGCAACCGCCCCGCCCCGGAGCAAACGCCGTCTGCAAGTGAACAGGCAGAAGCCGGGATGACGACTCACGGCCTCGTGAAATAAAGCCACAGTAGTTCTCCAGCAAGACACGCCGCTCTTAATCATCCATCAACCAGGCACGGTGCATGCTCCAAGCACTGGAGGGCTTCATTATGTCAGGCGATGTCGGCTGCGAGATCATCCCCTTTCCCGCGCGGGCGCATGAGCCCGACGAGGTGCGTCGCGCGGTCTGGGGACTCCAGAGACACGAGCTGCTGACGGCGGCGGACGGTCTGCTGTTCTCCGCAGGCGAGGCCGCGGATCGTGGCGACGATGAGGATTTCTTCGGCAGGATCAGGGCCAGCTACCTGTGCCTGGAGCGCATCATGGCCGAGTGGAACAGCCACTGACGCAACACCGAACCATCCGGCCCGTCACCCCCAACATCGGCCTCGCCGGCAGGCAGGCTCGGCTCCGTTGCCTGCCGAGCTGATCCAAGGCTCGACAGGGCGGTTGTTCGGTCGGCACGGCACCGGTCTCAAGCGCCGCCGGTTCGCTGTTGCAGCCGGGCAGCCGCTCAGGCGGCAGTCTCCAGGTCCATCGGCTTGAACTGGGCGAACAGGTCAGCGGCTTCGGCCAGAGTGTTCAACGGCACGTAGTCGCAAACCGCCGCATAGCGTTCCCACATCTGCAGGATCTCCGGCTGTTGGTGAGCAGTTGCGATCGCTCCAGCCTCCCACTCGAACATCTCGACAATGATCCCGTCGCGGCCAGACAGCGCAAGCGCTGGACGGTTGGTCGCGAGGCCGAGGCGGCGGAGATGCGGAACATGATCCTTCAGAAGCTCCAGCAATGCCGCCTCACACCCGGGCTTCGGTCGATAAGCCACCAGAACAACGTCACCCATCCGCAACCTCCTTGCCGGGCTCCGGAGCGTGTGTCGCGCGACCACCGCCGGATCCCGGACCAGACGAACCCGCATCAGCGGGCAGGGCCGCGGCCAAGAGCCTGACGCTCAGCGTCCGACCATGTCCCGCAGGATCCGTCGCTGTACCTTGCCTTCGGTGGTTCGCGGGATCGCGCTTACCAACCACAAGGAAAACGGCCGATCAATCACGGCCTTCAATGAGTCCTGGAGCGGAACGAGTTCAGCCGGACTATGGAACACCGCGCAAACCACCAGAACCGGTCCGGTCGCCTGGTCATCATGCATGAACACCGCGACATCCCGCAGCCTGACCCGACGCATGATACTCTGCTCGATCTCCGAGCAGGGTACCTTGATGCCGCCCAGGTTGAGGATATCGTCAAACCGGCCCAGCACTTTCAGCCGACCCGCCCCGGTTGTCATCCCAAGGTCTCCCGACGCGAACCAGCCATCAGCGAACCGCCGGCTCACCTGGGTCCCCCGGTCGACGTAACCGGCGACGATGCCCTCTCCTTTCACGCGAACCTGACCGACCTGCCCACAGGCAAGCCGCTGGCCGGCCTCATCAACGATCTCGACCTGAATGCCCGAAACGAGCTCACCCTCGCCGTCCGGTCGCACCACGCAGATCGTGCCGGCCTCGTTGCTCGAATAGACGCTGACGATCTCGCCGCACAGCAGGGTCAGGGCACGCTCCCGCAGAAGCGACGTCAGCCTTGCGCCAATCACGCAGAGCGTGAGATCGGCGAGCGGCTTGAACCCTGCGGGCAGGGTGTCGACAAGCCGTTCGAGTTGACGCGGCAGCAGGGTCGCATGGGTGACCCGATGCTCCGCCATGTCCTGCCAGGAATGGTCCGAGATCGGCTGAACGATCGTGCCGCCCAGCCGAAGAATGGCCACGATGTTGTAGTGGCTTCCGGCCACCTTCATGGGCATCACAAGCAGGCATCTGGAGCTCCGCGTCAGGCGCATCAGCCTGCACCGGTGGCTGACCCGTGTCTCGAGCATCCGCCTGGTGACCAGCATCCGCTTCGGAGGGCCGGTGGTGCCGGAGCTCCGGTTCAGCAGCACCGGATCGTCCGGCGCCGCCTGCCAGCGTCGGCACTCGTGGCCAGGTCTGATCTCTCCCGAAAGTGCCCGGCGCCACCAATCCACGGTGATCCGCAGGACACGCTGCCGGCTGGTCGGCAGGTCAGTGTCGGGTGTCACGATGAGCGCTGCGTCGGCGAGCAGCGGTTCGCAGTGCGGGCCTTCATTGGGTTTGAACTGCCCCACCACGATCCCCAGGCACTCGAACCCGAGAACCAGGAGAAGATGCACGCCGGGATCGTCGTGGAACACCGCAACCAGGCTGCCGGGAGCAAGCCCGAGCCCTGCCAGCGCGGTTGTGATGGTTCGCAAGGCCTGATCGAAGACTGCATAGGTGACGCTTCGGCCCGGGCCGATCAGGGCAGGATGCTCCGGCCGCCTTCTCGCATGCAGGGAGATGTATTCCGCAGTCACCCGCAGGCGGCGTGGCGCGGATCCGGGCGCTCCGCGCTCGGTCCGCAGCACGCCTTCAGGACGTGCCGGATACGCCGCCATGGTCGCCTCGCCTCCGCCACCGCAAAGCGGGCCTGGGTCCGGGCTGCCGCGGAACAACATGCGGTCCGCCCGGCGCCGCTGCGGGCGCAACCGTCCGCTGCGCCCGGGGCGACATGCTCCACCCGCTCAAACGATGGAGTTCGCGTTCAGATGCTGCACCCCGAGCAGGGTGATGCTGGTGCCGTCGCTGAGATTGAGCACCGTGTTGCCGCCGCTGTTCCGGGTCTGCACCGAAGACGCGTCAGTGCCGAACAGCGCGATGCTGTCGGCGCCGACCTTGAACCCGGACACCACGGCGTTGCCGCCGCTGCTGCCGGCCACCGCCGTGAACAGGTCCGCCCCCTGCCCCGCATAGACGGTGCTGCTGCCCTCGCCCAGATTGACCTGGTCGTGGCCGGCTCCCAGTGCCGCCACCATGGTTCCGGCACCGGTCCAGACGGTGTCGTTGCCGGCCCCCCCGAACACGGTGGACTGGCCCGCGCCGCCCACGAACAGGGTGCTGCCGCCGCCGCCTTCAAGCAGCGCGCTGCCGGTTCCTCCGACCATGACGTCGTTGCCCGAGGCGCTGCCATACACGGTGGTCTGGCCGGAGCCCGCGAACACCGCGTCGCCGTGCTGCGCCACCACCAGGCTGTTGCCGGAACCCGCCACCATCGTGTCGCCTCCGACGCTGCCGCCGAACATCTCGGACTGGCCGCTGCCGCCGAACATCACGTCGCCGCCTGAACCGCCGACCAGGGTCGAGGCGCCGCCGCCCGCGACAAGGATCTCCGAGCCGCCGCCTGCGAACATCTGATCGGAACCATGCGCCGAGCCATACAGCACGTCGCCGTTCGCGGCTCCCACCAGGGTGGTGTTGCCGCCGCCGGCGACGAGCACGTTGCCGCCGTGCGCGCCCCCCTGGAACACGCCGCCACCGCCGCCGCCCAGCACCGTGGAGGAACCGGTGCCTCCGGTGACCGTGCTGCTGGCGCTGCCGCCATAGAAGTCGAGGCTGCCGGTGCCGCCCTTGACCAGTGCCGAATGCGTGGCGGCGGATACCGTCGCATCGCCGCCGGCAGCGTTGATGGTGTCGTTTCCGGTCAGCAGCAGCGTGTTCTGTTCCGCGAGCAGGGTGACGATGCTGTTGCTGCTGTCGGTGGTGGTTGAGGCCCCCAGCGCCTCCCGGACGGTGTCGAAACCGGGTTGCGGCGGCATGCCGGTGCTCGAGCCGGGACCCTCCACCGTGCCGATCAGGTTGCCGGCGCTGTCATAGATGTTGCGCAGCGTCGCGGCGTCGCTCACGCTCTGCAGCAGCAGCCCGCCCGGGTCGTTGGTGTCGACCGCAGCGAACTGCCCGGCGCTGTTATAGACGTGGGAGAGGATATCGCCATCCGCATCCGTCCCCGACACCACCGCGTAGCTGTTGTCCGCGTTGACCTGCACCGAGAGCGCGGCCGAGGCGGCCGACAGGTTGCCGGCGAGGTCGGTCGCCGTCGCCGTCAGGGTGTGCTGCCCGCTCTCCAGGGCAGACGACACGGTGAAGCTGTAGCTGCCGGACGCGTCCGCCTGCGTGCTGCCGAGCCGCAGTCTGCCGTCATACAGGGTGATGGTGCTGTTGGCTTCGGCCGTGCCGGTCAGCACCGGCGCCGCCGGGTCGGTGCTGGTCGCCGTTTGCTCCAGCGTCGGCGCGTCGGGTGCTACCGTGTCGATGGTCAGGCCGAGGCGCTGGGAGGACGCGTCGGACACGTTGCCGGCAATGTCGGTCTGGATGGCGGCCAGGCTGTGCACGCCATCGCTCAGCGCGCTGGTGGTGATCGACCAGGTGCCTCCGCTGCCAACCACGGCAGTGCCGATGACGGTGTTGTTGTCGAACAGCGTCACGGTATCGCCGGCGGTGCCGGTGCCGGTGATGTCCGGCCTGTCGATGTTGGTGATGTTGTCGCCGGCGACGCCGCTATCGCTCGCGGGAGTGAGGCTGGCATCGCCCGGGCGCGCCGGATGGGCGGTGTCGAGGGTGAAGCCGAGCGTGGCCGAGCCGGTGTTGCCGGCGGTGTCGGTCTCGCTGGCGGTCAGGCTATAGGTGCCGTCGGCCAGTGTCGGCGTGAAGCTCCAGACGCCCCGCGCGTCGGCGGTGGTGCTGCCGAGTGCGACCGCGCCGTCGCGGATGCTGACCAAGGCGTTCGCGTCCGCC
>CAXUNX010000170.1:0-6272 GCA_964252545.1 uncultured Acetobacteraceae bacterium | reverse complement strand
TGCTGCACCGAAAGCAGGCTGCCCAGCCCGCGCAGGGTCGGATCGGCGGCTGCATCGTCCCGGATCGCATCCCAGGCGGCGAGTGCCTGAGCCGTCTGGCCGGCCTGCCAGTCAAGCTGCGCGACGCGCAGCCGGGCAAGCGTGCGTAGCCCGTCCGGGCCGGGTGAGGCGATCACCTGGCCGAACAGCGCCGATGCCCTCCCCGCAGCACCACCCGCATCCCGCTCGCCTGCGCCGGCCGGCGGGATGCTGTCGGCGAGCCTGGTGGCGGCGAACAAGGTCTCCGAGGCGGCGGCCGCACGCTGGCCGGCACGATAGATCTGCCACTTCCAGATGCCGGAGGCGACCGCCACGATCAGCAGCACAGCCACGCCGAGCGCCGCGAACCGACGCCCGAGGGCGCGCAGCCGCTCCGCCCGCACCTCATCGTCGACCTCCTTGAAGATGTCGTCCGCCACGTTTGTCCCGTTCTCCGCAATGCGGCGGACCATAGCGGCGGCATCATTGCCGGGCAAACCGCACGTCCCCCGCCGGACGCCAACCGTTTGTTTACCCGCTCGTGCTTTGATCGGCGGCATCATGACCCATCCAAGCCGCCTCCGGTTGTTCTTGCTGGGCATGTTGCTGGCGGCGGCCGGGCTTTGCGGCTGCGTGCCGCCGACCGTGTTCCCGGTTTATGCGGGCCTGGGCCTCGACGTCGCGATCTTCCACCGCACCGCGCCCGACCTGGTTTATTCCGCCGTCACCGGCAGGGACTGCTCGCTGGTGCGGCTTGATCGCGGCGAAAGCTATTGCCGTCCGGTGGAGCTGCCGGTGCCGCCGCAGCCTTATTGCACCCGCAGCCTCGGCACCGTCGATTGCTGGGCGCATCCCGAACTGATGGTCAACCTGCCGCCCGAGGTCGCCCAGGGCCCCCGGGCGCTCACGCCCGAACAGAACAGCGCGCGCCTGGCCCGCTGGCCGGCCGACCTGCAATAATCCCAGCGACGCGCGGCCTCGCGGATTGCAGCGCCACCGCCATAGGCAGCGTGGCCCTCAGCGCCGGCTTCCAAGCTTCTGGCCGGCCGACCTGAGCTGCGCAGACAAGGCCGTGAAGTTCGAGCCGATCCGACGCTGCACGCCAAGCGCCACCGCGTTGACCGCGTTCATACGCTGGCGGGCGTCGTTGCTGATCGCGGTCTGCTCCGCCAGCGACGCTTTGCCGACGCATGCGCTGAAGGCGCGCGCGGCATTGTCGTAGGCGCCGACCCGGTCGATGCTGGCATTGTAGCGTTCCACCGAGCCACCCTGGACTGCGGGCGGCGAAGGCTCGACGCCGCAGCCGGCGGCACTCCAGGCCAGCGCGGGTCCGGCGTGCGACAGCACCAGCGCCACCGCGGCAAGACTGAGATATCTCATTGGATTGAAGGCCTTCAACAACAAGGGGGGCATCCGAAAGGAGCCGCCGGCTTACGTCAAGACGAAGTGGAGGAGCCCGGTTATGCAACACGCCCGCCGCGTGCGGATCGCCGAACTGACCAGCGCCGAGGCCGCCGCCCGACTCGCCTCCGGGCCCGTGCTGCTGCTGCCGCTCGGCAGCCAGGAGGATCAGGGCCCGCACGCGCCGATGGGCGATTTCCGGTGCGCCGAGCACATCGCGGGCCTGATCGCCGAGCGAGCCTGCACCGAAGGCGCCGATACCCTGGTGATGCCGGTGCTGCCGTTCGGCGGCCGTGACTTCTTCGGCAGCGTGCCGGGTGCTGTCAGCCTCAAACAGGAGACTCTGCGTGCCGTGCTGCGCGACATCCTCGACGGGCTCGTGCGGCACCACGCCCGACGCATCATCGTGGTCAACGGCCATGGCGGCAACGCCCAGGCGATCCACGACGTGACCGCGGAGATCCTGCAGGACGGTGGCGTGCTGGTGCCGAGCTTTCATCTCTGGCGCATCGCGGGTGCGCTGCTGCCCGAACTGCTCGGCAAGGAGGAGGCGCGGCGATCGCTGGGGCATGGCGCGGATCCGCTCTGCAGCGTCGCGATGCACCTGTTTCCCGAGCTGATCCGCCACGATCTGGTGCCCCGCGGGCCGTCCGCGCCGCGCGAGCTGTTCGGACTGGCCGCGGCGGCCTTCGGCACCGCCCGCTTCGACGATGTCGAGATCGGCCTGCCTCTCGATCTGCATCCGGGCGACGTGACCGGGGATGCAAGCCGGTGCTCGGCCGAGACCGGGGCGCGCCTGGTGGAACGGCTGAGCGAACTCGGCGCCAAGCTGATCAAGCTTCTGCACAGCCAAGGCTGGGGCCAGCCTGGCTCCTGAACCCGGCACGGGCCGCTAAGGCAGGAACCGCGCCAGCGCTCCGCGCGGGCTGCCGAGCACGGTGTCGTCCCGCATGACCTCCTGCCCGCGCAGCACCACCGCGACCGGCCAGCCGGTCACCTGCATGCCGTCGAACGGGGTCCAGCCGGCCGGACTGGCGATCCAGCTATTCTCGATCCGGCGTTGCCGCCGCATATCGACCAGGGTGAAGTCGGCATCGTAGCCTGCTGCGATCCGTCCCTTGGCAACGAGGCCGTAGACCCGGGCCGGCCCGGTCGCCATCAGCTCAACCAGCCGGCCGAGCGAAAGCCGTCCCTCGTTCACGTGGTTCAGCATGACCGGCAGGATGGTCTGCACGCCGGGCAGTCCGGCCGGGCAGTCCGGCCACGGCCGGGCCTTCGCTGCCAGCGCGTGCGGTGCGTGATCCGAGCCGACCGTGTCCACCAGCCCGTCCCGCACCGCCTGCCAGCTCGCCTCGAAGTGCCTGCGGTCGCGGATCGGCGGGTTCATCACGGCGAGGCCGCCGAGCCGCTCGTAGCAGTCGGGCGCCACCTGGGTCAGGTGGTTGACCAGCACCTCGGCGGTCGCGACGTCGCGGCAGCCGGCTAGGAACTCGAGCTCCTCCGCGGTGGAGACGTGCAGGATGTGGGCGGGACGCCCGGTCAGCCGGGCCAGCGCGATGATCCGGCGGGTGCCCAGAAAGGCGCATTCCTCGTCCCTCCAGAAGCGGTGGTTGTCGTGCGCGGCACCGGTCTCGAACAACGCCCGGCGGGCCTGCAGGCGGTACTCGTCCTCGCTGTGGAAGGCGATCCGGCGACGGCCATGGCGCATCACCCGCTCGATGCCGGCATCGTCCTCGATCATCAGGTCGCCGGTGGAGGAACCCGCAAACAGCTTCACCGCGCAGACCCCGTCCAGCCGCTCATAGGCGGCCAGCGCCTCGCTGTTGGCGCGGGTGGCGCCGACATAAAGCGCGAAATCGGTCCAGCTCTGCCGGGCCGCATAGTCCTGCTTCCAGGCGATGGCAGCCGCATCGGTGATGGCCGGACTGGTGTTGGGCATGTCGAACACGGTGGCGATGCCGCCGAGCAGCGCCGCCCGGGTGCCGCTCGGGATGCTCTCGACCGAGGCGTCGCCGGGATCGCGCAGATGCACGTGCGCATCGATCAATCCCGGCAGCACGTGCAGGCCCCTGGCCTCGATCACCCGCTCCGCCCGGTCGTGCCGGCTTGCCGACAGGCTGACGATCCGGCCCTGCCGCACGCCGATGTCGGCCGCGACCTCGCCCCAGGGCAGCACGCAGGTCCCGCCCGCGACAATGAGGTCATACTGCATGCCGTCGCTCGCTTTCAGGCCGTCGCCCGCTTTCAGGCCGTCGCCCGCTTTCAGGCTGCCGCCCGCTTTCAGGCCGCCGACAGGGTTTCGAACACGTCGCCCTGTGGCGGCAATCCCTGCACATGGATACGATGCCACAAGGCATAAAACAGCAGCGTCCAGGCGGCACGCTGTTCGCGTCGGCCGGCGGCATTGCGGAACAACCTGCTCACCGCATCGGCGTCCGCGATCTCGGCGATGCCGGCCTGGCGCGCCACCAGCGGCGCCAGCCGGTCGCCGACCCCGGCGATCCAGGCGCCCACCGGCACCGTGAAGCCCTGCTTGGGCGCGAACGGCCTCGCCTCCGGCACGTGCAGCTCCAGCCAACGGCGCAAGAGCCACTTGCCCATCCGGCCGCGCACCTTGAGCTGATCCGGCAGCAGGAACGACGCCGCGGCGACTCCCTGATCCAGCAACGGCGTGCGTCCCTCCAGGCTGTGCGCCATCAGGCATCGGTCGAGCTTGAGCAGCAGGTCGTTCGGCAGCCACTCGGAAAGGTCGGATTCCTGCGCCGCCAGCAGGCGCGAGCCGCGTCCGGTGCCGCTCGCCCAGGCGGTGAGCGCGGTTGCGGCAATGCCGCTGCGCCAGCCGAGCGGCGGCTCGCGAAGCACGTTGAGGCCGTCAAAGGTGCCACGCCTGCGCATCCGCCGGCCGCCGCGCCACCACGGCCGCATGGCGTGGCGGTAGCGGCCGTGGCCGGCGAACAGCTCGTCGCCGCCCTCGCCGCTCAGGATCACCTTCACCTCGCCTTTCGCATGGCGCGCCAGCAGCCAGGTCGGGATGGTCGCATAGTCGGCCACCGGATCGTCCAGGCACGCGACGATCTCCGGCAGGTGGCGCCAGACCATGGCCTGGTCGATGCGCAGCACCTCGTGCCGCGCGCCGGCCGCCCGGGCCAGCACCCGCGCCTGCTCGCTCTCGTCGGCGGCCTGCGGTACGTCGAACGCCGCGGTAAAGGCGCGCACCGGGCCTGCTGCGACCCGGCGCATCATGTGCAGCAGGCTGGCGCTGTCGATGCCCCCGGAAAGGAACATCCCATAGGGGACGTCGCTTCGGCAATGCAGTGCGACGCTCTCGGCGAGTGCCGCATCCAGCCGGGTCAGCGCCTCGGCCTCGCCGATCTGCTCGACCGGACCAGTCGGCAACGCGCTCAAACGCTCCCGGTCCAGCACCCGGCCGCCGGCGATGCGCACGGTCTCCCCGGGCAGCACGCGGGAAATACCGGGAAAGATGGTCTCCCGCCCGGTGGTGAACTGGAGCTGCAGCAGCTCGTCGCGCGCCTGCGGACGGAGCCCACGCCGCACCAGCCCCGAGCGGAGCAACGCCTGCGGCTCGGAAGCAAACGCCAGCCCGTGACCGAGCTCGGCCATGTAGAGCGGTTTGATCCCGAACCGGTCGCGCGACAGCGTCAGATGATGGGTGCCGCGCTCATGGATGGCGATCGCATACATGCCGCGCAGCGTCTCGGCATAGCGCCCGCCATGCCGCAGCCAGAGATGCAACGGCGGCTCGCAATCGCTCCCGGTCGCGAAATGCACGCCTGGCAGGGCCGCACGCAAGGCCAGGTCGTTATAGATCTCGCCGTTGGCGATCAGTGCCGCCGCCCCTGCGAACAGCGGCTGGTCGCCGCCGAGCAGGTCGATGATGGCGAGCCGCGTATGCACCAGAGCCACGCGGCCGACCAGGGTCTGCCCGACGCCGTCCGGACCGCGATGGCCCAGCGCTGCAACAAGCGCCGACAACACCGCCGCATCCTCGCGGCGGGCATCCTGCGCATAGGCGAAGCCGGCAATACCGCACATCAGGCCTTCTCCATGGCGTCGAGCGCCGTCCGCCACAAGGCAAGCACCGGCGCCGGTGCAAACTCCGCCTCGAAGCGGACGCGCCCCGCCTCGCCCAGCCTTCGGGCAAGGCCAGCGTCCTCCAGCACCGCACCGATCGCAGTCCCCAGCGCGCGGGAATCCTCGATGGGCACTAGGATGCCGTCGCTGCCGCTGGTGATCAGCTCGACCGGCCCCTGCGCCGCCGCCGCCACCACCGGCAGCCGCGCCGAGAATGCCTCGATGATCACGTTGCCGAGCGGCTCGTGCCGGGAGGGGCAGACCAGCAGGTCGGCGCCGGCGAACAGGCTCGAGCTGTCCGCGCTCCAGCCGGGCATGCGCACGCGCGACGCCACCCCTTCGCGCTTCGCCAGCTGCTCCAGCGCGGCCCGCTCCGGCCCCTCGCCCGCGATCAGCAGCATCGCCTGCGGCACGTGCGCCATCGCCCTGATCAGCACGTCGAACGCCTTGTTCTGGTGCAGCCGGCCCAGTGCCAGGACCAGGCGCATGCCCGCCGGCAGCCAGGCGGGCCGGAGGCGCGGCAGCGCGCCATGATCCGCCGAGAAGTTCGGCAGGTGATGCACCCGGGCGGCAGGCCAGCCTTGCGCCCGCACCCAGTCGACGATGCCGCGCGTGTTGCCGATCAACCGGTCGCACCGCCGATAATAGGAAAGGTCGTAGAATCCGCCCAGCCGACCGGCCAGCACCCAGTCGCCGGGCGGGGTGAGGCGGGCGGCCCGGTTCATCCACGCGACCGCGACCTTCGGCGCAAACAAGCGCAG
>CAXUNX010000169.1:0-6299 GCA_964252545.1 uncultured Acetobacteraceae bacterium | reverse complement strand
GAAGCGGACAGGCACGGCCTCGGTCGCAGGCAGGCGCTCGCCGGCGCCGGCGCCGGGTTGCTGGCAGCCGGCCTCGCCGGACGCGCCAGGGCAGCGCAGCCGCCGATGCTGGTCACCTCCATCCGCTCGCTCTCCAACCCCTACCATGCGGTCTGGAAGCAGGGCGGCGACGCGTTCGCCCATGCGATGGGGCTGCAGCACACCGTGCTGGTGTCCGAAGGCAACAGCGAGAAGGGGATCTCCGACATACGCACCATGCTCGCCCGCACCGGCGGCAACATGGTGCTGAACTCCGATCCCAACGACACCCCGGACGCACGCCCGATCGTCGAGGCCTGCGCCAAGGCCCACGCCTTCGTGGTGACGCAATGGAACAAGCCCGCCGACCTGCTGCCCGAGAACTTCAATCCCTATTACGTCAGCTATATCGGCTTCGACGGCGTCGCCAGCGGCCGGCAGATCGCCGAGCACCTGTTCAAGGCGATCGGCGGCAAGGGCGGCATCATCGGCATCGGCGGCCTGATCTCGAACACCGCGGCGATCGAGCGCAAGGCGGGCCTGCAGCAGGCGCTGGCCGCCAACCCCGGCATCAAGCTGCTGGACTTCCAGGTCGCCGACTGGAAGGCCACCAACGCCTACAACGTCGCAAACGCGCTGCTCACCCGCTTCGGCGACCAGGTGAAGGGGATCTGGGCGGCGAACGACGACATGGGCACCGGCGCACTCGAGGCGCTGCGCGCGGCCGGTTCGGCGGGAGAGGTGCCGGTGGTCGGGGTGGACGCGATCAAGGCGTCGCTGGAAGCGGTGAAGCGGGGCGAGTTCGCCTGCACGGTCTCGTCGAACCCGTTCTGGCAGGGCGGCATGGGGCTCTCGATCGGCTACCATGCGGCCACCCGCGCCTTCGACGTGGCGGCGCAGCCGGCGGTGCACCGGCAGTTCTACGGCAAGACCACGCTGATCACCCGCGACAACGTGGACAACTACATACGCACCAACGTCCAGTCGCATCCAGCGCTCGACTGGAACGACCTGTGGAGCAACATCGCCGGGCCGGTGACCGGGGATCAGGCGCCGCCGACGCGATGAACCCGGCGCCGGGCCTGGGCCAGGCCGGGCGGATGGCGCGCGGCCTGCGGCAATGGGCGCCGCTGCTGGTGCTGCTGGCGCTGTGCGTGTTGCTTGAGGCCGCCAACCCGCGCTTCGGCAGCGAACGCAACGTGGTGCGCCTCCTGAGCCTCGCCTCGGTGCCGCTGATGGTCGGCATCGGCGAGACCCTGATCATCCTGCTCGGCAGCATCGACCTTTCGGTGGAGGGGATGGTGGCGATCTCGGCGATGGTGGTGGTGCTGCTCGGCGCCAACGACTCCAACAGCCACGATCTGGGCTGGCTGGCCCCGCTCGCCGCGATCGCGGTGACCGTGCTGGCGGGACTGGTCAACGGGCTCGCCCAGACCCTGCTGCGCATCCCCTCCTTCATGGCGACGCTGGGCATGTGGTTCATCTGCCTCGGCGTCGCCACCACCCTGCTCGGCGGCTCGGCGGTGCGGCTCACCGACATGCACCTGCGCGGGCTGGCGCTGGCGCGCCTCTGGGGGCTGCCGTTCTCGGTGTGGGTGGCGGCGGGCGCCTTCCTGTTCGGGGTGTTCGTGCAGTACCGCACCCGGCTCGGCCGGCACATCATCGCGGTTGGCGGCAACGAGGAGATCGCCGAGCTGTCCGGCGTGCCGGTGCGCCGGGTGCGGATCATGGCGTTCGCGCTGGCGGGCCTGTTCTACGCGCTGGCCGGGATCATCGGGGCCGCCCAGCTCGGCCAGTCCAATGCGGTGATCGGCGACGGGCGGCTGTTCGCGGCGGTGACCGCAGTCGTGGTCGGCGGCACCGCGCTGACCGGCGGCGAGGGCGGCGTCGTTAACACGCTGATCGGCGTGCTGATCGTCACCGTGCTCGGCAACGGCATGATCCTGCTCGGCATCTCGCCCTATGTGCAGGAAACCGCGCAGGGCCTGATGATCATCGCGGCGGTGGCGCTGACGCTCGACCGCAAGCTGCTGGTGATCGTGAAGTGAGCGGCTTCCTC
Organism: uncultured Acetobacteraceae bacterium; assembly: GCA_964252545.1. Classification (GTDB taxonomy): domain Bacteria; phylum Pseudomonadota; class Alphaproteobacteria; order Acetobacterales; family Acetobacteraceae; genus Lichenicoccus. Next base: position 4,222 of record CAXUNX010000169.1, on the reverse strand, counting down.
GCCGCGCGCGGCCTGTGCAAGTCGTATGGCGCGCTGCAGGTGCTGCACGACGTCGACATCACGCTCGAGGCCAACGAGGTGATCGGGCTGATCGGCGAGAACGGCGCCGGCAAGTCGACGCTGATGCGCATCCTGTCGGGAACGGTGCAGCCGAGCCGCGGCACGCTGAGCCTCGAGGGCGCGCCGCTGCGGCTGCGCGACGCGCGCGACGCCGCCTCGCACGGCATCGGCATGGTGTTCCAGGAGCAGTCGCTGCTGCTCAACATGACGGTGGCCGAGAACATCTTCCTCGGCCAGGAGGGCCGCTTCACCCGCGGCGGCGCGATCCTGCGGCGCCGCATGCGCGACGCGGCACGGGCGCAGCTCAGTAAGATCGGCGTCGACATCGACGTCGCAGCCCGTACCTCCGAGCTCAGCTTCGCGGCCCGCCAGATGGTGGAGCTGGCCAAGGCGCTGACCCTGGAGGACACCACCCGCCGGCAGCTCCTGATCCTGCTCGACGAGCCGACCTCGGTGCTGAACCAGGGCGAGGTCGACCTGCTGTTCTCGCGGGTGCGGGGCCTGCGCGGCCGCGCCAGCTTCGTGTTCGTGTCGCACCGGCTCGACGAGGTGCTGCGGCTGAGCGACCGCATCTACGTGATGAAGGACGGCCGGGTGGTGGGCCAGCACCGCGCGGGCGAGGTTTCCGCCCCCGACCTGCACCAGCAGATGGTCGGCCGCTCGCTGCAGACCGAATACTACCGCGAGGCGCTGCAGCGCCCGCCCGAGCAGCGGGTGCTGCTGGAGGCGCGCGGCCTGACGCTGGCGGGGCGGTTCCACGATGTCGACCTGGCGCTGCGGGCGGGCGAGGTGCTGGGCATCGCCGGCGTGCTGGGCTCGGGCAAGGAGGAGGTGACGCGCTGCCTGGGCGGCTTCCTGCGCCCAACCAGCGGCCGCATCGCGGTTGCCGGCGCCCCGGCGCAGCTGCGTTCGCCCGGGGAGGCGGTGCGGCTCGGCATCGGCACCATCCCGCGCGAGCGGCGCCTGGAAGGGCTGGTGATGTTCCTGTCGATCGCCGCCAACATCAGCCTGCCGAGGCTGGAGACGGTGATGCGGGGCGGCCTGCTGATCGACCACCGGCGCGAGCGCGCCCAGGCCGAGCGCTGGCTTGAGCGGCTGCGGATCAAGGCGCCCGACGTCGCCGTGGCCTGCCGCAGGCTGAGCGGCGGCAACCAGCAGAAGGTGGTGCTGGCGCGCTGGATGAGTGCCGGGGTGCGGATCCTGGTGCTGGACCATCCGACCCGCGGCCTCGATGTCGGCGCCAAGGAGGAGGTGTATGCGCTGATCCGCGAGCTGTCCCTGACCGGCATGGCGATCCTGCTGATCTCGGACACGCTGGAGGAGCTGATCGGCCTGTCGCACACCGTGCTGGTGATGCGCGACGGCGCCGTCACCGCCCGCATCGACGCTTCCGCCGGCGCCAAGCCGGAGCAGGTCGAGCTCGTGCGGCACATGGTCTGAGCCGCGGCAGGCTCCGGGAAGGGATGCGATGAACGAGGCGATCCGCAACGTGGCCCCGCTTGTGCTGCTGCTGGCGATCTGCACGATCCTGGCGGCGGCGGCGCCGGGGTTCGCCTCCGAGCGCACGCTGTCGGTGGTGCTGTCGGACATGTCGAGCCTGTTCGTGCTGGCCGCCGGCGTCACCTTCGTGATCCTGCTGGGCGGCATCGACCTGTCGATCCAGGCGGTGGCCTCGCTCGGCAGCGTGGTGCTGGCGCAGACGCTGCCGCGCTTGGGGGCCGGCGCGTTCGCCTGCGTGATCGCCACCGGCCTGCTGTCCGGGCTGCTCAGCGGCCTGGTGCATGTGCGCCTGCGGGTGCCCTCGTTCGTGGCCACCCTGGCCACCGCGGGGGTGGCGTCGGGTGTCGCACTGCTGCTGTCGCATGGCCAGACCATCACCATCCTGGCTGAACAGCGCCGGCTCACCGGCTGGCTCAACGGCATGACCGGGGCGGTTCCGACGGTGTTCCTGCTGGCGGCGGCGATCGGGCTCGCGGGGCTGGTGGTGCTGCGCTACACCCGGTTCGGGCGCTACGCGGTGGCGGTGGGCGCCGGCGAGCCGGCCTCGCTTGCCGCCGGGATCAATGTCGACCGGGTGAAGATCACCGCGTTCGCGCTGTCCGGCATGCTGGCCGCGATCGCCGGCGGCATCCTGAGCTGCCGGATGTCGAGCGGCTCGCCGGCGCTGGCCAACCAGCAGCTGCTGCCTGCGATCGCCGCGGTGATCGTGGGCGGCACCGCGATCACCGGCGGCCTCGGCGGCATGGCGCGCACCGCGATGGGCGCGCTGATCATCTCGGTGGTGCAGCTCGGCATGACCTTCGTGGGGGTCAACATCTTCGCCCAGCAGACGGTGTTCGGGCTGATCCTGGTGGGTGCGGTGGCGCTCACCATCGACCGCAGCAAGCTCGCTGCAATCAAGTGAGCGGCGCCGGGGGAGCGCCCCCGCTTCAGCCCTGCGCGGCGCCGTCCCGGCCGCGCGACGATGCCGCCTGCCCGGTGCCGCCATCCGCCTGCCTGGACGCACGCCGCAGCGCATCAACCAGCGCGCGGAGCGCAGGCGCCATGTGCCGCTGCTGCGGGTAGCACAGAAAGAAGCCGGGGAAGCGCCCCGACCAGCGTTCAAGCAGCGGCACCAGCCGACCCTCGGCGATGGGGCGCGCCACCGCCGGCTCCGACGCAAAGGCGATGCCGATGCCGCGCACGGCGGCGTCGACGCCGAACTCCTTGCTGCTGGCGATCAGCGGTCCGTCCACCGCGACCGTGAACCAGCGGCCACGTTCGCAGAACTCCCAGGCATAGGGCGCCTCCTGGCCGGGCCAGCGCCAGCGGATGCAGCGGTGGCCCAGCAGGTCGCGCGGTGTTGCGGGGGTTCCGTGCGCGGCGAGGTAGGCGGGCGAGGCGACCGCCAGTTGACGCAGCTCGGGCCCGAGGCGGAGGGCCACCATGTCGCGCTCGATGGTCTCGCCGAGCCGGATCGCGGCATCGAAGCCGGCGGCCACGATGTCGACCACGGTGTCGTCGAGCGTGACGTCGAGGACGATGCCGGGATGGTCGCGCGCGAATGCCGCGAGCATCGGCGCCAGGAACAGCTCGGCGGCGAGCCGGAAGGCGTGGATGCGAACCGTGCCCGCCGGACGGCCGTCGGCGGCGCGAAGCTGGCCGACCGCGGCACCGAGTTCCGCCACGGCGGGGCGGACCCGTTCAAGCAGCGCCTGCCCCGCCTCGGTCAGCGACACGCTGCGCGTGGTGCGGTTGAGCAGACGCGCGCCGACCCGGTCCTCCAGCCCCCGTATGGTCTGGCTGAGGGCGGACGGCGAAACCCCCAGCCCGTCGGCGGCGCGGCTGAAGCTCAACGCCTCGGCCACCGCCACGAAGGCGCGGAGCGCGCCGAAATCGCTGGTCGGGATCATCCGGCTGGCCTGCCCATCTTTTAGGAGAACTTACAAGCGCAGGTAGGATGTCGCCGATGATCGCGGTCGCCAACCGGGTCTATCCCGGCAGCGACCAACCGGGTCTAGCCCGGTAGCGACCAACCGGGTCTAGCCCGGTAGCGAACGGAGATCGCCCATGAAAACCTGGTTCATCACCGGCGTGTCGCGCGGGCTCGGCCAAGCCCTCGCCCAGGCCGCGCTGGCGCGCGGCGACACCGTGGTCGGCACCTACCGGAGCGAACGCCCGGAGCTGGTCGCCGGCCGTGGCAGGCTGCACATGCTGGCGCTTGAGATCACCGACCACGCTGCCGTCGAGGCGGCGGTGGAGCAGGTGTTCGAACGCGTCGGGCGCGTCGACGTGCTGGTCAACAATGCCGGCTACGGCTTGCTCGGCGCCGTCGAGCAGGCCACCGACGACGAGATCGAAAGGCTGTTCGCGGTCAACCTGTTCGGTCCGTTCCGGCTGATCCGCGCCTTTCTGCCCCATCTGCGCGCGCAGGCGGCGGGACACATCGTCAACGTCACCTCGATCGCCGGCCGCGCGCCGATGGCGTCGTCCGGGCTCTATGCTGCCGCCAAGGCGGCGATGGAGGGGCTGTCGCAGAGCCTGGCGCAGGAGGTGGGGCCATTGGGGATCAAGGTCACCGCGGTGGCGCCCGGCGGCTTCCGGACCGATTTCCTCAGCGCGCACTCGATCCGCCGCAGCGACGGCGTGGCCGCCGACGCGTACCGGGAGACGGTCGGCAAGG
>CAXUNX010000168.1:0-6306 GCA_964252545.1 uncultured Acetobacteraceae bacterium | reverse complement strand
CTTGGGGACCGGGCTCGTGGGAGCAGGCCGTTACGGGGCCGGCGTGCTGCCATAAAGCCGGAGCATGGTGTCGGCGACCTGCTCGGCGTTGCGGCGCTGGGCCTCCGGCGCGCTGCCCGCAGACCAGGGCAGCATCGCCTCGAGCTGCAGGTCGCGCAGCGTCAGCACGATGAACAGGTCAGCGGCCTCCTGCGGATCGCTGATCGCGATCCCGGCCTGCGCGGATTGTTCCTGCAGGAAACCGGCCAGCGCCTGACGCAGGTTGGATCGCGCCGTGGCCAGCGCCTCGAAGCCGAGGCGCGGCATGCGGGCACCCTCGATCACGCACAGCCGAAGCAGGGCGATGGCCTCCGGGTTCAACAATCTGGCGAGCAGCCGGCTGCCCACCGCGACCAGCCGGTTGCGGAAATCGTCCTGCGGCGGAAAGTCCAGCAGGGCCGCCAGGGTGTCGGCATGTTCGCTCACCACGTCGACCACCACCTGGTTGAACAACGCCTCCTTGTTGTTGAAATGGGCGTAGAGGGTGGTCTTGGACACTCCCGAGCGCTGCGCGATGGTGTCCATGCTGGCGTCGAGATAGCCGTGCCGGAGAAACACGTGGCGTGATGTCGCGAGAATGGTTTCTCGCGAATTCTGGGCGCGGTGCGACCGCGGCTGGATGTTCATGGCGTTCCCACGGTTTGTTTTTATTGCCCAATTTGGAGGCACCGGGACGACCGGTCAACCGGCATCATGGCGATGTGGCGTCAGCGTCGTGCCGCTTCGCAGAATCCCAGGCTGATTGTTGCAACGTCACGCGGCCGAGGTCGTTGTTGGCGGATCCAAACCGGATCGGGACTCCCGCCCATGCGCTACAACCTGCTTGGCCGGACCGGCCTGTTCATCTCCGAGCTTTGTCTCGGCACCATGACGTTCGGCGGCGGCGAGGGCCGCTGGAAGCAGACCGGCGCCCTGCGGCAGGACGAGGCGGAGCGGCTGGTCGGGACGGCGATCGATGCCGGCATCAACCTGCTCGACACCGCCGACGTGTATGCGGAGGGCTTGTCCGAACAGATCACCGGGCAGGCGCTGCGCAACCTCAAGGTTTCGCGTGACGAGATCCTGGTGGCGACCAAGGTGTTCGGCGAGACCGGCAGCAGCCAGAACGCCAGGGGGAACTCGCGTTCGCACATCATCGAGGCGGTCAAGGCGAGCCTGCGGCGGCTGCAGCTCGATCACATCGACCTCTACCAGATCCATGGCTTCGACCCGGCGACCCCGATCGAGGAGACCATGCTGGCGCTCGACATCCTGGTGCAGCACGGCCATGTGCGTCATGTCGGGGTGTCCAACTGGGCGGCATGGCAGATCATGAAGGCGCAGGGGATCGCCGAGCGCCGCGGCCTGGCGCGGTTCGAAAGCCTGCAGGCCTACTACACGCTGGCCGGACGCGACCTCGAGCGGGAGCTGGTGCCGATGCTGCGGAGCGAGCAGGTCGGGCTGCTGGTATGGAGTCCGCTGGCCGGCGGGCTGCTTTCGGGCAAGTACGGGCGCGACCGCACGGGCGAGCAGGGCAGCCGCCGCGTCGAGTTCGACTTCCCGCCGGTGGATGCCGAGCGCGGCTTCGCGGTGGTCGACGCCATGCGGCCGATCGCCGAGGCGCACGGCGTATCGGTGGCGCGCATCGCCCTGGCCTGGCTGCTTCACCAGGAGGTGGTCAGCAGCGTGATCATCGGCGCCAAGCGGCCCGAGCAGCTCGCGGACAATCTGGGCGCCACCGAGGTGCGGCTGGAGCCCGAACAGCTCAAGGCGCTGGATGCCGTGAGCAAGCTGCCGCCGGAATATCCCGGCTGGATGCTCGAGCGCCAGGGCGACGCGCGGCGCAAGCAGCTCGCAGGCTCGTTCGTCAGGCCTGCCTGAGTTCGATCAGGCTGCGCCGGATGGCGCGGCCGCGCTCGATCTTGTCCACGATGAAGCTGTCGTCGCCCCAGCGGATGGCGCGGGCCATCGCCTGGGCGTCCTCGGTGAAGCGCGCCAGCATCTCCAGCAGGGCTTCGCGGTTGTTGAGGAAGATGTCCCGCCACATCACCGGATCGGAGGCGGCGATCCGGGTGAAGTCGCGAAACCCGGAAGCGGCGAAGTCCAGCACCTCGTCGCGGGTCTCGTCGGCGAGATCGTCGGCGGTGCCGCAGATGGTGAAGGCGAGCAGGTGGGGCAGGTGGCTCACGATCGCCAGCACCCGGTCGTGGTGCGCCGCGTCCATCAGGCGGGTGCGGGCGCCGCAGGCCCGCCAAAGCTGGTCGATGGCGGAGACCGCCTCGGGGCTGGTGCCCGGAGGCGGCGTCAGCAGCACCCAGCGTCCTTCGAACAAGGTGGAGAAGCCCGAATCCGGGCCCGAATATTCGGTGCCCGCCAGCGGATGGCCGGGCACCAGGGCGACATCCGGACGCAGCACCGGCAGGATGTCGCGCAGCATGGACTGCTTGGTGGAGCCGACATCGGTGAGGGTGGCGCCGGAGGCGAGATGCGGCATGATGCGCGCCGCCACCTCGCCAAGTGCCCCCACCGGAACGCAGAGCATGACCGCATCGGCGCCGCGCACCGCTTGGGCCGGGTCCGGCTCGACGCGGTGGGCGATCGCCAGCTCTCCCACCCGTGCGCAGACCGCGGCCGAAGCGTCGCTGGCGACGATCTCCCCGGCCAGGCCGTCCTGCATGGCGCGGCGGGCGACCGAGCTGCCGATCAGACCCAGGCCAAGGATCACGAGCCGCCGGAATATCTGCATGAAGCGGGGTCTGGCGCCTAAGAGCCCAGCGGGTCAAGGGCGGAGCCCTTATCGGCGCCCAGCCTGCGCAGCCTGAGCATTTCCAGCCATTGCCAGATCAGCAGCATCGGGCCGCCGATCGCAAGGTCGCGCCCCCGGCGCAGCAGCGACAGGCCGAACGAGAGATGGGGATCAAGCCCGAACAGGGCGCCGATCGCCACATAGGCGGCCTCCTGGACGCCCAGCGCCGCCGGCACCAGGAACGACACCGACAGGACGCCGCTCGCCACCCCTTCGATCGCCAGTGCCGCGCCGAACTCGAGCCGGGCGCCGAGCAGCCGGTAGACCAGCCAGACCCAGCCGGCGCTCGCCAGCCATCCGAGCAGGTGCACGACGACGCCAAGCGCGATGCGGCCCGGGCGGGCGTAGAAGCCGTCGATCGCCTCCTGCCAGTTCTCGAGGCCCTGCATCCAGGGGACGAGACGGCGGCTCAGCAGGCCGGCGCCTCGCTGGAACAAGCCGCCGGCGCGCCGCTGCGCCCAGATGAAGCTGGTGACGGCGACCACGCCCAGCATCATGCCGAGCCCCACCGGGCCCACGAACGCGTTGTCCGGCCTGCGGTCGAGCAGGAACATCAATCCCATGAGCACGAAGCCGACCTGCCCGATGATCTCCACCGTGAGGTCGATGACGTTGGCGGCGGCGGCGGCAGGCCAGGAGGGAGGCCGCCGCCCGATGCAGGTCGCGCGCATGCCGATCAGGATGCCGCCGAGCTGGGAGAAGGGCAGGCAGGTCATCGCCGCCTCGCGCATCATGCGGGCAAACAGCAGCTGACCGATGCCGACATCGAGCCCGGCGCGCGGGCAGGCGGCGCGCCAGGCGATCGCCAGCAGGCCGTCGCTGAGCACCTGCCACAGCACCAGCAGGGCGAACCCGCCGAAGCCCACCGAGAGCACCGCCCTGATTACCGCGGGCGCGCCGAGCCAGACCATGAAGCCGGTCAACAGCAGCAGCCCGAGCAGGGTCAGCAAGATGGAGAGCGTCTTCACCGGGCGGGGCCTCTACACCACGGCCGATGGGAACGCTATACAGCCGCTCCATTGCCTCACCCGCTTTTGCACTGGAGTGCCACCGAAGCATGACCGACACTCCGACGCTGGTCACCGGCGCCACCGGCTTCGTCGGCTCCGCGGTGGCGCGGGCGCTGGCGGCGCGCGGCCATTCGCTGCGCCTGCTGGTGCGTCCGAACGGCGACCGGCGCAACCTCGAGGGGGTGACGGCGGAGCTGTTCGAGGGCGACCTGCTTCAGCCCGGGTGCTTCGGCAAGGCGCTCAAGGGCTGTGGCGCGCTGTTCCACGTGGCGGCCGACTACCGGCTCTGGGTGCCCGATCCGGCCGCCATGATGCGCGCCAACGTGGAGGGAACCCGACAACTGATGCTGGCCGCGCAGCAGGCCGGCGTCGGGCGCATCGTCTACTGCTCGTCGGTGGCGGCATTGGGGCTGGTCGGCGACGGCACGGTTGCCGACGAGGCGACCCCGGTGCATGAGCACGCGGTGATCGGAACCTACAAGCGCTCGAAATACCGGGCCGAGCAGGAAGTGCTGCGGCTGGTGCGGGAACGCGGCCTGCCGGCGGTGATCGTCAATCCTTCCACCCCGATCGGCCCGCGCGACATCAAGCCTACGCCGACCGGGCTGATGATCGCCGATGCCGCGGCCGGGCGCATGCCCGCCTATGTGGATACCGGCCTCAACATCGTCCATGTCGACGACGTCGCCGCCGGCCACGTGCTGGCGTTCGAGAAGGGTGTTGCGGGCGAGCGCTACATCCTCGGCGGCGAAGACATGCTGCTGCGCGATCTGTTTGCCCTGGTCGCGCAGGCGGCGGCTGTGCGGGCGCCGCGGATCCGGCTTCCGCAGTCGGCGCTCTGGCCGGTGGCGCTTGCTTCGGAATGGGCGTCGCGCGGGTTCGGCATCGAGCCCCGGGTCACCCGGGAGATGCTGGCGATGTCGAGAAAGAAGATGTTCTTCTCGTCCGGCAAGGCCAGAAGCGCGCTCGGCTATGCCCCGCGGCCGGCGAGCGAAGCGGTGGCCGACGCGGTGGCCTGGTTCCGGGCGCATGCACAGGCGGGTGCGCCCGGCGGATGATGCTCGCTTTCTCGACCTTGTCGCTGCTGGTCTGGCTGTATCTGGGGCTGCTGCACGGGCGGTTCTGGCAGGCGGGTCCCTCGCTGCCGCCGCTGCCGGACGCGTTGCGGCCGGATCCCGCGACCTGGCCCGCCTTGTGCGTGGTGGTGCCGGCGCGCGACGAGGCGGCCTCGATCGAGGAGGCGCTGGGCTCGCTGCTCGACCAGGACTATCCGGGACCCTACGGCGTCATCCTGGTGGATGACCGGAGCAGCGATGCCACCGCGTCACTCGCGCGCGGGCTTGGCTCGCCGCACCTGCACGTGGTCGACGGCACCGACACGCCGCCCGGCTGGAGCGGCAAGCTGTGGGCGGTGGCGCAGGGTGTCGCACGCGCCCAGCGGCTGCTGCCGGACCAGAACGGCTTCTTTCTGCTGACCGACGCGGACATCGTGCACGAGCCGTCGCACCTGGCGACACTGGTGGCCAAGGCGCTGCGCGACAACCTCGAGCAGGTGTCCGAGATGGTGGCGCTCAACACCGAGAGCGCCGCCGAGCGCGCCCTGGTGCCGGCGTTCGTGTACTTCTTCCAGCTGCTCTACCCGTTCGCGCTGGTGAACCGGGCCGACCGGCGCCCGGCCGCCGCGGCCGGCGGCACGATCCTGATCCGCCAGGCGGCGCTGGAGCGGATCGGCGGCATCGAGAGCCTGCGCGACGCGCTGATCGACGACGTGGCGCTGGCGAGGCGGGTCAAGTGCAGCGGCGGCGGCATCTGGCTCGGCCATTCCCGGCAGGCGCGCTCGGTGCGTCCTTATCCGCATCCCGGCGACGTCTGGCGGATGGTGGCGCGCACCGCCTATGTGCAGCTCCGCTTCTCGCCGCTGCTGCTGGTTGGGACCTTGCTGGGGATGACCCTGCTCTGGCTGGTGCCGCTCGCGGCGCTGCTGTTCTCCGGCGGCGTGTCCGAGCTGTTCGGGCTGATGGCCTGGGCGATCGCGACGCTGTCGTTCCTGCCGACCCTGCGGCGGTTCGAACTGTCGCCGTTCTGGACGCTGCTGCTGCCGGGGGTTGCGATGTTCTACACCCTGGCGACGCTCGCCTCGGCGGTTGATCATCATCGTGGCCGCGGCGTGGTCTGGAAGCAGCGCCACTACCGCGAACGCGGATCGACGGCGCCATGAACGAGTTCAGCCGCCCCGTCGCATCGGGCAAGGACCGGGGCGACGAGAACTTTCCGGTGGGCTCGCGGCTGATCCGCGCATCGCTTCGCCCGCACGTGCACGCCTATTACGACTTCGCCCGCGCCATCGACGACATCGCCGACAACAACGTGCTGCCGCCGGAGGTCAAGATCGCGCGGCTGGACGCCATGGCGGGGGTGCTGCTCGGCCGCGCGCCGGACCCTGGCGGCCTCGGCGCTGCCGACCAGCTGCTG
>CAXUNX010000167.1:0-6437 GCA_964252545.1 uncultured Acetobacteraceae bacterium | reverse complement strand
TCTCGGCACCGTGCTGCTGGCGTTCCAGCGCCACTGGCGTCCCGAGGCGCTCACCGGCCAGGCCGACCGCGGCACCCGCGCGCGGCTCCGCGCGCTGCTGGAAAGGCTCGGGCGATGAGCGGCATCATGCACACCCGCGAGGGCGGCCGCCTGCTGGAAGGCAGGAACGGCCATGCCTGGCGGCGCTGGGGACCGTATCCGAGCGACCGGCAATGGGGAACCGTGCGGGAGGATTACAGCGCCGACGGCGAGGCCTGGACCAACCTGCCGCACGACCATGCGCGCTCGCGCGCCTATCGCTGGGGCGAGGATGCGCTGGCCGGCTTCGGCGAGGAGAAGCTGCGCTGGTGCCTGGGGCTGGCGCTCTGGAACGGGCACGACCCGATCCTCAAGGAGCGGTTGTTCGGGCTGACCAACGCCGAGGGCAATCACGGCGAGGACGTCAAGGAGCTCTATTACCACCTGGAGGCGACCCCCACGCACTCCTACATGAAGATGCTCTACAAGTATCCGCACGCGGCCTTTCCGTACGACGCGCTGGTGGCGGAGAACCGCCGCCGCGGGCAGGACGCGCCGGAGTACGAGCTGCTCGACACCGGCCTGTTCGACCAGAGCCGCTATTTCGACGTGTTCATCGAATACGCCAAGGCATCGCCCGACGACGTCCTGATGCGCGTGCGCATCAACAACCGCGGCGACCAGCCGGCGCGGCTGTGGGTGCTGCCGCAGCTCTGGGCGCGCAATGTGTGGTCGTGGTCGGACGATGTGCCCAGGCCGTTGCTCGAAGCACAGGGTGCCCGCGAGGTGCGTGTCGCGCACCGCAGGCTCGACGAGATGCGCTGGTTCGCGGAAAGCAGCGACGCGCTGCTGTTCTGCGACAACGACACCAACGTGCGCCGCCTGTACGGCGAAAGCCGCGACGGCTTCTTCAAGGACGGCATCAACGATTTCGTGGTCGGCGGGCATGAAGCCGCCGTGAACCCGGCGCGGCGCGGCACCAAGTGCGCGGCCCTGCACGCCATCGAGGTTCCGGCCGGCGGCGAACACGTGATCCGCCTGAGGCTGCGCCTCGCGTCAGAGACCACACCGCCGTTCGAGGATTTCGACGGGGTGTTCGCCGCCCGCATCGCCGAGGCGGACGAGTTCTACGCCGCCCTGCAGGCGGACTGCGTCGGCGACGAGCGCCGGCTGGTGCAGCGCCGGGCGCTGGCGGGGATGATCTGGTCGAAGCAATTCTATCACTACGACGTGCATCTTTGGCTGGAGGGCGATCCAAGCGGCCCGAAGCCGCCGCCCGGACGCGGCCGCATACGCAACGGCGACTGGGAGCATGTGCGCGCCGCCGACATCATGTCGATGCCGGACAAATGGGAATATCCCTGGTTCGCATCATGGGACCTGGCTCTGCAATGTCCGGTGCTGGCGCTGGTGGATCCGGATTTCGCCAAGGAGCAGATCCTGCTGCTGACCCGGGAATGGCTCATCCATCCCAACGCGGCGCTGCCTGCCTATGAATGGTCGTTCAGCGACGCCAACCCGCCGCTGCATGCGTGGGCGTCGTGGCGGGTGTTCGAGATGGACCGCGACACCAACGGCGCGCCCGACCACCTCTTCCTCAAGCGCGTCTTCAACAAGCTGATGATGAACTTCACCTGGTGGGTGAACCGCAAGGACGCCACCGGGCGCAACATCTTCCAGGGCGGCTTCCTGGGGCTCGACAACATCGCCATCTTCGACCGCTCGGCGACGCTGCCGGACGGCGGCCAGCTGTCGCAATCGGACGGCACCGCCTGGATGGCGATGTATGCGCTCGCCATGCTGCGCATCGCCGTCGAGCTGTCCCTGCAGGACAGCGCCTTCGAGGACGTGGCCGCCAAGTTCTTCGAGCATTTCCTGCTGATCGCCTCCGCCGAGGGAGCCAGCCTGTGGGACGAGCAGGACCAGTTCTTCTACGACCAGCTCGGCTTTCCGGACGGCAACCGGATCACGCTGCGCGCCCGCTCGATGGTCGGGCTGATCCCGATGTTCGCGGTCACCGTGCTGGTCGGCGACCAGATCGAGCGGCTGCCGCAGCTCAAGAAGCAGATGGACTGGTTCCTTGCCCATCGCCCGGATCTCGCAAGCCTGGTGTCGCGCTGGAACATGCCCGGGCACGGCGACACGGCGCTGCTCTCGCTGCTGCGCGTGCACCGGCTGCAGGCGATCGTTGCCGTGATGCTCGACGAGACCGAGTTCCTGTCGCCGCACGGCGTGCGCGCTGTCTCCAAGGTGCACGAGCAGAAGCCCTACCGGCTGCAGCTCGACAACCAGAGCTTCGAGCTCGGCTACTGGCCGGCGGAATCGCGTTCGCGGCTGTTCGGCGGCAACTCCAACTGGCGCGGCCCGGTCTGGATGCCGGTGAACTACCTGCTGATCGAATCGCTGCGCCGGCATTCCCGCTACTACGGCGATGGCCTGAAGGTGGAATGCCCGGCCGGCTCCGGCACCATGATGAGCCTCGACGAGGCGGCGGACGAGCTCGCGCGTCGCCTGGTCAGCCTGTTCACCCGCGGCGCGGACGGGCGCCGCGCGGTGCATGGCGCGAACCCGCTCGCCCAGTCCGACCCGCATTTCAAGGACCTGATCCTGTTCTATGAGTATTTCGACGGCGACACCGGCCGCGGCGTCGGCGCCTCGCACCAGACCGGCTGGTCGGGCCTGGTCGCCCTGCTGATCCAGCAGCTTGCGGGCAAGCACTGAAGGGGGCGCCGCCTCGATCCGGCCGGCCGCACCTTGCCGGGCGCGCTTTCCCCAAACTAGGCTCCCGCATGCCTTTGCAGAACCTGCCGCTCGAGCGTGACCCGCCGGACCACGCCCGCCCTCGTTCCGGCGCGGGCGGCCTGCATGGACGTTAAGGCCCTGCTCGGGCTGGTGGGCGTGCTGATCGCGGCACTCACCGCGGAGTTCAACGACCAGGTGACGGCGATCGCCCTGGTGGACGTGCGCGGCGGGCTCGGCATCAGCAGCGACCAGGGCACCTGGCTCACGAGCCTGTATGCGTCCGGGCAGGTCATCGGCATGTCGGTGTCGCCCTGGCTCGCGGTGACGCTGACCGTCCGTCGCTGGTCGCTGTGCGCGATCGCCCTATGCTGCTTCACCACCTTGTGCATCCCGTTCACCGCCAACCTGACACTGCTCTACGGCCTGCGCGTCTTCCAGGGCATGTCGGGGGGTTTCATCATCCCGTTGCTGCTGATCGTGGGCCTGCGCGTGCTGGCGCCGCCGATCCGCCTGTATGGGCTTGCGCTGTATGCGCTGACGGCGACCTTCGGACCCAACATGGGAACCACGCTTGCGGCATTGTGGACCGACATCGTCGACTGGCGCTTCGTGTTCTTCGAAACGCTGCCGCTCTGTGCCGCTGCCGCCGTGCTGGTCTGGTACGGGGTGCAACAGGATCCGCCGCAATACGCGCGAGGCCCGATGTTCGACTGGCGCGGCGCCCTGCTGGTGGTGGTCGGGTTCGGCGCGCTGAGCACCATGCTCGAGCAGGGCGACCGCTATGACTGGTTCAATTCCGACACGATCTGCGTGCTGGCGCTGGTCAGCGCCGTTTCGATTCCGTTGCTGATATGGAACGAGCTCACGCATCCGCTGCCGCTGTTCGGCTTGTTCCTGCTGAAGCGCCGGAACATCGCCTATGGGCTGATCGCGCTGTTCATGTTCCTGCTGCTCGACCTTTCCGCGTCGACCATCCCGCTCACCTTCCTGCGGGAGGTGGTGGGCTACCGGCCGCTGCAGTCGCAGCTGGTGACGCTGCCGGTGGCCGCGGCGCAGCTGGTGATGCTGCCGGCGCTGGCGGTTGTTTTGAACTTCGAGCGGGTCGATGCGCGCGTGGTAAGCTTCATCGGCATGGCCTGCATCCTTGCCGCCTGCGTCGGCGGCGTGTTCCTCACCAGCGTCTGGCAGGGTGGCGGATTCCTGATCTGGCAGGCGCTGCAGGCGGTGGGCGAGCCGATGATCATCATGCCGCTGCTGATGATGACCACCAACTCGATCAAGAAGCCGGAGGAAGGCCCGCTCGGCTCGGCGCTGATCAACACCTGCCGCGCGCTGGCCGAGCCGGTCGGCACATGGCTGCTGCAGTTGATCATGCACTGGCGCGGCGGCCTGCACTACAACCGGATCGTCGACCAGTCGGGCCAGAACCGCTACAGCGTGCTGCAAGGTCCCGGCCTGGTGCAGGGGCTGCCGCCGCCCCTGCTCGCGAACGGCCGGCCCCGCTTCCCGGGCAGCCTCGAGCTGTTCAGGCTAGCGGTGCAGGAGCAGGCCACCGTGCTCACCTTGAGCGACGCCTTTCTGGTGATCGCCGCCCTCACGGTGGCCCTGATGATCGTGCTGCTGGTGCTGCCGGTGCGCACCTATCCTCCCCGAATCGCGCTGGCCAAGAAATAGCGGAACCGAACCATGGCGGACGATACGCAGGACGATCGGGACCAGCACGCGTCCAAGCAGGACAAGGGCGGAGAGCCTTCCGATAGCAAGCAGGACAACCAGCCTGGCGAGAAGCGCAAACCGCGCTGGCCGTGGTTCGTGGCCGGATTCATCGTGCTGGGCTTCATCGCCGTGGTGCTGGCGATCATCTTCGTGCCCGGCAACAGCGTCTACACCGACGATGCCTATGTCACGGCGCATTACGCGACCATCGCCCCGCGCATCACCGGGCAGGTCTCGGGCGTCGTCGTGGACGACAACCAGCCGGTGCGCGCGGGACAGCTGCTGGTGACCATCGACGACCGCGACTACCGCACCACCCTCGCCAACAACCTGGCGATGCTGTCGCGCGACCGGGCGCAGGTCGATAATTTCGCAGCCCAGATCGCGCGGCTGCCCTCCGAGATCGCCCAGTCAGAGGCCAACGTGGCCTCGTCCGCGGCCCAGCTCACCTTCGCGCAGGCCAACGACAAGCGCTACCGCAACCTGGCCAGCACCGGCGCCGGCACCTTCCAGGAGCGCCAGCAGGCCGACATGTCGCTGCGCCAGGCGCAGGCGTCGCTCGACGGCGCGCGGGCCTCGCTGAGCTCGACGCAGCATCAGTTGGCGATCCTCGATGCGCAGCGCCAGGCGGCGCTGGCCACCGTGCGGTCCGACCAGGCGCAGGTGACGCAGGCGCAGCTCAACCTGAGCTATACCCGCATCGTCGCACCCGTGGACGGGATGGTCGCCCAGAAGACCGTGCAGCTCGGCGATTATGTGAGCCCGGGCGCCGCGGTGATGGCGGTGGTGCCGCTGGATGCGGTGTATATCGTCGCGAACTACCGCGAGGTGGCGCTGCGGCACGTGCTGCCGGGACAGCATGTGCAGATCCACGTCGATGCCTACAACCTGAAGCTGGACGGGATCGTCAACAGCATGCCGCCCGCCACCGGCGCTTCGTTCGCGCCGATCCAGCCGAACAACGCGACCGGCAACTTCACCAAGATCGTGCAGCGGCTGCCGGTCAAGATCGTCGTGGCTCCCGGTCAGCAGGAGGCACGGCTGCTGCGGGTCGGCTTCTCGGTGGAAACCCGCATCGAGACCGGGCTTGCCGACGTGAAGGGCAAGCAGAGCGCCAGCCCCATGCGCGTGACGGAACGTTGAACGGTGCCATCGATCAAGCCAAGCGTGGCCGGAGCCTGCGCGACCGCGCGCCTGCTTGCGGCTGCCTGCGCGCTGCTGCTCGCCGGCTGCGAGGTGGGGCCGAACTTCCAGCGCCCGGCCGACGGCGCGCCCGCGCAATGGTGGGGGACAGTCCCTGCCGGCCGTTCAAGCGCGATCACCTATGGCGGCTCGGTGGACGCGGCGTGGTGGGACCGCTTCGAGGATCCGGAGTTGTCGTCGCTGGTGGGGCGGCTGGCACGCCAGAACCTGGACCTGCAGGCGGCCGCCGAACGGGTGCAGCAAGGCCGGGCGCAGCGCCAGATCGCCGCCTCGCGGGGACTGCCGCACCTCGACGCGAACGGCATGTACAACCGGGTGCGGCTGAACCCGAAGGTCCTCAGCACCTTCGTCACGCCGCTTCCAACCGCGCCGGTGGCGTTCGACCTGTGGCAGGACGATCTCTCAGCGTCCTGGGAGATCGACCTGTTCGGCCGGGTGCGGCGGGAGGTGGAAGCGCAGCGCGCCAACACCGAGGCCGCCATCGAGGCACGTCGCGGCATCGCGCTGATGGCGATCTCGGATCTCGCCCAGGACTACATGCAGCTGCGCGGAACGCAGCGGATGCTGGCGATCACCGGCGCCAACCTCGCCGACGCCCGGCGCAACACCGCGCTGGTGCGCAACCAGTTCCGCAACGGCATCAGCACCACCCTCGACATCGCCAACGCGCAGGCGCAGCAGGACAGCATCGCCGCCGCCCTGCCGCCGCTGCGCGCCTCCGAGGCGCGGCTGATCAACGCGATCGGCGACCTGCTGGC
>CAXUNX010000166.1:0-6461 GCA_964252545.1 uncultured Acetobacteraceae bacterium | reverse complement strand
GTGGCGCCGCGCCCGCACCCGCTCGCGCTGCGACCCGTCGAGGAACTCGCTGTCCAGCACCTCGACCATCGGGCGCACCAAACCGGCACCGGGGCGCAGCCGCGCCACCGGCGCCCGTTCCCAGCACAGCCGGCGGCCATCGGCGCTGATCGAGAACGCGTCGTCGTCGGCCGCACCCAGTGCCTGCACGCGGCGCGGCATCTCCTCGCGCAGCGCCCGCCGGGCCGCCCGCAGCACCAGCCGCTTCTCGGGCCCTTCCGCCAGCGGGTCGGGCTGGAACTGGAAACCCGCCACGTGACCCACCGAGTGGCCCTCAACCACCACCTCGCCGGGAGCGGTCACCGCGGAAAGCATGTCCTGGCTTTCGGAATCGTCCAGCCGGCGGATCAGCAGCGCTGCGCGCCGGTCGACGAAGCGCGCGGTCAGCCGCTCGTGCAGCGCGTCGGACAGCAGGTCCTCGACGGCGCGGGCGCGATCCTGCCAGTGCGACGCGTCATCGAGCCAGTCGGGGCGGGCCGCGATATAGGAGCAGACCCGCACGCCGGAGAGCCGCTGCATCAGCGTGTCGATGTCGCCGTCGGCGCGGGCGAGACCGTTGATCTGGGCGGCGATCCAGTCCGAGGGCAGCCGCCCGTCTCGCACCACATGGCCGAACACGCGCGCGCACAGCCGGGTGTGGCTGTCGTCGCCGAGCTTGCGGAAGTCGGGGATCTGGCAGGCCTCCCAGAGCAGCCTGGTGGCGGCGCGTCCGCGCGCCAGCGTCCGTATCTCGGTCTCGCGCGACAGCGCATCCAGCGTCTGCAGGTCGGATGCCTCGCGCCCGGCGATCAGGCCGGAGCGCGGCGGCGGCAACAGCAGGCTCGCGAGCAGGGCGTCCGGCCCGGACAGGTCGAGCTCGCTGTTGCGCCAGAAGATCTGCTCGACCGGATCGAAGCGGTGGGCTTCCACGGCCTCGACGAGCTCGTCGGGAAGGCCCGCACAGTTGGCGGTGGTGCCGAAGCTGCCGTCGCGCATGCCACGCCCGGCCCGGCCGGCGATCTGGGCGACCTCCGCCGCACTCAGCCGCCGCGGGCGCGAGCCGTCGAACTTGGACAGGCCGGCAAAGCCGACATGGTTCACGTCCATGTTCAGGCCCATGCCGATGGCGTCGGTGGCGACCAGGTAATCGACCTCCTTGTCCTGGTAGAGCGCCACCTGGGCATTGCGGGTGCGCGGCGAGAGCCGTCCCATCACCACGGCACAGCCGCCGCGGCGCCTCCTGATCAGCTCGGCGATGGCGTAGACCTCGGCGGCCGAGAACGCCACCACCGCCGATCGCGGCGGCAGCTTGGTGAGCTTGGCGGCGCCGGTATAGGTGAGCTGCGACAGCCTCGGACGGGTCTCGATCAGGGCGCCCGGCACCAGCCGCGACAACAGCGGACGGATCGTCTCGGCACCGAGGAACACCGTCTCCACCAGTCCGCGCGCATGCAGCAGCCGGTCGGTGAAGATGTGGCCGCGGTCGGGATCGGCACAAAGCTGGATCTCGTCCACTGCCACGAACTCCGCGGCGCGGTCGAGCGGCATCGCCTCCACCGTGCACGAGAAGTAGCGCGCCTCGGCCGGCACGATCTTCTCCTCGCCGGTGATTAGGGCCACCTGGCGCACCCCCTTTGCCGCCACCATGCGGTCGTAGTTCTCGCGCGCCAGCAGGCGCAGCGGAAAACCGATGATGCCGGAGTTGTGCGCCAGCAGCCGCTCGATGGCGAGGTGCGTCTTGCCGGTGTTCGTGGGCCCGAGCACCGCCTTGACACGATGGCCTGCGAGCCCGCCACCGGCGGCGGAGCCGGATGGGCCTCGAGCCCGTAAGTGAGCGCCCGACATGACCCTAGGGTCGGATGCCGCAGTCGGGAATGCAAGGCCCAACCCCCCCGGGCGCGAACCGCCCGTGGCGGCTTGCGCGACCCCGCGCGATTGCCGACCGTGGGTTCGAGGCCGCTGAAGCGGCGCTCCTGCAGGATAAAACAACCATGTTCGACCGACCGCTCGACTGCCTGGCACCTGAAGCCCGGGAAGATTCCTCCTCCTCCGTCCGGACGGTGTATCCGGTGCGTGCTGGCGAGCTTGCCGGGCACGCCGAGTCGTTGGGGGCCGGCGCCTGGGTGGCGCAGACGGGCTTCACCGCCAAGCCGGGAACGGTGTCGCTGCTGCCCGGCCCTCTCGGCGTTTCGGCAGCGCTGCTCGGGGTCTCCGACCAGCCGGGCCCGTTCGAGTTCGCGGCGCTGGCCAGCGGGGAGCGCCCGTTGTTGTGCGCGGATGCCGCAGGATTCGGGGCAGCGCAGGCGCGCGCGGTCTGGCTGGCGCGCGACCTGATCAACATGCCGGCCAATCTGCTGGGACCGCAGGCGCTGGCGGAGGCGGGTGCGCAGGTCTGCGGCCGGTTCGGCGCCGAGACGGTGGTGGTCGCCGGGAAGGCGCTGTCGGAGGCTTACCCGGCTATCGAGGCCGTGGGACGCGGATCGCAGCGGCCGCCGCACGTGTTTCGGGCGGACTGGGCGGGCTCGGCGGCGGGGCCGGACTCGCCGCTGGTCTCGCTGGTCGGCAAGGGCGTCTGCTTCGACACCGGCGGCTACGACCTGAAACCGTCGGCGGCCATGTTGCGGATGAAAAAGGACATGGGTGGTGCTGCGATCATGCTGGGGCTGGCGCGGCTGATCATGGAGCGCGACCTGCCGGTGCGCCTGCAGCTTCGGCTGGGTTGCGTCGAGAACAGCATCTCCGGCGACGCGATGCGCCCGTCCGACGTGATCGCCACCCGCAAGGGCCTGTTCGTTGAGATCGGCAACACCGACGCGGAAGGCCGGCTGGTGCTGTGCGATCTGCTCGCCGAAGCCTGCGAGCACGAGCCGGCGGTGCTGCTCGATGCCGCTACCCTCACCGGGGCGGCGCGGGTGGCGCTCGGCCCTGACCTGCCGGCGCTGTTCAGCAACCACGAGACGCTGGCGGGGTGCCTGCTGGAGGGCGGCCTGCGTGCGCGCGATCCGTTGTGGCGCCTACCGCTGCACGACGGGTACGATGGCTGGCTAGCGAGCCCGGTTGCGGACCTGAACAATGTTTCATCGAAGCCGATGGCCGGCGCGATCACCGCCGCATTGTTCTTGCGCCGGTTCGTCGCGAAAACTGTACCCTGGGCGCATGTCGATACATACGCGTGGTCCGATTCGACCAGACCCGGGCGTGCCGAGGGCGGCGACGCCCAGGGATTGCGGGCCGTTTTCAACGGGTTGTTACTCATGGTTAATCTTTGTTCGCCGAAAAACGTCTCGGTAACGTAATTGCGACTGAACCAATTCGTTTCTCGGGTTTATAAAGGAGAGTGCGAACACCGAGCGTGGTGGAGTGAAACATCCACTGCGTCCCTCCCGGTGGAGCGAGCTAGAACCCGGTACCCCGGCGTTTTCGGGGACCATATCGTTGAAGAAAGGATTTCGTCATGGCCCAGGCTTCCGCCTCAGACCAGCTGGTGGGTACGCTGCGGGACACCATCGTATCGATGGTACGCCGGGACGGCCCTGATCTTTCGGCGCGGCAGCTCGGCGTGTTCCTGACCTGCTACCTCCAGGAAGGCGCGCACACGGTGCGTGGGCTTGCGGCCGAGCTGAACGTTTCGAAGCCGGCCATCACCAGGGCGCTTGATCGCCTCGGCGAGCTCGACCTGGCGCGTCGCAAGGTCGATCCGATGGACCGCCGTTCGATCCTGGTGCAGCGGACGCTGAAGGGCGCCTCGTATCTTCGCGAGCTGCGCTCGATCATGAGCGAGGCTTCTACGGCCGCGCGCAAGGGTGGTCATGCAGCCGAGAGCGGCTCGCGCCGCGCCGCCGGCTAGCCGCTTCACGCTTCAAGGCCGCTGCCTCTGGGCAGCATCGCCGTGCCTGGCTCGTGCGGTTCTGACAGGATCACGCATCAGCCATGCACGGCGGAACCGCCTTCTTGTCAGGACGATAACAGCGCGCCGTGGCACTTCGTACCCGGCGCCCCACAAGTCGCTCGATGGGGCGTTGCTAACCTGGAAAGGATCCTGTCATGCGCATTGCCACCATCGCCGCCAGCCTTGCTATCGCAGCGGCGCCGGCGTTCTCGACCGTCGCTAGCGCCCGCGACCAGGGCGCCCCTGGGCCGGTCGACGGATACGTCACCATCACCGCTAAGGCAGCGGATGTCGGGGTGGGCTTCACATGGGGCAACGGCGTCCTGCGCTACAAGGGTCACCAATACCATTTCAGCGTCAAGGGCGTGGACATCGCGGCGGTGGGCTATTCCAGCGTGGTCGGCCATGGTCGGGTCTACAACCTGCATCATCTGCATGACTTCGATGGCACCTATGGTGCCGCCGATGGCGAGGCGACGCTTGGCAACGGCATCGGCGGCCGGTTCCTCAAGAACGGCAACGGCGTCGAGATCCGCATCGACGACGTCAGCAAGGGTGCCCGGCTGTCCGGCGCCGGTCAGGGCATCGAGCTGCATCTGAGCCGCTAGAGCCTCGCTGCGCGGCGGGTTGGGCGACCCGCCGCTACCAGTTCCCGAGCCCGGCGCGTCGCGCGCGACCGATCACCGCCGCCGTCCATATCAGTTGCGGAACAACGGCGAGCAGGATTGCCGATCCGGCCGGCATGGCCCCTTGGGCCATTGCCGCGGCAAGAACGGCGCCCCACAGCACGAACCCCCAATGCAGCACGGCGATGCGGGAGGCCGGCACGCCGCTGCGGAACGCCAACTGGTAGAGGTGGCCGCGATGCGCCTCCCATACCCGCTCGCGCCGCAGCAGCCGCCGGCAAAGGGTGAACGCCACGTCGTACAGGATCCCGCCCAGCAGCAGCGGCATGGTCAGCGCTGACCATGCCGGGGCATCTCGCCAATGCAGCAGGCCGAGTGCGGCGACCACCAGGCCCGCCCCCTGGCTGCCGACGTCACCCAGGAAGATGCGTCCCCGAGGCATGTTGAACGGCAGGAAGCCCAGCAGGCCGGCCGCGAGCAGGCAGGCGGCGTCGGCTTCCAGACGGCCGGCGCCGGGGACCACCAGCCCGATCAACAGGCACGCCAGCGCCATGCTGCCGGCCGCGAGCCCGTTCAATCCGTCGATGAAGTTGAGCGCGTTGGTCACAAACAACAGCCAGCAGAAGCCTGCGATCAGGCCGGCCGCGTGGCCAGGCAGCGGCAGGATGCCGCCGAGCACCAGCAGCGCCGCCGCGACCTGCACCAGCAGCTTCGAGATCGGAGGGAACTGGCGCAGGTCGTCGAGCCAGGAAAACACCGCCATGCAGCCGGCGGCGCCGAGAAGGCAGAGGCTCGCCCGGCCTTGCGCGCCGGCTTGCAGCCATTGCGCCAGCGGCAGGCCGAGCAGGAACGCGGCCATCACTCCGACGCCGCCACCTTTCGGGGTGGGTCGGCTGTGGGCGCTGCGATGGCCCGGCACGTCAAGCACCGCAACCCCGATCATCGCCCGCACCACGATCGCCGAGAGCAGGGCGGCCGCGACACACAGCAGCAGCAGCGCCGTGGGCCAGCCGGAAGCAAACGGATCGAGCCCCGCCGCCGGATTTGTGCGCATCGGGGCTCCTTCTAGGGCGAGGCGGGCTGGGCTATAGGGCTGCGGCAATGGCTCCGCAACGCCCCATTCCTTCAGGCCTCGATCCGCCAGCGCCGCACCAGGCCAGCGCAGGCCAGCGCGGGATCGACCCCGGGAGCGGCGGGCTGCCATCGCCTGCCCGGCCTGGACGCGGAGGAATGAGATCGCTCACCCGGATCCTCGTCAACATGGCGCTCGACGGGGTTTTCGCTGCCGCCGCGGCGCCGATCGCGCGCTATCTCGCGGATCCGCATGGCGGCCTGATCCATCCGCTCTGGTTCATCGCCAGCGGCGCCATCACCCTGCTGGTGGGGGGTGTTCCATTCCGCATGCCGCTGCAGTACTGGCGCTTCTCGGGAGTGGCCGATCTGTTCGGCATCGCCGGCGGCTCGGTGGTCAGTGCGGCGTTGTTCGCAGCCTTGTTCCATCTGACCGGGTTTCCGCTGCCCAGCGTCACCTTCCCGGTGATCCACGCGATGACCCTGCTGATCCTGCTTGGGGGCCTGCGGATCGGCTACCGGCTCTCGCAGGCCAAGCGCATCCGGCTATCTGCCGAGGCGACGCAGCCGGTGCTGCTGGTGGGCGCCGATGAGGCCGCCGACCTGTTCCTGCGCGCGCTGGGCCGGGACCGGTCGTCGCCGCTTCGCATCCTGGGCCTGCTCGCGCAGGGCGGCCACCAGCCCGGCCGCCGCATCCGGGGACACCGGATCCTGGGCACGCTGGGCAGTGCCGGCGCGGTGCTCGACCGGCTGATCGCGGCCGGCCGCACGCCGCGCGCACTTGTGGTCACCGAGCCGGAGCTGCGCGGCGAGGCGCTCAGCAGCCTGATCGAGATTGCCGAGGCGCGCGGCATCGC
>CAXUNX010000165.1:0-6477 GCA_964252545.1 uncultured Acetobacteraceae bacterium | reverse complement strand
GCTTGCGGTGCTGGAGCCTGCGCGGAGCCTGCTGTCGGAATGGGCGCAGCAGCGCGCCCTGTTTGATTCCAGGCTGGAGCCGCACCGCGCCGACCTCGAGCAGGCCGAGCGGCTGCAGGCGCAGGCGCAGGTGCTCACCCGACGACGCGAGGAGGACCTCGCCCAGATCGAGCGCGAGGCCGGGCGCAGCCACCGCTATGTGGAGCGGCGCGAGACGTTCGAGCGCGCCGACGCGCGGCTGCGCCGCTACAGCGAGGCGAACGGCAACCGGCAGGCCACCATGCTCGCCCGCAGCCCGGTGTATTTCCTGGCGCTGCTCTGCGTCGGCGTCACCGAATGGCTCATCAACTACACGGTGTTCTTCTTGTTCTTCGGCGTGCCCGCGATCGCCGCCGGCACCACGCTGATCCTGGCGGCGCTGCTGGCCTTCGCCTCGCACGGGCACGGCTCGATCCTCAAGCAATGGAGCCACCGGTTCGGCCACCATGCCGAGCGCATCAAGCGGATCGGCGACTGGCGCCTGCTGGTGCTGGCGACGCTGGCGCTGCTGGTGGTGCTGGGGGCTGCCGGCGGCTCGCGCTTCATGGCGGCGCTGCATGTCATGCGCGCGCAGGCGGCGCCCAACATCCTGGGCTCGGACGTGGTGGTGCAGACCGATCCCACCGTGGACGTGCTGCTGTCGCTGCTGGCCAACCTCGGCGCCTGGCTGGTGGGGATCTTCTTCGCCTATGTCTGCCACGACATCGATCCCGACTTCATGGACGCGACCGGGCAGCGGCGCTGGGCGTGGCGACGCTTCCACCGGCTGCGCCGGGTTGACGACGCCCGGGCCAGGCAGATCGAGGCGCGCACCGCCAAGGAGCTGCGCGAAACCGAGATCGCCGCCGCCACCAGGCGCGAGGCGGTGGCGCCGCAGCGCTCGCTGCTTGAGCAGATCGAGGCGCACGACCAGGCGATCCGCGACGCGGTGCTCGCCGCGATGCGCTCCAACGCCGAGCAGTACCGGGCCGCACTCGGGCCTGCGGCCGGAGGCGAGACCCTCCCGCAGGGGCTGTTGATCGATCGCGCGCTGCTGCGTGAACTGGAGTCCTGAGATGCGCCCGCCCGCATGGCTGCCGGCCCTGCCGGTCCTGGTCCTGGCGCTGCTGGCGCCGCTGCCCGCCCGTGCCGCGCTGTTCGGCCAGCAGGGCCTCGATCCCGCCTTCTGCAACACCCCGAGCGTGCGCCAGACCGTGCTGTATGTCGACGACATGGCGATGGTCGACGGGCAGACCGAGTGGGCGCGCAAGCTGGCCGTCAAGCTGCGCGCGACGCTGTCTCCCGGAGAGCGGCTGACCGTGGTCAGGCTCGCCACCGCCACCGGCCAGAGCAGCGAGCTGTGGTCGGGATGCTGGCCGGGCTACACCGCAGCCCAGCAGGCGGCGCTCGCCAGGCAAAGCTTCCTGTTCAGCCGCAACCCGTTGTCCGGCCTGGGCGACCAGCAGAAATACTTCCTGGGCGGCATGGGTGCCGCGCTGACCGCGATCTATGACGCGGCCAGGCGGCCGGCCGACGTGGTGCGGATCGACGCGGCGAGCCCGCCGCACAAGGAGATCATCCGCGCCCTCGCCTCGGACGAGGGACGCTTCAGCGCAAGCCGGGTCACGCTGCGCGCGATCCTGTATTCCGACATGGCCGAGAACAGCGATCTCGGCTCGGTGTTCCAGGCGGCATCCGCGCCAACTGGGCTGGGCCAGAAGCTCGGCACCTATCTGCGCCGCGGCGTGTTCTATGCGTTCGGGGTCGGCTCCGACGTCGAGGGCGACCCGAACTTCCCCGAGGTCGCGCGCCGCTTCTGGCTCGACGCGCTGCATGGGATGGCGGCGACCCTGGGCGGCATGGGAGCGGACCTCAACGTGCCCAACCTGCTGCCGGTGGCGGCGCACGACTACGCGGTCGAGCTGAGCATGGACCAGCCGCTGGAAGGCCGGCTGTCGCTGCTCACCGATGCGGACGGGGCACTGGTGGATAGCTGGATCGGCATCTCCCGGCTCGGCAGCACCGGCCTCGACGGCAGCTTCCGCTGCGAAAGCGGCGGCGGCTGCCGGCTCGACGCGACCACCAGCAGCGGCCTCGCCACCAACGCGCCCAGCGAGCGGGTGGTGCTGCACGGGCCGCAGCAAGGCCCAATGGTGGGCGAGCTGGGCGTGCGGGCGCAGGGATTGCTGTTCCGCCTGCGCACCGAGGACGTACGGTGACGCTGCCTGCGTGCCGCGTAGCCAGTCCGGATCAGGCACGTTCGCGCGCGCCATGATGACGCACGCATCCAGTTGCGGATCCGCGTCCGGCAACTCGTTAGCGTAAAGAAATAAGTTGTTGCAGGCGGGTGCCGGGCAGGCCGGCTCCCGCCTGCCTGCGGTCAGCTGTGCGAGATCACGATCGGCGCGGAAACTCCCTTGAATGCCTCGCTGGTCGGATCGCTGGCCGCCAACACGTAGTCGCCGGACTGATCGAAATGGAAACTGTGGCTCGCCTGTCCCTTGGAGTTGAGTGCGATCTCGATCCAGTTGCCTTCCGCCACGTTGCTCGAGCTCATCACCCGGGCATAAACCTCCTTGAGGCCGGGATCGGACAGGGTGATCGCGGCATCGGCGCCTTTTGCCGGACTGGATACGAACTTCAGCCCTGGGCTCGAGACGTCCACCGCGGTGGTGGCACCGCTGGAGATCGCAGTGGTGCTCACCGCAGAAGCCGCAGCCGGGCTTGCGGCCGAACTGGTCAGGGTGATCTTGGACGAGGTGCCGCGATCGGTCTGGCTGGTCGGATCGCTCACCGCGAGCAGGTAGTCTCCGCTATGCTCGAAATGGAAATCCTGCGTGGCGCTGCCGGAAGAGTTGAGCGGAACGCTGATCCAGTTCTCTTCGGCGACGTTTTGCGAATTCATCACCAGCGCATAGACCTTGCTCAGTCCCGGATCGGAGATCGTGATCGGAACGGTGGCGCCGGCGCTGCCCGATGCCTCGTGCACGGTGCCGGGCGCCGAGATGTGGATGGTCTTGCTTGGCGTGGGCCCGCTGGGCGCGGTCGGCGAGCTGGGAGCGCTTGGCGCGCTGGCGCCGTTGCGGGCCGAGTAGCTCATGTCGGAGATGGTGATCGATGTTCCGGCCGGCCCGGTGTTGCCGGCGCCGAACGATTCATTCTGCCCGCCATCGGCGTGATCCTTTGGCACCGGCACCGAACCGCCCGACTTGAATTGCGCGACCTGGCTGCCATTGACGTAGAAAGTCAGGCTGCCGGACTCCCAGTCCATCGACACGGTCGTGGAATGTGACGTGTTGGCGTTGTAGAAATAGGAATGATATCCGTCGCCGCCGTTGCTGCCCTTCCAGTGCACCGTGAGATAGGATTGGTGGTTGTACTGTTCGGCGAGGTCGATCTCCGGTCCGGGCCACGAGCCGGTTGACGGCCACAGCAGCACATAGGCGCCCGACGCCTGGTTGGTCGGCATGGTGAAGGTCACCTGGTAGAGCCCGTAGCCGAAACCCTGGCTGCCGCCCTGATCCGAATTCATGAAACCCTCGGCATTGCCGTTCGATTTCAGTGTGACGCCGCCGCTGCCGGTCGAGAACTCGCTCGATTGTCCCCACTTGATTGGGAATATATTGCTTTCAATTCCTGCGCCCGAAGCGAAATTGTCGTTCCAGACGGTTTTGAAATCTGCAGTGTCCAGGCTCGACGACATTAAATGGGATCCTCCGGAATAAAGTCCTGATGCGGTCTCGCCTTTTCATGTGCGGTTACATTTCGCAAGGCGTTGAGCCAGATACCCGCACCCGAGGGAGGATCGTCAACCACAAGGTTGAAGATGTTGTTGCGTTAACAAAACGTTAATAGCGAGCTTCTTGAAAATTCTCGTTCTTCTGTAAAGAAACTTTGCAAGGCGACAAATCCAAAAAATCTCGTTCCGGTTAAACAAGAAATGCGACGATCTAAGTTCGTCAAGGCCGGATCAAAGTTCTTGTGGCTGCCGCTTCTAAGTTCACGATTGTAGCTGGGCAGGGTGCCTGGGCACGGTGCGTGGGCAGAATGCCGCCGCCCGGACGGCTGTTGCAAAACCGCACGACGCACTGTGGCACATTATTGAAACGTAACGATATCAGGAGTGCGTCGCGGCGGCTGGGGCCACCGGCCGGCGGGAGCCCGCGCTAGCGTCCGCCGAGCACCCACTGCTCCTGGTCGATCAGCGCCCCGGTCATCGGCAGGCTGCTGTCCGCCAGCAGAAACACCGCGAGCCTCGCCACGTCATCGGGCAACAACAGCCGGCCGAACGGTTGCAAGGCTGCCTGCCGGTCCAGCCAGTCCGCGGCACGCCCGAGGGTCTCGGCATGGAGCGTGCGCTCGGCCGGGGTGTCGGCCCAGCCGACATTGATGCCGTTGATCCGGATCCGCTCCCACCGGTGCGCCTGCGCCGCGTTGCGGGTGATCAGCGCCAGCGCCGCCTTGCTCGCGGCATACAGCGCAAGCTCGCTCGGGCCGCAATGGATGTTCATCGACAGGATGTTGACGATGCTGCCGCCGGCGCCACGGCCGCTCATGTCGGCGATGCAGTGCTGCATCAGGAAGCTGGGCGCCTTGGCGTTGACGGTGAACAGCAGGTCCCACAACGCCGGCGTGGCGTCGGCGAGCGAGCCGCGGTTAGTCAGCCCGGCGGCATTCACCAGCCCGTCGACCCGCCCGAAGCGCGACAAGCAGGCCTGCACGATGCGAAGCGGCGATTCGGGCTCGTGGAGGTCGGCCTCAATGCTGCCGACCTCGGTTCCGCGCCCGACGTCGCCCCCGGTGTCGCTCTTGGGGTCACCCTGGATGCCGCCTGCGGCACCGTCCGCCCGAACCAGCCGTTCGCTTTCAGCCAGGCTGTTCCGGTCGGTCAGCATGATGCCGGCGGCACCGGCCCGGGCGGCGAGGCGGGCGCAGCAAAGCCCGATGCCCTGGGCGGCGCCGGTCACCAGCAGGATGCGGCCGGCGAGCGAGGCCTGCATCGCCCGGTGCCCGGCCGGCGCGGTGGTTCAGGCGTGTCCGGTCTGGGTCGAGACCTGCGCCGCGTTGCTCAGCGCCGCACCCCGCTTGGCCTGCCACAACCCGACGAAGTCGATCGGCTGCAGCACCACCGGCGGGAAGCCGCCGTCGCGCGTCACCTCGCTGATGATGTTGCGGGCATAGGGGAAGATCAGCCGCGGCACCTCAACCAGCAGGATCGGCTCCACCATGTTCTCCGGCGCATCCGTCAAGGTGACGATGGCGGCATAGGCGAGCTCGGCGATGAACACGGTGCGGCCGGCGGTGCCGGTGTCGCCCGCCGGCTCGGTGGCCTCGGCCTTGATCGCCAGCACGATCTCGAACACGAGCTGCTCCTGCTGCAGCCGGTTCGCCTGGACGTCGATGTTCACAGAAATTTGAGGGTTGCTGCGGAGTGTCGCAAAGATCTCCGCGCCGGCCGGAACCTCGAACGAAAGGTCCTTGGTGTATTGCAGGTTCATCGTCAGCGGCAGCGCCGGAGGTGCCGAGGATGCCCCTGGCGAAGCTGCGCCAGAGGGCGGAGTGGTGTCGGACATCGGATGTCTCCTGCTGCAGGCGTATGGTGGCAAGCCCCCGCGCCGGTAGCACGCCGCGTGCCGCGTTGCCAGAAGAAGGGGGGTTGCCAGAAGAAGGGGGGGTCAGCAGCAGGGAAGCCGGCAGCAGGGCGGGGCTAGTGTCTCCAGACCACCGGGCCGGCAGGAAGCACGTTCGGGTCGATCTGCCGGAAGGTGCCGTTCTCCAGGCTGCTGCCGGAAAGCGCCAGCAGGAAGCCCCAGTGCGAGATCACTAGGGTGGTGCGCCAGTCCGGCAGCGCCGCCATCTCGCCCCGGAAGCGCGCCGCGCGGTCGATCACCGCGTCTTCCGGCTCGTTCGCGACCGGCCACCACACCTCCTCGAGATGCTCGAAATCGAGCAACGGCCAGCGCGACCGCAGCACGCTGCGTGGGCTGCCGATGTCGCACACAAAGGCATAGCGCTCGCGCACCATCGAGCTGACCAGCGGCGTCAGGCCGCGGCTCCGGGCGATCGGTGCTGCGGTCTGCAGGGCGCGGGTATAGGGCGACACCAGGATCCGGGTGATGGGCGCCGCGGCCAGCGCCAGCGCCGCCTGCTCGGCCTGCTGCTGGCCGAGATCGGTCAGCGCCGGATCGATGATGCCCGGGTCGCGCTTGGTGCGCGTGAAATGCAGGTTGAATTCGCTCTGGCAATGCCGCAGCAGGATCATGCTGCCCGATAGCCTGCCGCGACCGGGGCCGCAACCATGCCCAGGCGGGCTGGTCCGCGTGTTGTCTCGGCAACGCCGAACCCCTATCTGCAGATCCATCGGCGGCGCCCGCTGGACGGCCGCACAGGCAGTGTTGAGATTTTGGACGCGATCATGGATTTCACCGGCGGCCACTTTCCAGTCGATCTCGTGCTGTT
>CAXUNX010000164.1:0-6541 GCA_964252545.1 uncultured Acetobacteraceae bacterium | reverse complement strand
CGGCAACATCGTGCGCGGCAGCCTGCCGCTCGGCCGGCGCTTCACGCTGCGGGCCGGATGCTGGGTCGAGCGGCAGGCCAATGCACGCCAGCTCGTCGAGGTGGATGCAACGGGCGCGGACGCGCCGAACGCGATCCTGGCACCGGTGCCGGGGGTGCCCGGATCCGGCGCGATCGAGCGCCAGCAGGCCGACTCGCTGGTCAGCGCCGAGTTCTACGGGCAGATCGAGTGGCAGGCGACCACGGCGCTGCTGCTGAGCGCGGGCCTCAAGGGCGCGGTGTTCGCGCGCTCGGTGAACGCGCCGGTGATGGAAGCGACCCGGCTGCCTGTCGAGGTCAGCCGGAGCTTCTCGGCGCCGCTGCCGTCATTGACCGCACATCTCCGGCTGTCGCAGGCGCTCAGCCTCTACGGCCAGGTCGCACGCGGCTTCCTGGCGCCGCCGCTGCAACTGTTTGACGTGTCCAACCCGCAAACCGCTTCGATCGCCCCCGAGCAGACATGGAACTTCCAGGCCGGGGTGGTCTGGCGCACCCGCGCCACCGATCTCGGCCTCGACGCCTACGAGATCCTGTTCACCAACCAGATCGGCACCCGCACGGTGGGCGGCGAGACCACCGACTTCGACCAGGGAAGTGCTCGCTATCGCGGGCTGGAGGCCGAATGGACGCAGGCGCTCGGGGCGGGGTTCGCGTTCGCGGGAAGCGCCTCGGTCAATGGCGGACGGCAGTCCGGCGGCAACGGGACTGGGGGGCCTGGCAGCCCTGGCGGGCCGGTCCCGAACACGCCTGAGGCCACCATCGCCGCCGGCCTGCTCTATGAGGGCGGCGGATGGAACGGCTCGCTGTTCGACCGCTGGACCGGCGGGCTGTTCGGCGATGTCGGCGGCACCGAGTGGATCGATCCCGCCAACACGCTCGATCTTTCGCTCGGCCGTCGCCTGCGCTTCCGGAACATGGCCCCGGTCCGCCTCCAGGCGCAGATCTTCAACCTCCTCGACCGGAGGGCGATCGACGGGCTCGCCGGCTATACCGCGGCCGGGGCCACTCCCCTGTTCTGGACTGAGGCGGGACGGTCGCTGTTTGTGAGCGCCACCGCTTCGTTCTAGAGCCGGACCCGCACGAGGTTGGGCTTGCCGCGACGCTGCGCATGGTGATGCGCCCTTGCGCTACCAGGCGTCTCGGTTGCCGATCCGCACCCGGAAGATCGGCTTCAGTTGTTCCGCGGCCTCCTGCTCGAAGGTCTCGCTGTCGCGGTCCGGATCATAGCCGCGCCACAGCCAGGCCAGCGATGCCGGCAGGTCGAGCGCTCCCTGGGCGGTGGAATGGGTGCTCTCGCCGAAGCGGAAATGGAAGTCGTAGCCTTGCAGCTTGAGGGCGTTGGCGAGCGCGATGTTGTGCAGCGGCCAGCTTCCGGCGGCGAACAGGTCGGCGCGGCCGTGGCTGTCGGCTTCCAGGTCGTTGGTGCCGTCCGACATCCAGATGCGGAAGTTCTTGCGTGGCGCGCGCCGCACATGGTCGGCCACCAGGTTGCCGCCGTCCTGCTGCCGCTCGGGATGCCATTGCAGCGCGGTGAAGCTGCCGATGTTGGAATGAACGCGGCTGAACCGGTCGGGGTTGAACCAGGCCATGGTGAAGGCGCAGATGGCGCCGGACGACAGGCCGGCCGCGGCGCGCGAATAGCCGTCGGGGCGAAGCTTGTGCTGTTGCTCCGCCACCGGCAGCACCTCCTGCAGGATGAACCGGCTGTAGCGATCCGACACCGTGTCGTAGAGCAGGCTGCGCATCTCGTTGGCCTGGGTGTCGCCCGCGAACCGTAACTGTTGTTGCTCGCCGCCGGTGCCGGGGGCGATCAGCACATGCACCATCGGCGGGATCAGCCGCTTCGCCACCAGGTTATCGGACACCACCTGCAGCCGGTAGTTGACCGCATCCAGCGCGCCCACATAGCGGGCGCCGTCCTGCCAGACCATCACCGGGGCGCCCCGGACGGTGTCGATGCCCGGGTTGGCATAGAACCAGCAATCGGCGTTCATGCCCGGGTAGATCCGGCTCGCGATGGTGTGCTTCGGGGTCAGGGTGCCGCGCGGCACGCCGGGCTGCTCGTAGCTGTCCGGGCTGTAGCCGGCGACCCCGCCGGTGCCGACCTCGTGTCCGCCCACGATCAGCGTGTAGGTGTGGGTGGTGCCGAGCCGAAGCGTTTCCAGCCGGAACCAGTACGAGGTGCCTCGCACAGGCGCCATCGGCACCGGCGGCCGGCCGTCGATCGACACGCTCGCCTGCTCCGGCGCCGACACCGCGAACAGGAACTCCTCTCCCCAGACCGCGGCCACGTCGCCGCTTGCGACCGTGGGCACGGTGGTGGTACCGGCCACCGGCGTCCGGTCAGGCATGCGCACCGCCGCGGCACCGCCATGCGCGAGCCCGGGCAGGCACTGCGTCATCAGGTTGCCGAGCTCCGGCGTGCGGCGCCGGGCGGCCTCGATCAGCGCCCGGATGGAACCGAGCCGGGTCGGGGGCTCGAATGCGGGCACGGCTTGCGCCGCCGCCTTGAGCGCCGGGCTCCCCAGCATCCCGGCCGCCGCCGAACCCTGCAACACGTCGCGACGGGAGAACACCATCAGGAGAAATGCGCAACCAGCTTGGCCGCCACCTGCTCCGCCGCCTCGCGGGTCGGGAAGTGCCCCACCCCGGGCAGCACCACGCGCTCAAACGGCCCCTCGAACTTCGAGGCGATGTCGGCGCTGTGCTCGGGCGGGTTCACGCCGTCCGCGTCGCCCTGGAAGAAGACGCATGGCAGAGCGAGGGTCGCGGTGGATTCGATGCGCTGCTCCAGCCAGGCGCTGCGCGGATCGGTCTCCGCCTCGTTCCAGCGGGCGCGATAGGAGTGCAGCGTCACGTCGACCCAGTCGGGATTGTTGAACGATCGCGCCACGCGATCGAAGGTGGCCTCGTCGAACCAGCCTTGCGGCGACCAGTTGACCCACATCAGATGGGCGAAGCCGCGCGGATCCTCGCGTATCGCCTGCTCGCCGCGCCGGGTCGCCTGGAACCAGTGATACCATTGCCGTTGCGCCTGCGCGAAGGAGGGGGTTGGCAGGCCGCCAAGCCGGGTCGGGCTCGACAGCAGCGCCAAGCGCTCCACCCGCTCGGGCCATCCCACCGCGAGCGCCGTCCCGATGGCCGCTCCCCAGTCATGGCCGGCCACCGAGAACCGCTCGATGCCGAGCGCGTCCATCAGGCCGATCGCATCGATCGCCAGCATCGCGGCGTTGCCGGTGCGCGGCGCCGATGCCGAGCGGAACCGGGTGCCGCCGAAGCCGCGCAGCATCGGGGCCAGGGTGCGCAGGCCGGCGGCGGCGAGACGCGGGCTCACGGCGTTCCAGGTGGTTGCGTCGTCCGGCCACCCATGCAGCAGCAGCACCGGCTTCGCATCCGCAGAGCCCCCCCGGGAGCTATCCTGGGAACCATCCTGGGAGCCATCCTGCAGGACCTCGATCTCCAGGTCTCCCGCCGCCACCTGCGCCATGCTGCTGTTCCCTCCCGCGGCATCCCGCCCTTCGGCTTGCCAGTCTGTTTGTTCGGGCGGACGAACACAACCGCCGCCCTGCTCAAGCTTGCGCGGGGCCGATTGACGAAACCGCGCACGCGTGACAAACGCGCGCTTCAATCTAATGCGACTCACTCGCAATAGCACCCGGTGCAGCACCGGCAGGAGAACACCTCGGCATGGTTTACTTCCGGATGGGCGCCTATGCCCGAGCGGCTGTTCTGCTGGTCTCGGCGCTGGCCTCGGCGGCGCCAGCGGCCGCCGCCGATGCGCCGGGCACGACACTGACCCTCTACAGCGCGCAGCATCAGCAGATGGTCGACACCGTGACCGCTGCCTTCACCAAGCAGACCGGGATCGCGGTGCGCTCCCGGTTCGGCGAGGCGCCCGAGATCGCCAGCCAGCTGGCGCGGGAGGGCGCCTCGTCGCCGGCCGACCTGTATATCACCGAGAACTCGCCCGAGCTGATGCTGCTGAGCGAGAAGGGCCTGCTGGCGCCGGTGGCTGCCGCCACCCTGGCGCAGGTGCCGGCACGGTTCAGCGGCCCGCACCGCGACTGGGTGGGGGTTTTCGCCCGCGAGAACGTGCTCGACTACAACACGACGATGATCCGGCAGGATGCGCTGCCCGCCTCGCTGCTGGAGCTGGCGCAGCCGGCCTGGAAGGGCAAGGTGGCGTTCGCGCCCACCGACGCCGACTTCCTGCCGCTGGTGGCAGCGCTCACCGCGCTCAAGGGCGAGGCCGCCACGATCGCCTGGCTGAAGGGCCTCAAGGCGAACGGCCTGGTGTTCGACGACGACGAGGGCGTGGTTGCGGCGGTGGACCGGGGTGCCGCCGCGGTGGGCATCATCAACAGCTATTATTATGAGCGGCAGCGGGCGGAAACCGGCGCCCCGCACAGCGCCATCCATCATTTCGCGGACGGTGACGTGGGCGCGCTGGTCAACGTTTCGGGGGCGGCGGCGCTGAAATCCTCCCGCCATCCCGAGGCGGCGCAGCGCTTCCTGGCGTTTCTGGTCAGCAGGCCGGTTCAGCGGATGGTGGCGCAGGCCAACGTCGATTTCGAATATCCGCTGGTTCCCGGGGTCGCCGCGAACGCGGCGCTCGAGCCGTTCAACCAGCTGCATCCGCCGGCGCTGAGCCTGAGCCAGCTCGGCGACGACCGCGGTGCCGCGCGGCTGCTGCGTCGCGCCGGGCTGCTGTAGGGCCACCGGGCATCGGGCCATCCGGCTTGATGTCGCGCACCGGGCGCGGGGCGCCGCCGGCCCCCCTGCTCGCGGCCGCAACCCTGGCTGCGCTGCTGGTGCTGCTTCCGCTGGGCTTTACCGCGGTCGAGGCCTGCCGGAACAGCGGCGCCGACGCCGCCGACCTGCTGCTGCGTCCGCTGGTCGGCGCGCTGCTGCTCAACACCCTGGCGCTGGTGTTCGCGGTGACGCTGATCGCAGGCGTGCTCGGCACCGCCGCCGCCTGGTTCGTGGAGCGCACCCGCCTGCCCGGCCGGAGGGTCTGGGGAGTGCTTGCGGCCGCGCCGCTGGCGGTGCCGCCTTTCATCTCCAGCTACGCCTGGGTGTCGCTCAGCCCGTCGCTGCAGACCTTCGGCGGCGCGGTGCTGGTGGTCACCGGCGCCTATTATCCCCTGGTCTACCTGCCGGTCGCAGCCAGCCTGCGCGGCATGGACCCGGCGCTCGAGGACAGCGCGCGGGCACTCGGGCTCGGGCCGTACGGGTGCTTCCGCCGGGTCGTGCTGCCGCAACTGCGACCGGCGCTGCTGGGCGGCATGCTGCTGGTGGCGCTGAACACGCTGGTGGAGTTCGGCGCCTTCGCCTTGCTCCGCTTCCGCACCTTCACCACCGAGATCTATGCCGAATACCGCACCGGGCTCGACGGCCCGGAGCCCGCGCTGCTGGCGATGGTGCTGGTGGGGTTGTGCCTGCTCTGCCTGATCGGGGAGGCCAGGGTCAGGGGACGCGCGCGCTACGCCCGGGTGGGCCAGGGCGTGCGGCGGCGGCTCGCGCCGCAGGATCTTGGCTGGGCGCCCCTGCCGGTGCTGGCAGGGTTCGCGCTGCTGGTGCTGGCGACGCTCGGCCTGCCGCTCGGCACCATCCTGTTCTGGATCACCCGGCACAACTCGGCGGCGACCTCCGCCGTGGGGGTGTCCGCGAGCCTGCTCGCCGGCGCCACGGTCTCGTCGGTGTGGCTCGGGCTGGCGGCGGCGCTGGCCACCTTGCTGCTGGCGCTGCCGCTGGGCGCGCTGGCCACGCGCTATGAGGGGTTCTGGATCACCGTGCTGGAACGCTCGGCCTATCTCGCCCAGGGCGTGCCGGGCATCGTGGTGGCGCTGGCGCTGGTGGGGCTGACGGTCGGCGCGCTGCAGCCGCTCTACCAGAGCGCCCTGCTGCTGATCCTGGCCTATGCGGTGCTGTTCCTGCCGCTGGCGCTGGTTGCGGTGCGCACGGCGTTGCTGCAGGCGCAGAAAC
Organism: uncultured Acetobacteraceae bacterium; assembly: GCA_964252545.1. GTDB lineage: Bacteria > Pseudomonadota > Alphaproteobacteria > Acetobacterales > Acetobacteraceae > Lichenicoccus. The sequence continues at coordinate 518 of CAXUNX010000164.1, read as the reverse complement.
AGCACGAGGAGGCCGCGCGGGCACTGGGGCTCGGCTGGATGGCGACGCTGTGGCGGGTCACCCTGCCGCTCGCGGGTCCGGGGCTGGGCGCGGCGGCGGCGATGGTGTTCGTGTCCGTGGTGACCGAGCTCACGGTGACCCTGCTGCTGGCGCCGATCGGCACCCGCACGCTGGCCACCGAGGTGTGGGCCGACACCACCACCCTGGCCTTTGCAGCCGCCTCCCCGTATGCCGCGCTGATGACCACGCTCTCGCTGCTGGCGAGCTGGCTGCTGGCGCGCCGCTTCGGCGCTGCCGCGGCCACCGTCGCGCGCGCCGGCGCAGGCTCTGATCCGGCATGAGCGCGGTGGAGGTGGCGGGGCTTACCAAATCGTACGGCGGCGCTACGGTGCTGCGCCAGGTGGATCTCAGCCTCCAAGCGGGCAACCTGCTCGCCGTGCTGGGCGGGTCCGGCAGCGGCAAGACTACGCTGCTGCGGCTGCTTTGCGGCTTCGAGCGGGCGGCTGCCGCGACGGGGT
>CAXUNX010000163.1:589-6587 GCA_964252545.1 uncultured Acetobacteraceae bacterium | reverse complement strand
CTCCTGGTCGGCTTCGCGGCGCAGCTGGGGGCCACGGTCTACGGCACGGTCCGGGCCGAACACCAGAAGCGGCTCGCGCGCGAACGCGGCGCCCACGAGGTGTTCTTGTTGGAGCAGGGCGGCTTCGTGGCGCCGCTGCTCGAGCGGACGGGTGGCGTCGGCGTGGACGTGGTGTTTGACTCCATCGGCAGGCCGACCCTGCGCGACGACCTCAAGGTGACGCGCAAGAAAGGGCTGGTGGTGAGCTTCGGGGTGTCCGGGGGCGCCGTGGACGACTTCAACCCGGCCGAGCTGGGCGAGGCCGGCTCGCTTCATCTGACCCGCCCCCGGCTGGCCGACCACCTGCCCGACGCCGACACCATCCAGGCACGCGCGGCCGCACTGTATGGCGGGCTCGCCGATGGCAGGCTGTCGCTGTCGCTGGGCAGGCGCTACGCCATGGAACAGATCGGCCAGGCGCATGCTGACGTGGAACAACGCAACGCCGGAGGAAAGCCGCTGCTCGACATCGCCGGTGAACCGTAGCGGCGGTGTTCCACCGCCTTCATCGTCACCCAGCCAGGTTGGAGGCTCCGGGGCGGATCAACCTTGCCAGCTCGTTCGGAAGGGAACGCCCGCTCTTGACCGCGGCCGGCATCGTGTCTTCATCCAGGCTTGATGCCGGCGGCCTGATCGGTCCAGGGTGATTGCTGTGGCTGTGCTCAGGGCGGTGAACGAGACCGGACGCATGACCGATCTGAGCGCCAACTACCTCGATGCCGAACGCGTCAGGCAATATCTCGAGAACGGGCCAACAGCGATCGCTCCCGGTCACGGCGGCATGCTCCAGATGGCTGCCGTGCTGCTGCGGGAATGGATGCGCGAGGCGGGCCGGATCCTTGTCACCGGCGCCGGCGGCGGCCTCGAAATCCGCTATCTGGCGGGCATAGAACCCGGCTGGCGCTTTGTTGGTGTTGATCCGGCGCCAGCCATGCTGGACCTCGCACGAGCGACGGCCGGTGATGTGGCGGCGGGCCGGCTCGCGCTGATCGAGGGAACCGTCGCCGATGCCCCGGACGGGCCGTTCGATGCGGGAACGTGCATCTTGGTGCTGGGCCTTGTTCATGATGACGGAAGCAAGCTCGACCTGCTGCTGCAGGCACGCCGCCGACTCAGGTCGGGCGCAGCGTTCATGCTCGTCGATCAATGCATCGACCGTGCATGGCCTGGCGTGGCTGGGTGGCCTACGCCTGATCCGGATGCAACCCGGTCGCGGTGATCTGGCCGGCACGAACGCTCTGCGTCTGTTGACGGTCGCCAGCGACGGCTGGTCCGGATCGAGCCGCTCGGCGTCACGGCACACCCGGGGGCGCTTGAACGTCAGGATGAATGGCAGACCCAAGAACGGGTTCTGGTGTCCGCGGCGGGACGGGATGTCACGATACCAAAGGGGCAGAATTAACTAACTCTACTAACAATTTACAGAGCCATGGCCTGTAACGGCAAAGCAAGTGATTGCCCGTTACAACGGACGTCTGAGATTTGGGAGGTGCTTTCGCCGCCGCCATCTGGACTTTCGGCTGGGACGCGATCAAGGCAAGCGTCGCGGCGAAGCCGAGCAAGCGGAGGCGGCTGGCATTCCTGTTAGCGGAAGACGCCTACCTGCCAGACGTTGAGATTGCCTGTCTAGCAGGCTGTTCGCTGAGCGGAGTTGAGAAGGCAAGGAGCCGGCGAGGCGGCTTCAAGGGCTGCCTTGACCGGGCCGCGGCCTGAAAGTCCGGGTGTAAGTTATAGAGGCTGAAGGGTTCGACCAGGACGGTTGAAGCGCCGTTGAAACTCGTTTCAGGCTTAAAGTCCGGGTCGAAGTTATAGATGGAGACGGGCTAGACCAGGGCCTAGGCTTATTGCGGTATGTGCCGCGGGTGCTGAGGGTTTCCTAAGCGGTCAAAGACGCTCAGCGCCGCCTCAGCTATCGGCCAGTCAGGATGGATCACGCAAGTCGCCTCGATCTGACTGACTACCACGGACGGCGATGCGCCTCCAAAGCCCTCGACGCCCTCCCAAAGCGAGATTGCTGAGATAAAGCCAAGCGACCACTGAGCATCAAGCAACACGGCGAGACCATCCTGACCACTGTTCGCCATCGTCTGGTGATTTGTCAAAGCGATGCAGGTATCGGCGCCCGCGCCATAGTAGGCGATAGCCTCCGCATTGGCTGCGGGTAGTGAGGCTGCGACAAGCCCTAAGACAAGCTTTCGGAACACGATATGCTCGCTCGCCCGTTACGGTCTCGGACCATCCGCCAGCGTGCGGCCGACTGTCAAGCCGCGTTGCTGTGCCTCTTCTTAGGCGAGTGCAGCTTGCGCCGTAAACGGCTATCACAGTGCCCTGAAAAGGCCGTAGAAGGAACCTCAATGACCATCCCCACAGACCACGTCCGCGACGTGTTGCTACTTGCCGGCTACGATGTCACCGAGACGAGAGAACTTCTCCACGGCTACCAGCTCCGCTGCGCGTGTGGAGCGGTTATAAGCGTCTACCACACCGGCAAGGTCGTTCCCCAGGGCAAGAACGCAGGGGCCGTCAAGGCGCTGTTCGAGGCTAATCCGGTGCCGAAGCCGGGGGCGGTCGCCGAGCCGAAGGCGGTTACTTCAGCCGAGACAGTGAAGGATCAGCCGGAAGAACAGAAGACGGTTGTATCGCGGCCGCCGGCGGAATGGTCGGACACCTGGTCTCTGGGCGATGTGCCATTCTGACCGAGGTCAAAGCGGCTGCTCGCTCCGCCTGACTGTGACCGCCGGTGCGCACTCAGATGAGAGCAGACGTATTGCGTCTGTCATGGCAAGCGCTTCTCGCGAGGCGCATGGTGCAAGCCGGATAAACTTAAGTGGATTTTCCGTAACGCTGTCCCACTTCAAAGCCACGTAACGAACCAGATGCTCGCGCAGGACACGCACCCTAACCTTCAAAAGTAGCCGATTGGAGTCGCTCTGCACAAACACGGCCCGTGTCTCCTTCTCTTCGGAATACATGGGCTTCTTGTAAAGCGCGCAGATTTCGAAAATTTGGCTGAAGTTGGGAGGGAAGCCCTGCATGATGGCATGGTTGATCTGGGTGGCGTGGGAATACAGTTCTTGATAGAGTTTCGCCGGATAGCCCTTTGGCTGCGGGTCTTCATCGTGCCGCTTCTGCGTCACGTCGCCGTAGAAGCAGTCCCGAAGGATGACACAAGCGGGCCGTAAATGCTGCTCCAGCAATCTTCGGTCGAAGCCTAGCGAAGCACCTCCACGTGGGCAGTAAGCGCGCCACTGTGACAGGAGGTCATCGCTGCGGCTAAAGCTTGCTAGGAAGACGTTCTCAAGCCTCGGCTCATCTAGGACCGCGGCCACTCGCGTCCCCGACTGCTGAACGTGCTGCTGCTGTGCCGCAGCATCCGCTCGGTTTTTAGGGTCTTGGCCGGCGGACATCCTAGCGGCGCCAATCGCGCAATCACGAGCTACCTTCCACGTGTGCTTTAGCTCTTCGTGGTCGTTCATATAGGTGGTTTCTTGGAGCCATATTTCTCCGGTCTCCAGTATTCCCTTCACGGCCTCAAGGCCGGCGTAGTGCCAGATCAGCCCAGCACCCGAAGGATCGTCTTTGTAGCCGCTCATTGCGGAATCCTCTGCGGCCGGGAGTTCAGCCGATAGACGTAACCTCCTATGGCGCCGCACGGAACCGAGCCCTCGCCATATACCGCCGCTGAGACCATGCTCGATTTCATCGTCCGACTCAATTTTGTGTAGCGCTCAGCTGCCGGCGTGATCGGCGGTGTCGCGGTCAGGCAGCCGCGCTCCCATTCGACGCGGCGGCGCCGTCCATTGTGACCGCGTGCTCCTCCGCAGCGGAGCGCGGGCTGGCAGGCGAGCCGGTCATGCAGCAGCGCGGCCTTCCCCGTGATTGCCGCGGCTCACCGCCACCTGAACGCCGGGACCAGCCGCTTCATCGCCGGCTGGCTCCCCGAGGTCTCCCTCAGCGCCACCTTCACGGCTCCTTCAAGGCCCAGCTCAACTCAGAGGGCGCAGCTTCGCCGTGACTAGCGCCTTATCGATGTCCGAGCGAATGGCGCCAAGGGCACTGTCGCGGCGCTTCTGCGCTTCCCGGTAGTCGGCCGTCTGAAGGGTGCGGACGATCTCTCGCTTCACCCCGCCCTTGGCACCCATCGCTCGCCCTATATCCGGCCACCGATCCTGCGGGACGTTGTATCTGGCGAACCAAGTATGCCCGCGCCAGAGAAGGAATCTCCTTGCTACATCGTATCGTATGATAAACGGCACGAGGGATGTAACAGGCCGTGACAAGGCAACTGACTCACTAGGCTCTAAGTTATTCATGGTACAAAAGAAATGAAGAATGGTGTCCGCGGCGGGATTCGAACCCACGGCCCCAGGATTCATCCCACTTCAGCTTTCGCTGCCGCCGCCCGGGCCCATGGCCCGGTTGGCGTTCGTGGTCTGGACTGTCCCTTCACCCTAGGCCGGAACCCTTAGGTGCCGCCCGTCCAGTCTCTACACCTTCCCGCGCACGGTGAGCCGGCGCGGGCTTGGCTCGGGATTGGCATGGCGCTCGCGCGCCGCAGCGTTCCCCGACTTTGAGCGGATCCGCCGCGTGGTTTCCCGTCGCGACGCCCAGTTGGTGACAAGGAATCCTGTGCTCTATCCGGCTGAGCTACGCGGACAACCACCCCGCTTCTACAGCCCGTCGGCAGCACTCGGCAAGCCTCCGATCCCGCGCCCGCGGATCGCCGCCCGCGCCGCCAGCGACGCCACGTGCCGGCGCGCCAGAACCCCGTCCGGCGCCCCGGTGCGCTTGCAGGCGAGCTCCAGCCGCCCGGCCTCCGCCGCCGCCTCGAACAAAGCGGCGGCCGTCCAGAGCGACAGCGCATGGATGAACTGCGGGCGCCGCTTGAAGAACACCGGCGGACGCAGCTCGCCGATCGCCTCGGACTGCGGCCTGCCCCCCTGCACCATCAGCTTGACCTGGCGCAGCCGGTGCAGGTGCGACATCAGGGCGCGCGCCAGGGTGATTGGCGACAACCCCTCCAGCAATGCCCGCTCGATGGCGAGATCGGCCGCCTCGCGGTTGCCGGCGGCGGCGGCGAACACCGCATCGTCGAGCGAAGCCGAGGCAGCGTCGCCGGTGACCGCCTGCACGTCCTCGAGGGTGACCCGGCCCGGCACCCCCGCATACAGCACCAGCTTCTCGACCTCGCCCCGGCTCGCCGCCCGGTCCGCGCTGAGGCGCGAGGCGAACAGGGCGAGCGCGTCGGCCTCGATCCGGACCTGCTCCGCCTGCAGCATGCGGGCGACCGACGCTTCCAGCGCGCGCCCTTCCTCGGCGTAGCACGCGATCACCGCGGCGCGCGGCGACGCTTCGAGCAGGCCGCGCAGCCTGGCGCGCGCGGGCAGGGCCGCCGCCTCGATCAGGATCAGGCAGTCGCCGGAGATGCCCAGCAGCCGGGCGATCGCCGGGTTGAGCGTGTCCTGGCCGTCGCGCACCCACACCATGCGGCGGCCGCCCGACAATGACAGCGCGGTGGCCTCCTCTTCCAGCCGGTCGTGCGACTCGCGGCCGAGCACCGCCAGCCGGAACGGGTCGTCGAGGCTTCCCACCACCGCACGCGCCACGGTGGTGGCGCGCTCGCGGATCAGCCCGGCATCGTCGCCGTGCAACAGGATCGCGCGCAGGTCACCGGGCGAGGCCAGCAGCCGTTCGGCCTGCCGGGCGTCAGGCTTCACGGACTGGTGCGGCCGATCGCGGCCGCGGGCAACCCGTCGGGACCGATCTGCTGCAGCGGCGACTGGTTGGAGTCGGCAGGCACGCCCTGCGGCCCGAGATAGCCGCTTTGCGGCGCGGTGGCCGGCTTGGGCGGCGGCTGCGCGGGTGTCGCCTCAGTGGTGGCGCCGCCCGGATGGCCCGCGAACCAGATCGCAAGCTGGGTTCTGATCGAGTCCGCGAGGTTGCCGGCGATGCGGCCCTC
>CAXUNX010000163.1:0-579 GCA_964252545.1 uncultured Acetobacteraceae bacterium | reverse complement strand
TGCTCTCGGTGGCCAGCGTGGACTCGAAGAACTGGGTGTCGATGTTGTTGAAGCCGTCCACCGTTCTGGCATTGCCGCTGACCAGCGTGACCGGGGTCGGCGCCACGCTGTTGAGGCTCCAGTTGGCGCGGCCGACCAGCCGGTTGCGGGCGGCGGTGCTGTCGTTGTGGATCGCGATCGATTCGTTGTCGAGCGCATAGGCGACTCGCAGCGTGTAGCCTTGCGGTTCCGCCTCGCTGGTCCCGGCCAGCCGCTGCTGCAGCGCCTGGCGCAGCAATTGGCCGGAGCGCCCGGGGATGGTGGCGACGAAGATGTCGGGCAGCTGCGCCTCCGCCTGCTGATCGTCGCTGCCATACAGGGGATGGAAGCCGCAGCCCGCCAGCAGCAGGCAGAACAGCAGCGGGCAGAACAGGGGGAGGGCGAGCCGCCTCATCCGGCGGCGACCACGAAGTTGACCACCCGGTTGGGCACGTGGATGCGCTTGACCACCCGCCTGCCTTCGAGCAGCCGCTGCACGTTGGGCTCGCGCTCGGCTGCGGCGAGCACGCTGTTGGCGTCGGCGTCCGGCGCGGCCTCGAT
>CAXUNX010000162.1:0-6758 GCA_964252545.1 uncultured Acetobacteraceae bacterium | reverse complement strand
GCTGCCGAGCCCCTCCAGGCAGGCGACGGCGCTTGCCGCCAGCCGCTCCGCCGCCGCGCGCGCGCCATCGATGCCCAGCAGGGCGACAAAGGTGGACTTGCCGGCCTGTTGGTCCTTGCCGGCGGTTTTGCCCAACTGCTCGGCGCTGGCGGTCGCGTCGAGCACGTCGTCCGCCACCTGGAACGCCGCCCCCAGCTCGCGCCCGTAGGCGGCGAGCCGCGCGCGCACATGCGCCGGCGCGGAACCCAGGATCGCGCCGGCCTCGGCGCTGTAGCGGATCAGCCGGCCGGTCTTCAGCGCATGCAGGTGCTCGACCTCGGGCAGTTCCAGCGCCCGGCCCTCGCCCTGCATGTCGATCATCTGGCCGCCGACCATGCCGGCAGCGCCCGCAGCCTGCGCCAGGCTGGACACCAGAGCCACGCGCACCGTGGCGTCCGGATGGGTGAGCGGATCGGCCAGCGTCTCGAACGCCAGCGTTTGCAGCGCGTCGCCCGCCAGGATCGCGGTGGCCTCGTCGAAGCGGACGTGCGTGGAGGGCTGTCCACGCCTGAGCGCGTCGTCATCCATCGAGGGCAGGTCGTCATGCACCAGCGAATAGGCGTGCAGCATCTCCACCGAGGCGGCGGCGCGCAGGGCGCCTTGAGCGGCGGGGTGTCGGGCGCCCTCGGTTGCAGGGTCGAACAGGCTCGCGGCCTCGGTGACCAGGAAGCCGCGCAGCCGCTTGCCGCCGCCGAGCGCGGCGTAGCGCATCGCCTCGATCAGCCTCGCCTCGGCGCCCGCCAGCGGCGGCAGCAGCTGGTCGAGCATGCGCTCGACCGCCGCCGCCCGCTCGGCGAGCACAGCCTTGATGCCGGCTGCCTGCGCGGGGTTCTGCATGGCCATGGCGCTCAAGCCAGCGGCCGCAGATCCAGGGTGCCGTCGGCGCGCTCCACGATCGCCTGCACGCGCGCTTCCGCCTGGGCGAGCTTGGTTTCGCAATGCCTGCGGAGTGCCGCACCCCGCTCGTAGCAGGTGATCGCGTCCTCCAGCTTCTGCTGGCCGCCTTCCAGGCCGCGCACGATCTTCTCAAGCTCCGCGAGCGCATCCTCGAAGGAGAGCTGCGACAGGGTGTCGGACATGGTGGGCTCCCGCTGGCTTCCGTCGCACCCGTGGATAGCCTGCAAGGGGTGCGGGTAAAAGGCCTCTCAGGAGGACGAGGCCGCCGAGGCTTCCGGTTCCGGCCTGCGGCGGATGACAAAGGAGAACACGCCGCTTTCCTCGCTGAAGGCCACCAGCGCATGCCCGGTCTCGCGGCAGAAAGCCTGGAAATCCGCCACCGCGGCGCGGTCGGTGGCGAGTACCCGCAGCCGCTCGCCCGGCTGCATCCCGCGCAGCGCCCGGTTGGCCCGCAGCACCGGCAGCGGGCAGCTCAGCGCCTTGACGTCCAGCACGCTCTCTCCCATGCGCAACTCCCTCCCACAGACCGTCTCCCTGGCCGATTTCGCCGGCCGGGTGCATGATAGAACAAACAAAACACGGGACGAGGCGGCCATGGCGGATTCGCGGGTGGATTTCCGAGTCGGCATCGATTTCGGCGGCACCAAGATCGAGATCGCGGCACTCGGACGCGAGGGCGAGGTGCTGCTGCGACGGCGTGTCCCCAATCCCGGGATCTACGAGGCCGCGATCGCCGCCATGGTGACCCTGGTGCAGGAGACCGAGCACGAGCTGGGCGGGATCGCCTCCGTGGGCGTCGGCATTCCCGGCGCGATCAGCCCTGACAGCGGTCTGGTGAAGAACGCGAACTCGGTCTGGCTGAACGGCCGGCCGTTCTCGCGCGACCTCAGCGAGGCGATGGCGCGGGTGGTGCGCGTCGAGAACGACGCCAACTGCTTTGCCTTGTCGGAGGCGGTCGATGGCGCCGGTTCAGGCAAGCGCGTGGTGTTCGGGATCATTCTCGGCACCGGCGTGGGCGGCGGCATCGTGGTGGATGAGCGGGTGATGACCGGCGCGCACCATATCGCCGGCGAGTGGGGCCATATCCCGCTGCCCTGGCCGAAGCTGGAAGAGTTCCCGATGCCGAAATGCTTCTGCGGCAACGAGGGCTGCATCGAGCGCTTCCTTTGCGGCTCGGCGCTGGCGTCGGACTGCGACGGGCCGGGTTCGCGCGACGCGAGCACGATCCCGGCTCGCGCCGCCGCCGGCGAGGAGCGGGCGAGGGCAGCGCTGGACCGGCACTCCGACCGCCTGGCGCGCTGCCTGGCGCTGGCGATCAACTTCCTCGACCCCGACGCCATCGTCATCGGCGGCGGCCTTTCCAACATGGCCCACCTCTATGACAAGGTTCCGGACCTGGCGGCGCGGCACGTGATCAGCCCGCGCATGAACACGCCGGTGCTGCGCAACGTGCATGGCGACAGCTCGGGCGTGCGCGGCGCGGCCTGGCTCTGGCCGCGCGAGCTCCCGCGTGGCCACATGACCAGCGTTGTTTGACCCGCCAGGACTCTGCCTCGACTGCTCGCATGTTTCCGCCGGCGGCCGCTGCGCACGCTGCGGCGGCCGCAGGCGCGTCGCCCATCCCGAGCTGTTCCGCCTGTGCGTGGCCCATGTCGATGCCGACGCCTTTTATGCCAGCGTCGAGAAGCGCGACCGACCCGAGCTCGCGGCACAGCCGGTCCTGATCGGAGGCGGTGCGCGCGGTGTGGTGACGGCGGCCTGTTATGTTGCTCGGATGCGCGGCGCGCGCAGCGCGATGCCGATGTTCCAGGCGTTGCGCCTGTGTCCGGACGCCGTGGTGATCCGCCCCGACTTCGCGAAATACGGCCGTGTCTCGCGCGCTTTGCGCAGCCTGATGCAGCCGCTCACGCCGCTGCTGCAGGTGCTGTCGATCGACGAGGCGGTGCTCGACCTGTCCGGCACCGAGGCGCTGCATGGAGCACCCCCCGCGGTGATGCTGTCCAGGCTCGCCCGGGAGGTGGAGGGCAGGCTCGGCATCACCATCTCGATCGGGCTCGCACGCAACCGGCTGCTCGCCAAGCTGGCGGCCGGGCTCGACAAGCCCCGCGGGTTCGGCGTGCTGGGGGATGACGCCCCGTCCTGGCTGGCAGACAAGCCCGTGCGGCTGCTGCCGGGAGTGGGACCCGCGCTGGAGCGGCGGCTGGCGTCGATGGGGATCCTGCGCCTCGGCCAGTTGGGGGGGCTGACGCCCCTCGAGGCGGCCCGGCGTCTGGGCGAGGACGGCGCCTGGCTTGCCGCGCGGGCCCGAGGCGAGGACCCACGACCGGTCGACCCCTTGCGCGAGGTGCGGTCGATCAGCGCCGAGACCACCTTCGAGCACGATCTGTCCGAGCTGCCGGCGCTGGAACGTCAGCTCTGGCGGCTTTGCGAGAAGCTGGGCGGCCGGTTGCGGGAGAAGCAGGCCTGCGCCGGAGGCGTCGTGCTCAAGCTCAAGACCGCGCGCTTTGTTGCCCGTACCCGCACGCAGCGCCTGCCCGCACCCACGGTGCTGCCGGACCGCTTGTTCGAGGCCGCGCGGCGGTTATTGGCGCGAGAAGCCGACGGCACCCGGTTCCGGCTGATCGGGATCGGCGCCTCTCCCGTTCTGGCGTTGACCGAAGCGGACCCGGTTGATCTCGCCGACCCGGGCTCGGCGCGGCGGGTGAGGGCGCAGGATGCGATCAACCGGCTGCGTGCGCGGTTCGGCGACGGTGCGGTGAGGCGCGGACGGGATCTTGCTTGAGCCCGGCCCTCAGACCGGGTCGATCGATGTCACCTGCCTCGCCGCCTGGTTCTTGGCGGCGATCCGGAGCGCCGCGTCGGCGGGCGGGGCCTGCTTTGCGGGGGGCGGCTCGGAATCCGCGTCTGGGTCCGGCAGCGCCGTGTTGAAGTCCGCACCGGTGACCAGGTCGGTCAGCACGGCCACCGCGACGTCGCGCGCGATCCCTTGTGCCTGCGCCTCCCCCAGCAGCGCTTCCAGCCGCGGCAGCAGGAAGTCGTGGGCCGGGGTGTCGCTGGTCACGATGGTCTCCGTCAGTGCCTGTCTAGCCGGTGAGGGCGTGCGGCAGGGAGTCGGCGCGGCGCAGGCTGCGCCCTTCCTCGAAGCCGTAATAAAGGTAGTGCGGCAGGCCGCAATCGCTCGCCGCGGCCACGTCGGGATGATCCTCCAGGTAGCCGCGCCCGTCAAAGCCCACGGTTTCTGCCGGTCCCCCCTCTCCGGATGGCAGGCGCAGCACGACGCCCGCGGACGCGTGCCCGGCTCCCCGCTCGGCCGTCGCAGACGCTTCGCCCACGATCATGCGGTCGGAGGCGCCGAGTGCCCGCATCAAGATCGGAAACGCCCGGAACCGCAAGATCAGGGCGTTGTCATATTGATGCAGGTACTCGTCGCGCGACATCAGCAGGTTCTTGGTCATGTGCAGGCCGGCGCCGGTATAAGCGCGAAGGGCTGAAAGATCATTGAGGTCGACCCTGCGATACAGCTTGCGGCGGGTGTGCGCCTGCAGCACCTCGTAGGCTTTGTTGTGGTAGTGCAGATAGGTGAAGTCGGTGCTGCGGGCGCCTTCGCTGAGGCGCGATTGCGGAACATGGAAGCCGCTATCCAGGCTGAGGATCGAACCGCTGCGCAGGAAGCCTTTCTGGAACAGCTGCGGATGGAACCAGCCCGGCTGCGAGGGAACGTTGAACAGCGAGGTCCGCAGCGACAGCGCCTGATCCACGCCGACCAACCGGGCGAGTGCCGCGGCGATGCGGACACGGCTGCATGACAGCCCGTCGGTGGTGAACAAGGTGAGGAACTCGTCCGTGTCGCAGGGCAGCGCAAAATCGTAGTCGTGGGTGTTGTCCCACCCCTGGATGATCTCGGCGATCAACCCGCCTTTGCCCTCGAACGCCTCGATGGTGGTGTGCTGGCGGTGCACCACCACTCCCGCCGCCTCGAACTGCTCGAGGATGTCGCAGGTGAGCCGGTCGCGCGACCCGTTGTCCAGCACAACGAGGTTCTCGAAGCCAAACAGATAGCCATAATAGCGAAGCCATGCGTCCAGGAGGAGACCCTCCTCCTTCTGCATGGTGACGCATCGCACGCGTGGCATGAGCGAGACCGATCGAGCGGGATAACGTCTTTATAACACTGCTAGATCAATACGCTGTCAACGACGGATCGGCTCAGCAGCGGCCCGGCTGCTTCGACAAGGTCAGCGCCCGCAGGCTTCCCTTCATGCTGAAATCGCCGAAATCCATGATCAGCCGATCGGCCACGCCGTTGTCGAAGTAGCGCATGGCGCTTTCATAGTCGGGAGTGATGGCGTCCGGCTTGCGGGAGAAGAACGCCACATGCACCTGGCTCGAGCCGAGTGCCGCAAGCTCGGGATGGCTGGAGACCGAGGGTGCCGGATGCCATCCGAGGATGGTGACATAGGTGTCCTCGGCATCGGTGCCGGTGCCGTCAAACAATGCCGGCGCCAGGCTCTTCAATCCGGCACGCGCCGCGTGGATGATCGCCGCGGTGTGCGCCATCGGGAACAGCGTTCCTGGCGGCAGCGTCACCACCAGGTGTTGAGGAAGCGAATAGCGCACCCGGCCGGCGCCGGAGGCATCCACCACCGCCTCGCCGCGGAGCTGCTCCGAGACCGCGCCGTCCGAGAGCTGCTTCATGTCGAAGGTGAGGTGACGGCCGTCCTTGCTCTCGAGCGTCGCGTAGTCGGACACCAGCTCGCGCGAGCCGCCATCGCGGCTGACCATGCGCAACTTGAGCTGCTGCTGCGTGGCCCAGCTCGTGCAGGCATCGATCACCTGGTAGCTCATGCTTCCGGAGGCGGCGATGGTGCCGCTGCCCTGCACATGATCGAGTGCAAGGTCGTAGACGGCATGGTGGGCCGCGAGCGGGATGTCGGGTGCTGCCGACCGCGCCGCGGTGGTGCACAGAACGGCGAGCAGCGCCGCCGGCAGCAGGTGGGCTGGATTCATCCGGCAGGCATCGTCTGGCCGCCGCCCGGCCGAGGAGGCGCCAAGTCGAGTCGCAGCGAAAGCTCCTTGAGCCGGGCCGGAGGAACGGCGGCCGGGGCACCCATCATCGGATCCTCGCCCTGCTGGTTCAACGGAAACAGGATCACCTCGCGGATGTTCGGCTCGTCGGCCAGCAGCATGACGATGCGGTCGATGCCGGGCGCCGAGCCGCCATGCGGGGGAGCCCCGAAGCGGAACGCGTTCAGCATGCCGCCGAAGCGCGCCTCCACTTCGCCTGGAGGATAGCCCGCGATCTCGAAGGCGCGGATCATCACATCCGGGAGATGGTTGCGGATCGCGCCGGACGAAAGCTCGATGCCGTTGCAGACGATGTCGTACTGGAACGCCTTGATGCTCAGCGGGTCCTGCGTGTTGAGTGCCTCGAGGCCGCCCTGCGGCATCGAGAACGGGTTATGGCTGAAATCCAACTGCCCGGTCTCCTCATTGCGCTCGTACATCGGAAAGTCGGTGATCCAGCAGAAGCGGAACGCGTCGGTCTCGATCAGGTCGAGCTCGGTTGCGACGCGGGTGCGCACGATGCCCGCGAACCGTCCCGCCTCCGCGGCGAGGCTGCCTGCGGCACCGGCCACAAAGAACACGGCGTCGCCCGGCTGCAGCCCGCATGCGGTGCGGATCGCCTCGGCGCGCGCCGGCTCCAGGTTCCGCGCGATCGGTCCCTTGGCGCCGTCCGCCTCGAAGGTGATGTAGCCCAGGCCGCCTGCGCCTTCGCCGCGCGCCCACTCGTTCAGCTTGTCGAAAAACGAGCGCGGCCGGGC
>CAXUNX010000161.1:0-6758 GCA_964252545.1 uncultured Acetobacteraceae bacterium | reverse complement strand
GCCCAGGCCGAACACGAACAGCGTGGGCTGCACGGCCGCGGGGGGCACCCTCAGAAATCCAGGTCGGTGTAGTGCGGCGGCGGGTTCACGCCGGTGACCCGGTCGTTGAGGATGGCGCGGAAGCTCGGCCGCGACTTCATGCGCGCATACCAGTCCCGGGTCGGCGGCGACAGGCTCCAGTCGATGTCGCCGATATAGTCCAGCGAGGAGAGATGGGCGGCGGCGGCGAAGTCGGCCAGCGACAGGCTGTCGCCGGCCAGCCATTTGCGGGTTTCCGCGAGCCAGCCGACATAGTCGAGATGCGGCGCGATGTTGGCATAGCCGGCGCGCAGCGCGTTGGCGTCCGGATTGCCCCGGCCCACCAGCCGCTTGATGATCTTCTCGTGCACCAGGTTGCGGGTCACCTCGGCTGCGAACTTGCCGTCGAACCAGGCCACCAGGCGGCGCACCTCGACGCGTTCGGCCAGGGTGCGTCCCAGCAGCGGCGTGTCCGGATAGGCTTCTTCCAGGTACTCGCAGATCACCCCGGAATCGGGGATCGACAGCCCGTTCTCCTCCACCAGCATCGGCACCGTGTTGGCCGGGTTGGCGGCCATGTATTCGGCCCGGCGCTCGGCCAGCTTCTCGATCCTGAGCTCGAACGGCAGCCGCTTCTCGTTGAGCGCCAGGCGCACCTTGCGCGAATACGGCGAAAGCGGGAGGTGGTGCAGGATTCGCATCGGCCGCAGGCTATTTCATTCACCGCCCCGCCGCCAACCGGGAGCGTGGGGCGGGCCGCTCGATCATCGCGGTCGTTTCGACATTGACCAGGCGGCCGCACACGGATAGTCGCACGGGAGTGAGCAACGCCAAGCCCTCAACGTCGCCCGCCGGAGTCGCGCAGCCGATCCGTGTCCGCGGTCGCTCGTTCATGGCGCTGGTGCTTTCCCCGGAGCCGCCGCTCGCCGGCTGGCTGCAGGGCCTGGACGCGCAGCTCGCCAAGTCGGCGAGCTTCTTCGCCGGACGGCCGGTGATCCTGGATCTGGGCCTGCTCGACCCGAACGATCCCGGGCTGGCCGGGCTGTTCGACGCGCTGCGGTCGCGCGGCGTGCGGATCATCTCGGTTGAGGGCGCGGACCCCTCCTGGCAGGCGCTCTCCGGCTGGGACTGGCCGCTCGGCTTCGAGGGCGGGCGCGCCATCGGCGCGGTGGAGATCCCCGAGGAAGCCCTGGCCGCGCCGCAGTCGGCCAAGCCGGCCGGCTCGCTGCTGATCGAGGAGCCGGTGCGCTCCGGCCAGTCGGTGGTGTTCGCCGAGGGCGACATCATCGTCATCGGCTCGGTGGCGTCGGGAGCCGAGATCGCCGCCGGCGGCTCGATCCACGTCTATGGCACGATGCGGGGCCGCGCGGTGGCCGGGCTGGGCGGCAACCGCGACGCGCGCATCCTGTGCCGCCGGATGAACGCCGAGCTGATCGCCATCGACGGCTACTACATGACCGCCGAGGACATGGCGGCCAACCTGGTCGGACGCAGCACCCATGCCAGGCTGGAGAACGAGACCCTCGTGCTTCTGCCGCTCGATTGAACCGTGTAGAGGAGGATCCATGGCCAAGGTTCTGGTCGTCACATCGGGCAAGGGCGGCGTCGGCAAGACGACGTCGACGGCGGCGATCGGTGCCGCGCTGGCGCTCAGCGGCAAGAACGTGGTGGTGGTCGATTTCGATGTGGGGCTGCGCAACCTCGACCTGGTGATGGGCGCCGAGCGCCGGGTGGTGTTCGACCTGATCAACGTGGTGCAGGGCGATGCCAAGCTCAGCCAGGCGCTGATCCGCGACAAGCGCTGCGAGACGCTGTCCATCCTTCCCGCATCCCAGACCCGCGACAAGGATGCGCTGACCCCGGACGGCGTCGCCCGGGTGATCGACGAGCTGCGCGAGAAGTTCGACTGGGTGGTGTGCGACAGCCCCGCCGGCATCGAAAAGGGCGCGCAACTGGCGATGCACCACGCCGACGAGGCGGTGGTGGTGACCAACCCCGAAGTCTCGTCGGTGCGCGACAGCGACCGCATCATCGGCATGCTGGACAGCACCACGATGAAGGCCAAGAACGGCCAGAAGCTGGACAAGCACCTGCTGCTGACCCGCTACGACCCGGCCCGGGCGGCGCGCGGCGAGATGCTGCGCACCGAGGACGTGCTGGAGATCCTGTCGATCCCGCTGCTCGGCATCATCCCGGAAAGCGAGGAAGTGCTGCGCGCCTCCAACCTCGGCTCGCCGGTGACCCTGGCCAATCCTGAAAGCGCGCCGGCGCGTGCCTATATGGACGCGGTGCGGCGCCTGCAGGGCGAGACGCTGGAGATGAGCGTGCCGAGCGACCGCCGAGGCCTGTTCGCGAAATGGTTCAAGTGGAGGGCAGCATGAACCTCCTTTCGATCTTCAACCGCAAGAACTCGGCGCCGGTGGCGCGCGACCGGCTGCAGATCCTGCTGGCGCACGAACGCAGCAACGGCGAGGGCCAGTCGGACCTGATCACCAAGCTGCGCGAGGAGATCATCGCGGTGATCAGCAAGCACGTGGCGATCGACCAGGACAAGGTGCAGATCAAGCTCGACCGGGGCGCCTCGGTGTCGACGCTGGAGATCGACGTCGAGGTGCCGGCGCTGAAGCTCTCGACCCGCGCCGCCGACCGGCCGACGCCCCAAACCGCTCCCGGCCAAGCTGCTTCCGGCCAAGCTGCTTCCGGCTAGGCTGCTTCCGGCTGGGCGGAACCGAGGGCGGGCGTCCTCAGGCGGCTTCGCGGCCGGAGGAGGCCGTGAGCACGCGCTCGATCCAGCTCGAGCTGGCGCGCACGTCGGCGGTGATCGCCTCGAAGGCGGCGGCCGCGTCGCGCGCCTTGAGTGCCGCCACCAGCCGGTCGTGCGGGTGCGAGCCGGTGTCCACGGCCGGCGGCTCCTCCAGTTGCAGCGCATAAACCGGGCCGATCCGCATCCAGATGCCTTCCAGGATGCGCAAGATCAGCGGGGCGCGGGCGATCCGGCAGACGATCCGGTGCATCTCGGCGTTGCGCCCCAGCATCGCGGCGCGGTCCAGCCGCTGCGCCGCCTCGTGGAACGAGGCGGCCACCGTCGCCACGTGCTCGATCTCGGCGGCGGTCGCCACGGTCGCCGCCCGTCCGGCGGCACGGCCTTCGAGGTCGCAGCGTATGTCGGTGATCTCGTGGAACTCGTCGAGGCCGATCACCGGCACGATCGCCGAGCCGCGCTCATCGAGGGTCAGCGCCTGCTCCGACACCAGCCGCAGCAGGGCTTCGCGCACCGGGGTCGGGCTGAGCTGGAGCTCGGCGGCGAGCGGCCGAAGCACCAGCCGCTGGCCCGGCCGCAGCTCGCTGTGGATCAGCGAGGCGCGGATCCGGAGGTAGGCGCGCTGGCTCAGATTCTCCCGCGCCGCACTGGACATCTCGGGACTGAGGCGGCTCTCCGGCAGGAACGCCGAGTCCGTTCCGTTCGCGGCGGAGGCGGCGCCGAGGATCCCCGAACGAACGGGCATCTCCGAGGAGTGGGCGATTCGCATTTGGTACAACCTGGCCTGAACCGGTCCGGCGAAATGCGCGGGCCCTGGTTCATTATGATACCAAAACGCTGCTCCTCACAAGCTTTTGATCGTGGCCTCTCATTCGACGTCCTCGAGGCTCATTGCCTGCAGGCTGAGCAGCTCCCGGTACGCGCCTTCCACGCGCTCCAGTTCGGCCGGGGCGCCGTCCTGCAGCACGCGTCCGGCCTGCATCACGATGATCCGGTCGAAGTCGCGCAGCGTGGACAGCCGGTGCGCCACCGCGATCACCGTGCGGCCGACCATCAGGCGGTCGAGCGCCTCCTGCACGCGCAGCTCGCTTTCTGAGTCCAGCGCGCTGGTGGCCTCGTCGAGCAGCAGGATCGGCGCGTTGCGCAGGAACGCGCGGGCGATCGCCAGGCGCTGGCGCTGCCCGCCGGAAAGCTTGACGCCGCGGTCGCCGACCGGCGTGTCGAAGCCCTCGGGCATCGCCTCGATGAAGTCGCCGCACTCGGCCGCCCGGGCGGCGGCGCGGACCTCCTCGTCGCTGGCCTCGGGCTTGCCGTAGCGGATGTTCTCCATGACGGTGCGATGGAACAGCGACACGTCCTGCGGCACCACCGAGATCGCTGAGCGGAGCGCTTCCTCCGTGAGCTTGCCGAGCTCCTTGCCGTCGATCAGGATGCGGCCGCCTTGGATGTAGCGCATCCGCTGCAGCAGGGCGAGCACCGTGGTCTTGCCCGAGCCCGAACGCCCCACCAGCCCGACCCGGGTGCCGGCCTCGACCTTGAGGTCGAAGCCGTCAAGGATCGGCGTGCCGCCCGGATAGGCATACACCACCTTGTCGAACACCACCTCGCCCTTGGCCTGGCCGGTGAAGCCGGTGGCGTCGTTGGCGTCGGGCATGTCATGCGGCAGCAGCAGGGTGCCGAGCGCCTCGGCGAGACGGGCGATGTGCTGGATGGTCTCCACCAGCGCCACCGCGAGGTCGCGGGTGCCGTGCAGGATCATGAAGCCCAGCGTGGTGACCATCACTACCTCGCCGACGCTGGCGCGGTGATAGTGCCAGAGCAGAATCGCCCAGATCAGCAGGCCGGCGGTGAGTACGGCGGTCAGCCCGGCATGCACCAGCCGCAGCTTCTCCAGGTAGCGCAGCGAGCGGCCGCGCCAGTCCATCTCCACCTTCATCCGCTCGCCGAAGCGCCGCCGCTCGCGGTGGGTGGCGCCGAACGCGCGCACCAGCGGCATGTTGTTGATGACGTCGAGCAGCTCGCCGTCGACCCGCGCCGCCTCGCCCGCATAGCGGTGGTGCAGCGGCCGGCCGCCGGCGGCGAGGTTGAACATCAGCCAGGACAGCAGGCCCGCCAGCACCACCAGCACGGCCGCCATCAGCGGGCTGACGATCACCATCAGCAGGATCGAGAAGGCGACGTTGAGGCACGGCGGCAGCACGTTCCAGAATGCCAGGTTCTCCAGCGTGAACATGGCGGTCGAGGTGGCCGAGATGCGGCCGGCCAGGGTGCCGGGCATGCGGTCGGCGAAATAGGACGGCGCATGGCCGGTGAGGTGTCGGAACAGATCCCGACGCAGGTCGCCGGTGACGGTGACAAAGGCATAGGTCGAGACCCAGCCGCCGATGCGCCACGACATGTTGTCGAGCGCGATCAGCCCGCCCAGGAAGCCGACCGCCCGCCAGACCGGGGGCATCGGGCCGTTGCGGTGCCCGTTGAGCGTGTCCACCAGGTAGTTGACCGCATAGGACGAGCCAACCGCGCAGCCGACCGCCAGCACCACCGACAGCAGGATCAGGCTGTGCTGGATCTTGTGCCGCTTGATGTAGCGGAACATGAAGGCCATCGGCTTGCGCGACAGCCGCACCAGGTCGGCATCGGAGATGGTGGGCCTGGAATCGGCCCGGTTGCCGGCCTGAGACCAGGCTCTGGACTGGGCGTCTGCCCGGAGGTGGGCTTGAGCTTGGGCTTGGGCTCTGGTCTGGGGCATGTGGCTTCCACTCGGGTGCGGGCACGACGCAGGCAAGTTGAGTAATGCTTGAGCAGAACCCAAGATGTTCCGCTTAGTTTACGAGCGTTTCATTGTTATCCATATTTGACGCGAAGAAATCCCACGGTCGCCAAGAAATTGCCGTGATCGGCCTGTTTAATCCAGGGTAGCACGTCAGAGGAACCCAACTTTATGCGCATCGCCCAGATTGCCCCGCTCCATGAAGCCGTCCCTCCGAAGCTTTACGGCGGCACCGAGCGGGTCGTCTCGTTCCTGACCGAGGAGCTGGTTGGCCTCGGCCACGAGGTCACCCTGTTCGCCAGCGGCGACAGCGTCACCGGCGCCGACCTGCACGCCTGCTGGCCGCGCGCGCTGCGGCTGGATCCCGCGATCCGCGATCCGATCGCGCCCCACATGCTGATGATGGAGCAGATCGCGCGCCGGATGGACGAGTTCGACGTGCTGCACTTCCACATGGACTACTGGCCGTTCTCGTTCTTCAGCCGGCAGAAGGTGCCCTGCGTCACCACCATGCACGGCCGCCTCGACCTTCCCGAGCTGCAGCCGGTGTTCAACACCTTCAACCAGGTGCCGGTGGTCTCGATCTCCGACAGCCAGCGGCGTCCGCTGCCGCAGGCCAACTTCGTGCGCACCGTGCTGCACGGCCTGCCCGCCGAGCTGCTGACGCCAAGGCCAGGCGAGCGCGGCTATCTGGCCTTCCTGGGCCGGATCTGCCCGGAGAAGGGCGTCGACAAGGCGATCCGCATCGCCCGCGCGAGCGGCATCCCGCTCAAGATCGCGGCCAAGGTGGACAAGGTCGACGCCGAGTATTTCGAGCACCGCATCCGTCCGCTGCTTGGCGAGGGGGTCGAGCTGATCGGCGAGATCAGCGACGGCCAGAAGCCGGAATTCCTGTCCGGGGCGCTCGGCCTGCTGATGCCGATCGACTGGCCGGAGCCGTTCGGGCTGGTGATGATCGAGGCGATGGCCTGCGGCACGCCGGTGATCGCGTTCAACCGCGGCTCGGTGCCCGAGGTGATCGAGGACGGGCTGACCGGCTTCATCGTCGAGGACGAGACCAGCGCCATCAGCGCCGTGGGCCGGCTGGGCCAGCTCAGCACCGGTGCGATCCGCAACCGCTTCGAGACCCGCTTCACCGCCCGCCGCATGGCCGAGGACTACCTGTCGGTCTACCGCCAGCTGGCGCACGGCGCGCGGCCGAACTTGCGC
>CAXUNX010000160.1:0-6776 GCA_964252545.1 uncultured Acetobacteraceae bacterium | reverse complement strand
GTCACGCGCGGGCAGCTCCGCCGGCGCCTGGTCGAGCACCTCCTCCAGGCTGCGTCTGCGTTCCAGCACCGCGGCCAGGATGTCAAAGGCGATGTCTCGGGTCGGGTCGGCGGCGGTGGACACTCTGCTCATGGCCTCCGGCTGGCGGTTTGCGAGCAGATGCCACGCCGCGGCCCTCCAGACCAGGGCGCCTCCTCCCTTAGCCCGGCCGGAGAACCGCGCTTGACCCGGGATGCCGTGCAGGGGAGCCTGCAAGGAATGTCCACGCCCTCCGCCCTGCACGAGATCCGCCTGCGCATCGCCTCGGCCGCGGATGCGAGTGGACGCCGGCCGGACTCGGTCTCGCTGCTGGCGGTTTCCAAGACCCGGTGCGCGAGCGAGATCGCGGTTCTGCTGGAAGAGGGGCAGCGCCGCTTCGGCGAGAACCGGGTGCAGGAGGCGCTGGAGAAGTTCCCGGGCCTGCGCGAGCGCGCGCCGGAGCTGCGCCTGCACCTGATCGGACCCCTGCAAACCAACAAGGCGCGCGACGCGGTGCGCGGCTTCGACGTGATCGAAACCCTGGACCGGCCGAAGCTGTCGGATGCGATCGCGCAGGCGGCCGAGCGCGAGGGGCGCCTGCCGGAGCTGCTGGTGCAGGTCAATATCGGCGACGAACCGCAAAAGGCCGGCGTTTCGCGTGCCGCGGCGGCCGGGTTCATCCAGAGCTGCCGCCGGCGCTTCGGGCCGGCGCTGACCGGCCTGATGTGCATCCCGCCGGCGGAACAGGAGCCGCTGCCGTATTTCCGGGCCCTCGCCGGGATCGCCCGGGAATGCGGCCTCGACGGGCTGTCGATGGGCATGTCCGACGATTTCGAGGCCGCCATCGAGGCGGGGGCCACGGAGATCCGCATCGGCTCGGCCCTGTTCGGCGCGCGGCCGCGGCCTGCCGCCGCCGGTGGCTGAGCTTGCCTGGACCGGTCATTGAGTCGTATGGGGGCGCTCGCCGCCGCCATGCGAGACAGCCTGATGCGAGACAGCCTGGCGGCCAGCCTCTCCGGAGCTGTTCATGAGCCGTGATGCCGGTACGTCCAGCCAAGACGTCCCGCTTGTTTCTTCCCGCGATCCCGCCAGCCACCACGCATCACCGGCCCGGCCGCGCACCGAAGTCCGTCCGGGCGATCTCGGCCTGGCGGCGCTGCTTGGCGTGCTGGGGGTGGTGTACGGCGACATCGGCACCAGCCCGCTCTATGCGCTGAAGGCCACCATCGCGATCATCAGCGCCAAGGCGCCGATGCCGTTCGAGGTGATGGGCATCGAAAGCCTGATCTTCTGGTCGCTGATCATGGTGGTCACGATCAAGTACGTGACCTTGATCATGCGCGCCGACAACGGGGGCGAGGGCGGCATCCTGGCCTTGATGGCGCTGGCGCAGCGGGTCGCGCCCGGTGCCAGGCTGCGCGGGTTGCTCGGGCTGTTCGGCATCATCGGCGCCTGCCTGTTCTTCGGCGACGGCACCATCACGCCCGCCATCTCCGTGCTTTCGGCGGTGGAAGGGCTCGAGGTGAGCCTGCCTTCGGCCGGCGAGGTGGTGCTGCCGGTGGCGGTGCTCGTGATCGTGGCGCTGTTCACCTTGCAATGGCGAGGCACCGGCAGCGTCGGGCGCATCTTCGGTCCGATCATGGTGCTGTGGTTCGGCAGCATCGGGGCGACCGGCGCGATCGAGGTGGCGCACCACCCGTTCATCCTGGGCGCCCTGCTGCCGTACCATGCCGCGATCTTCATCTGGCACCACGGCTGGATCGCCTTCGTCGCCCTCGGCGCGGTGGTGCTCTCGGTGACCGGCGCGGAGGCGCTCTACGCCGACATGGGCCATTTCGGCCGCTCGCCGATCCGCCTCGCCTGGCTGTTCTTCGTGCTGCCTGCGCTGGCGCTGAACTATCTCGGCCAGGGTGCCTTGATCATCACCCACCCTTCCGCCATCGCCAACCCGTTCTTCCTGCTCGGGCCGCACTGGCTGCGCCTGCCGATGGTGGTGCTTGCCACCGCCGCCACGGTGATCGCCAGCCAGGCGATGATCACCGGCGCCTATTCGATCGCCAGGCAGGCGGTGCAGCTCGGCTACCTGCCCCGGATGCGGGTGCTGCACACCAACCCCGACGAGGAGGGGCAGATCTATGTGCCGCAGATCAACCGCGCGCTGATGTTGGGCGTGCTGCTGCTGGTGCTGGCGTTCCGCTCCTCCGACGCCTTGGCTTCCGCCTACGGCATCGCGGTGACCGGCACCTTCATGTGCACCTGCTTCCTGGCGATGGTGGTGTTCCGCCGCATCTATGGCTGGTCGCGGTTCGCGGCCATCGGCGTGTTCGGCGGCTTCTTCCTGGTCGACGGGGTGTTCTTTGCCGCCAACGCGCTCAAGATCCCCCAGGGTGGCTGGGTGCCGGTGCTGCTCGGCATCGTGCTGACCGCGCTGATGACCAGCTGGAAGCGGGGCCGCGAGCTGCTGGCGCTGCGCTGGAAGCAGGACAGCATGCCGCTCGCCTCGTTTCTTGGCCGGCTGCCGCAATCGCGCACCATACGGGTGCCGGGGATGGCGGTGTTCCTGACCGGCAACCCGGAATTCGTCCCGGCCTCGCTGCTGCACAACCTCAAGCACAACAAGGTGCTGCACGAGAAGGTGCTGTTCGTGACCGTCCAGAACCTCGACCAGCCGGAAGCCAGCGGCGGCCGGCGGCTGGATGTGGAGGAACTCGCCCCCGGCATCCACCGGGTGCTGCTGCGCTACGGCTTCATGGAAAGCCCCAACCTGCCCCGGGCGCTGGAGGACCTTCGCAACCGGGGCGTCTCGTTCGACCCGATGCAGGCGAGCTATTTCCTCAGCCGCGAGGTGCTGGTGCGCGCCACCATCCCGCGCATGCCGATCTGGCGGCTGTCGCTGTTCCTCCTGATGGCCCGCAATGCGGTGACCACCACCGAGTTCTTTCGCATCCCGAGCGACCGGGTGGTGGAGCTGGGCGTGCGCGTCGCGATCTGATGCAGCCTTTGGCGCTTTATATCCACTGGCCGTTCTGCCTCGCCAAATGCCCCTATTGCGACTTCAACAGCCATGTGCGGGACAGGCTGCCGGAACGGCGCTTCGCGGCGGCGCTGCGCACCGAGCTCGAGCACGAGGCCGCCCGCCTGCAGGAAGGCGGGCCCCGCCTGCTGCAATCGATCTTCTTCGGCGGCGGCACCCCGAGCCTCATGCAGCCGGACAGCGTGGCCGGCCTGGTCGCCCGGGCGAAGAGCCTGTTCGAGCCGTCGGCCGACCTCGAGATCACGCTGGAGGCCAATCCCACCAGCGTCGAGGCGTCGCGGCTGCGGGATTTCCGCGACGCCGGGGTCAACCGGCTTTCGCTGGGCGTGCAGGCGCTGGATGACCAGGCCCTCCGGCTGCTTGGACGCGAACACACGGCGAAGCAGGCGGTGGCGGCGCTGGAAACCGGGCGGGCGCTGTTTGAGCGCCTTTCGTTCGACCTGATCTATGCCCGGCCGCAGCAAGGCCTGGCCGCCTGGCGCGGCGAGCTTGACCAGGCGCTGCGCCTGGTTTCGGACCATCTCTCGCTCTACCAGCTCACCATCGAGCCCGGCACGCGCTACCAGGCGATGCATCGCCAGGGCCTGATCACCCTGCCCGACGACGACCATGCCGCGGCGCTCTACCAGGAGACCGCGCGGGTGGCGGGGCTGCACGGCCTCGAGGCCTACGAGGTGTCCAACTATGCCAGGCCCGGCGCCCAAAGCCGCCACAACCTCGCCTACTGGCGCTATGGCGATTATGCCGGCATCGGGCCCGGCGCGCATGGCCGCCTGACCCTGCGGGGCAGGCTGTTCGCCACCCGTCGCCATCGCGCGCCGGAGCCGTGGGCGGAGCGGGTCGAGCGCACCGGTTCCGGTGAAACCAGCCTGGAGGAGCTGAGCCTTCTCGACCGCACCCGCGAGATGCTGCTGATGGGGCTGCGGCTTTCGGAGGGCATCTCTGCGCCGGCGTTCCAGGCCCGCACCGGCACGGCGCTGCGCGCAGCACTCGACCCGGACATCCTGCAAGCCGCGGAAGCCGAAGGCTACCTGGCCTGGGACGCCGATCGATTGCGGCCGACTCCGGCCGGCCGCCTGCGCCTGGACGCGCTGCTCGGCGCGCTGGTGCTTTAAGCGCAAGCGTGCGGAGGCTGCATCGTGATCAGTAACCGCCGTGTTCGACCCGGAACACGCCGTCACGCGCGGTAGCGCAGCGCATCGACGAGCAGGCTGAAGGCCGGCGTCGGCTGACGTCGGCTAGGGTAGTAGAGGTGGTAGCCCGGGTAGGGCGGACACCAGTCGGTGAGCACCCGGACGAGCCGTCCCTGATCAAGGTGGCCCTGCACGCTGTCCTCCGGCAGGTAGGCCAATCCGAATCCGGCCAGTGCCGCATCGAGCATGGGGGCGCTCTCGTTGAAGGTGAGCTGCCCTTCGACCCGGACCTGCACCTCGCGTCCCGCTTTCTCGAACTCCCAAGCGTAGAGGCCTCCGCGGGTCGGCAGGCGGAGGTTGATGCAGGCGTGGCCGGTCAGGTCCTGCGGCGTCTTCGGGCGGCCCCGTCCGGCGACGTAGGCCGGTGCGCCGACGACGGCCGAGCGCATGTCGGGCCCGATGCGGACGGCCACCATGTCCTTCGCCACCATCTCGCCGGTGCGGATGCCGGCGTCGAAGCGCTCGGTGACGATGTCCGTCAGGCCGGCGCTGACGGCCACCTCCACCTTGACCTCCGGGTACTCGGGCAGCAGCCGCCCCAGGGCCGGCCAAAGCACGGTTTGCAGCGCATGGTCGTGCGCCGTGATGCGGATCGTCCCCGCGGGCCGGTCGCGCAGGTCGCCGAGGGCCGCCAGTTCGGCGTCGATCTCGTCGAGGCGCGGCCCGGCGGCGCGGAGCAGGCGTTCGCCCGCCTCCGTGGGGGCCACGCTGCGCGTGGTGCGGGTCAGCAGCCGCAGCCCGAGGCGTGTTTCCAAGCCACGCAACGTCTGGCTCAGCGCCGATTGCGACACGCCGAGCTGGGCGGCGGCACGGGTGAAGCTGCGCTCGCGCGCCACGGCCAGGAAGGCCACGAGGTCGTTGAGGTCCATGCGGGGCATTCAGAAGCCTAGCTTCTGGGTCCATGCAGGTTCCAGTGTCTTATCGGCGGCAGGGGCCCTCTCCACATCGTCCTCCAGGTGAGAACGAAGGAGACGGAGATGGAGATCAAGCGAGCGGGCAGTCAGCCGTCCGGCAAGGGCCCGGCGGACTGGTTCACCGGGACGGTGCGCATCGACCCCCTGTTCAGCGCGCCCGATCCGGCGCGGGTCGGTGGGGCGCTGGTGACCTTCGAGCCGGGCGCGCGGACCGCGTGGCACACGCATCCGTTCGGCCAGACCCTGATCGTGACCGCCGGCTGCGGCTGGGTGCAGCGGGAGGGCGGGCCCGTCGAGGAGATCCGGCCCGGCGACGTGGTCTGGTTCGCGCCGGGCGAGAAGCACTGGCACGGGGCCACCGCCACCACGGCCATGAGCCACATCGCCATCCAGGAGCGGCTGAACGGCTCGCCGGTGGACTGGATGGAGCAGGTCAGCGATGCCCAGTACCGGCGCTGATGGTCCGAAAGGAGTAGCGGGAATGCGCAAGCGCACCCTCGGCAAGAATGGTCTCGAAGTCTCGGCCCTCGGCCTGGGATGCATGGGAATGAACCATCACCGCGGCCCTGCAGCAGACAGGAGCGAGATGCTCACCCTGATCCGGCAAGCGGTCGAGCGCGGCGTGACCTTCTTCGACACAGCCGAGGTCTATGGCCCGTTCACCAACGAGGAGCTGGTGGGCGAGGCGCTGGAGCCGGTCCGCGACGGTGTGGTCATCGCCACCAAGTTCGGCTTCGATCTCAGCCCGGGCGGTGCCGGCGGTCTCAACAGCCGTCCCGACCGTATCCGCATCGCCGTCGAGGCGTCGCTCCGGCGACTGCGGGTCGAGGCGATCGACCTGCTCTACCAGCACCGCGTGGATCCGGACGTGCCCATCGAGGAGGTCGCCGGTACGGTCAAGGAGCTGATTGCCGAGGGCAAGGTGAAGCATTTCGGCCTGTCCGAGGCGGGGGCCGAGACCATCCGGCGCGCGCACGCCGTCCAGCCCGTGGCCGCGATCCAGAGCGAGTACTCGCTCTGGTGGCGTGAGCCCGAGGATGCGGTGCTGCCGACCTGCGCCGAGCTGGGCATCGGGTTCGTGCCCTACAGCCCGCTGGGCCGGGGTTTTCTCACCGGGGCGATGGACGAGACCACCGCGTTCGGCGGCAACGACAACCGCGCCGATCTGCCGCGCTTCACGCCGGACGCCCGCAAGGCCAACCGTCCCATGGTCGCACTGCTGGAAGAGATCGGCCGGCAGAAGCGCGCGACGCCGGCGCAGGTCGCGCTCGCTTGGCTGCTGGCACGTGAGCCCTGGGTTGTCCCCATCCCGGGCACCACCAAACCGCATCGCCTGGACGAGAACATCGCCGCCGCCGCCCTCGACCTCACGCCGGAGGAGATGCGGGGCATCGACGCCGCCGCCGCGACGATCGCGGTCCAGGGCGACCGCTACCCCCAGGCCGAGGCCGAGCGAACCAAGCGCTAGCGGGCCGCGCGCACGCCGACCGGACAGGAGACCGTTACATGAACCCCACCTATGACTTCGAAGGCCAGGTCGCCTTGGTGACCGGCGCGGGCTCTGGCATCGGCCTGGCCACCGCCCGGGCGTTCGCCCGATCGGGTGCCGCCGTGGTG
>CAXUNX010000159.1:0-6902 GCA_964252545.1 uncultured Acetobacteraceae bacterium | reverse complement strand
TGGCCTGCCCGGCGACGCCACCGCGCTCCGCCGGCTGAAGGCGCTCGGCTTCTCGGATGCGCGCCTGGCGGTGCTGGCCGGCGCGTTGCCCGGGCAGGTGCAGGCGGCGCGCGAGCGGAACGGCGTGCGCCCGGTCTACAAGCGCATCGACACCTGCGCCGGCGAGTTCGCCTCCACCACTCCCTATCTGTATTCGACCTTCGAGGGCGGCTTCGCGCCGCCCGCCTGCGAGAGCGAGCCCAGCGATCGGCGCAAGATCGTCATCCTGGGCGGCGGCCCCAACCGCATCGGCCAGGGCATCGAGTTCGATTATTGCTGCGTGCATGCCGCCTATGCGCTGCGCGAGGCCGGGTTCGAGACGATCATGGTCAACTGCAACCCGGAAACCGTCAGCACCGACTACGACACCTCCGACCGGCTGTATTTCGAGCCGCTCACCGCCGAGGAGGTGATCGCGCTGATCCGGCGCGAGGGGGAGCGCGGCACGGTGCTGGGCTGCATCGTGCAGTATGGCGGCCAGACCCCGCTCAAGCTGTCGCAGGCGCTGGCCGAGGCCGGCATCCCGATCCTGGGGACCCCGGCCGACGCGATCGACCGCGCCGAGGACCGCGAACGGTTCCAGGCGCTGCTGCACAAGCTCGGGCTGCGGCAGCCGGAGAACGGCATCGCCCGCTCCGCGCTTGCCGCGGAGGCGGTGGCCGAGCGGATCGGCTATCCGGTGGTGATCCGGCCCTCCTACGTGCTGGGAGGCCGGGCGATGGAGATCGTGCACGACCGCGCCAGCCTGCAGCGCTACATGCGCGTGGCGCTCCAGCTCGCCGGCCCGGAGATCGCCTCCGGCCCGGTGCTGATCGACCGCTACCTGAACGACGCCATCGAGGCCGACGTCGATTGCATCTGCGATGGCAGGGAGGTTTATGTCGCGGGGGTGATGGAGCATATCGAGGAGGCCGGCATCCATTCCGGCGACTCCGCCTGCTCGCTGCCGCCCTATTCGCTGTCGCTCGCCACCATCGACGAGCTGAAGGAGCAGACCGCCGCAATGGCGCGAGCACTCGGCATCGTCGGCCTGATGAACGTGCAATACGCCATCAAGGACCGCGACATCTTCGTGCTGGAGGTCAATCCGCGGGCTTCCCGCACGGTGCCGTTCGTGGCCAAGGCGACCGGGGTGGCGGTGGCCAAGATCGGCGCCCGGGTGATGGCCGGCGCCAAGCTCAGCGAATTCCGGCTCGACGACCGCGCCATCGCGCCGCACGTCGCGGTCAAGGAGGCGGTGTTCCCGTTCGCGCGCTTCCCCGACGTCGACACCATCCTGGGCCCGGAGATGCGCTCGACCGGCGAGGTGATGGGGCTGGATGCCAGCTTCGAGCGCGCCTTCGCCAAGTCCCAGCTCGGCGCCGGGGTGAAGCTGCCGCAGGCGGGCAGGGTGTTCCTGTCGGTGCGCGACGGCGACAAGCCGATGCTGGTGCCGCTGGCGCGGCGGCTCGGCGAGATGGGGTTCGCGATCCTGGCGACCCGCGGCACGGCGAAGCGGCTGCGCGAGGCGGGGCTTGCGGTGGAGGAGGTCAACAAGGTGCTGGAAGGTCGGCCGCACTGCGTGGACGCGATCCGCAGCGGCGACGTGCAGATGGTGATCAACACCGCGTCGGGCGCGCAGTCGGTGGCCGACAGCTTCGACATCCGGCGCTCGGCGCTGACCCACGGCGTGCCGCACTACACCACCACGGCGGGCGCGCGTGCGGCGGTGCACGCCATCGCGGCGCTGCGGGAAGGGCCGCTTGAAGTGGCTCCGCTTCAGTCGTATTTTCGCGGATCGTTCTGAGCAGACCCCAAGGTGCGGCATCCGAAACCAGCCGCACCCGCGTCTTCTCTCGTCTTTCCCGACGTGTTTTCAGGGACACGCATTCCAAGGACCAGCCACTTTGCAGAAATTTCCGATGACAGGCCGTGGTCTGCAGCGGTTGGAGGATGAACTCCGCAAGCTGAAGAGCGAGGAGCGTCCGGCCATCATCCGCGCCATCGCCGAGGCGCGCAGCCACGGCGACCTGTCGGAGAACGCCGAGTATCACGCGGCGCGGGAGCGGCAGTCGTTTGTGGAGGGGCGGATCCAGGAGCTCGAGGAGATCGTCTCCTCGGTGGAGGTGATCGAGCCCGCCACGCTGTCCGGCGATCACGTCAAGTTCGGCGCCCATGTCAGCCTGGTTGACGAGGAGACCGACAAGGAAGCGACCTACCAGATCGTCGGCGTCTACGAGGCGGACATCAAGTCGGGGCTGCTGTCGGTGTCCTCGCCGCTCGCGAAGTCGCTGATCGGCAAGAAGAAGGGCGACAGCGTTTCGGTGCCGGCACCCGGCGGCGACCGCACCTACGAGATCCTCGCCATCAGCTACGGCTGAGGCCGGAGCTGAAAGCGGAGCTTGGCCGGATGATCGGCATCGACGACGTCCGGGCGGCGGCGGCGCGTATCCAGGGCCGGGTGATCCGCACGCCCACCCTGGTTTCGGATGCGCTGGGCCGCGCCACCGGCGCCGAGGTCACCCTCAAGCTCGAGAACCTGCAGGCGGTGGGCTCCTTCAAGGAGCGGGGTGCCGCCAACAAGCTGGCGCTGCTTGACGCGGAGGAGCGCAGGCGCGGCGTGATCACCGTGTCCGCCGGCAACCACGCCCAGGGGGTGGCCCGGCACGCCAGCCTGCTCGGCATCGACGCGGTGATCGTGATGCCGCGCTTCACGCCGGTGGCCAAGGTGACCCGGACCGCCGCCTGGGGTGCTCGCGTGGTGCTGCACGGCGATGACTTCACCGAGGCCTCGCGCCATGCGGCGATGCTGTGCGAAAGCCAGGGCCGGGTGTTCGTGCATCCCTATGACGACCCGGCGGTGATGGCCGGCCAGGGCACCTGCGGGCTCGAGCTGCTCGAGGATGCCGGGCCGCTCGACGCGCTGGTGGTGCCGATCGGCGGCGGCGGGCTGATCGCCGGCTGCGCCATCGCGGCGGCGGCGCTGCGTCCCGGCCTCGAGGTGATCGGGGTGCAGGTGGAGAGCCATTCCTCGCTGAGCGCGCATCCGGCGGACGAGATCACCCCCGGCGGCGGCGCCACCATCGCCGAGGGCATCGCGGTGATCAGCGTGGGACGCCATCCGCTGGAGGTGATCCGGGCGCATGTGGATCATGTGCTGGTGGTCGCCGAGCGCGCGATCGAGGATGCGATCACCCTGCTCGCGGAAAGCGCCAAGCAGGTGGCGGAGGGCGCGGGTGCCGCAGCCCTCGCCGCGGTGCTGAGCGATCCGCAGCGGTTTCGCGGCCGGCGGGTGGCGATCCCGGTCTGCGGCGGCAACATCGACAGCCGCATCCTGGCCAACACCCTGCTCCGCTCGCTGCTCCGCGACGGGCGGCTGCTGCGGCTGCTGCTGGAGATCCCTGACCGTCCCGGCGTGCTCGCCGACATCGCGACCCGGATCGGACGCAGCGGCGGCAACATCATCGAGGTGTCGCACCAGCGCTTGTTCGCCGCACCCAGTGTGCAGGCGGCGGAGCTGGAGGTGATGGTCGAGGCGCGCGACCCGCTGCACGCCGACGAGATCGCCGCCGTGCTGCGTGAAACCTACTCGGTGCGGAGAGCCTAGCCGGGAGCCCGTTGCAAACCCGTCTCGGCTGAAGGCTCGGGCTCGGGCTCAGGGCTGCAGGTGGACGTTCTCGTCCTCAACGGCGAAGCCCACCTTCAACGTCACCTGGTAGTGGCTGAGCTGGTTGTTCTCGATGTGGCCACGGGTCTCGACCACCTCGAACCAGCGCATGTGCCGCACCGTGTTGGAGGCCTTGCTGATGGCGGATTTGATGGCGTCCTCGAGGCCGGACTCCGAGCTGCCGACGAGTTCGATGACGCGGTAGACATGATCCGTCATGGCGGTTCTCCGTTGCTTTGATCCTGCTGAAACGGAAGGAGGACGCCGAGGTTGCGGCTCTACTTGGTGCCGAACAGCCGGTCGCCGGCGTCGCCGAGCCCCGGTCGTATGTAGCCGTTGGCATCGAGCCCGCGGTCGATCGCCGCGGTGATCAGCCTCACCTCCGGATGCGCCTGCGCCAAGCGCGCGAGCCCTTCCGGGGCCGCCAACAGGCACACGAAGCTGATCTGCCGGGCGCCCGCCGCCTTCAGCCGCGACAGCGCGGCGACCGCGCTGTGCCCGGTCGCCAGCATCGGATCGACCACGATGCTGTGCCGCTCGGACATGTCCTCGGGCAGCTTGAGGTAGTATTCGACCGGCTGCAGCGTCTTGTGGTCACGATAAAGCCCGACATGGCCCACCCGTGCCGCCGGCACCAGGTCCAGCATTCCGTCCAGCAGCCCGTTGCCGGCCCGCAGGATGGAAACGAAGCAGAGCTTCTTGCCCGACAGCATGCGCCCGGTGGTGCGCTCGAGCGGTGTCTCGATCTCGACCTCCTCCAGCGGCAGGTCGCGGGTGGCCTCGTAGCACATCAGCAGGCTGAGCTCGCGCACCAGCCTTCGGAAACCGGCGGTCGAGGTGGCCGCCTGGCGCAACCGCGTGAGCTTGTGCTGCACCAGCGGGTGGTCGAGCACGACGATGTTGGCGGCGGCCTCCACGCCTGGAGGGCTACGAGCCCGTGGGCACGAAATCCAGCGCCACCCCGTTCATGCAGTAGCGCTCGCCGCTCGGCTGCGGCCCGTCCGGGAACAGGTGGCCCAGGTGACCCTTGCACGTGGCGCAATGCACCTCGATCCGACGCATGAACAGGCTGTTATCCTCCTGGGTCTCGATCGCGCCGGCGATCGGCGCGAAAAACGACGGCCAGCCGCTGCCGCTCTCGTATTTGGCGTCGGAACGGAACAGCGGCGTGTTGCAGGCGGCGCAATGGAACAGCCCGTCGCGCTTCTCGTAGTTGAGCGGGCTGGCGCCGGGACGCTCGGTGCCGTGCTCGCGCATCACCCGGTACTGCTCCGGCGACAGCTTGGTGCGCCAGATGTCGTTGCCGGGGGAAGTGCTGCTGATACGGCTGCTCATGGCGATTAAACCTCCTGCCGGTGGCGGTTGACCGACTTCAGATGGGGCTCAGGCACCCGGAAACCTAGCCGAGCGCCGCGCCTTTAGAACAGGCTGGAAGGTCAATTCGAAGGAGCAGCGCGATGTCGGGCACCACCGAGCCAGAGGACGGCCCACCCGAGGACCTCGACGACAAGATCGACGACACCCTGGACGATACGTTTCCAGCCAGCGATCCGCCCGCAACCGGCGGCAGCACCGGGCCGAACGACCCCAACGCACCTCCGGCGCCCACCGGGCCGTAGCCGGGCACCCCGCCACAGGCAGGCGACCGCGAGCTTCCCGCCGGCTCACCTCGCCTGACAGCGCCCAGCTTCGGTGGCATGCTGCCCTGACCCCTTCGTCATGGAGCATGCCCGCCGATGGTATCCCAGAGCAGCTCGAACCGCCGGCCGGTGATGCTGGTGATCCTGGACGGTTTCGGCTGGCGCGAGGATCCCGCCGACAACGCCGTGCGGCTGGCTCGCACCCCGGTGTTCGACCGGCTTTGGGCCGGTGGTGCGCGCGGCTTCCTGCGCACCTGCGGACGCGATGTCGGGCTTCCGGACGGCCAGATGGGCAACTCCGAGGTCGGCCACCTCAATATCGGCGCCGGCCGGGTGGTGATGCAGGAGCTGCCGCGGATCGCCCACGCCATCGAGTCCGGTGCTGTGGCCGAGACCCCGGCGATGCGCACGCTGGTGACCAGCCTGCAGCAGAACGGGGGCACCTGCCACCTGATGGGGCTGGTCTCGCCGGGAGGCGTGCATGCCCACCAGGACCATGCGGCGGCGATCGCCCGGCTGCTTTCCGAGGCCGGAATTCCGGTGGCCCTGCACGCGTTCACCGACGGGCGAGACACCCCCCCGCAATCCGGGCGCGACGCGGTCGCGCGGCTGCAGGCCGGGCTGCCTGCCCGAGCCACGATCGCAACGATAAGCGGCCGCTACTATGCGATGGACCGCGACAAGCGCTGGGAGCGGGTGCAGCGCGCATTCGATGTGGTGGTGAGCGGCCGCGGCGAGCAGGCGGTTGATCCCGACGAGGTGCTCAGGCGCAGCTACGATGCCGGCGTGACCGACGAGTTCGTGCCTCCCACCGCGATCGGAGGGTATCGCGGCGTGCGCGACGGCGACGGGTTGCTATCGTTCAACTTCCGTGCCGACCGCATCCGCGAACTGTATGACGCCCTGCTTGACCCCGGCTTCGAGGGCTTCCCGCGCTCGCGCCTGCCGCGGTTTGCCTGCGCCGCCGGCATGACCCGGTACAGCGACCACTTGGCCGGGCGGATCGAGGTGCTGTTCCCGCCGCAGAGCCTGGACGACCTGCTCGGCGAGGTGGTCTCCGCCGCCGGACTGAGGCAACTGCGCATGGCCGAGACCGAGAAATACCCGCACGTCACCTATTTCCTCAACGGCGGCCGCGAGGTGGTGCTGCCGGGCGAGGACCGGATCATGGTGCCCTCGCCGAAGGTCGCGACCTACGACCTGCAGCCCGAGATGTCCGCCCCGGAACTGACCGACCGCGCCGTGGAGGCGATCGACTCCGGGCAGTATGACCTGATCGTGCTGAACTACGCCAACCCGGACATGGTGGGCCATACCGGGGATCTCGCGGCCGCCGTCAAGGCGGTGGAGACCGTCGACACCGGCCTCGGCAGGATCGCAGACGCGATCGCAAGCGCGGGCGGCGTGCTGCTGGCCACCGCCGATCACGGCAACTGCGAGATGATGCGCGATCCGGCAACCGGCGTGCCGCACACCGCCCATACCCTCAACGTGGTGCCGGTGGTGCTTTCCGGCCTGCCCGGGGCGACGCTGCGCGACGGCCGGCTGGCCGATCTCGCGCCCACGCTGCTGGGCTT
>CAXUNX010000158.1:0-6923 GCA_964252545.1 uncultured Acetobacteraceae bacterium | reverse complement strand
ACAACCTGTCGCTGATGGCGCTGACGGTCGCGACCGGCTTCGTCGTCGACGACGCCATCGTGGTGCTGGAAAACATCGCCCGGCACATGGAGGCCGGCATGGGCAGGCGCGAGGCGGCCCTGCTCGGCGCGCGCGAGGTCGGCTTCACCGTCTTGTCGATCACCGTCTCGCTGGTGGCGGTGTTCACGCCGATCCTGCTGCTGGGGGGCATCGCCGGACGGCTGTTCTTCGAGTTCGCGATGACCCTGACCATCACCATCCTGCTCTCCTTCGTGCTGTCGCTGACCACCGTGCCGATGCTGTGCGCGCTGCTGCTGCGGGTGAAGCCACGCGGGGTGGCGATCCAACCGAGGCAGGTCGGACGCGGCCGCCGCTTCGTGGTCAGCGTCTCGTCGCGGATCGAGATCGCGCTGGCCGGAATGCAGGAGGGCTACGAGAGCAGCCTGGCCTGGGCGCTCAAGCACCGGCTGCTGGTGGTGCTGACGCTGCCCGCGACCATCGTGCTCACCGTGCTGCTGTTCCGGGCGATGCCGAAGGGCTTCTTTCCGAACGAGGATGTCGGGCTGCTGATCGGCACCATACAGGGCGAGCAGTCGATCTCGTTCCAGAACATCAGCGGCAAGCTGGTTGACGCGGAGCGGGTGATCAAGGCCGATCCGGACGTCCAGAACGTGTCCGGCTATACCGGCGGCGGCGACCGCGGCTCGAACATCGGCATGGTGTTCATCCAGCTCAAGGATATCGGCCTGCGTCACGACAGCACCGACGCCACCATCGCCCGGCTCACCAGGCACCTGTCGCACATGACCGGCGCCAGCTTCTATTGCCGTTCGGCAGCCGATGTGCGGGCCGGCGGCCGCACCAGCAACGCCAGCTACCAGTACACGCTCCAGGCGGACTCCTCGGACCTGCTCTACCAGTGGATGCCCAAGCTGGAGCGCGCCCTGCAAAGGCGTCCCGAGCTGACCGACGTCAGCTCGGACGTGCAGCAGGGCGGCCCTGCGACCGAGGTCGCCATCGACCGCGACACCGCGGCCAAGCTGCAGATCACGCCACAGCTCATCACCAACACCCTGTTCGACGCTTTCGGCCAGCGCACCGCGTCGGTGATCTACAACACGCTGAACCAGTACCACGTGGTGCTGGAGGTGGCGCCGCGCTTCTGGCAGAGCCCGGACATCCTGAGCCAGATCTGGATCAGCACCGCGGGCGGCACCGCCAACGGCAGCACGGCCAGCAACACCATACGGGTTGTGGCGCAGGCCGGAGCCAACAGCCAGACCGGCGGCGGCCAGAGTGGCGGCGGCCAGAGTGGCAGCCTCGGCGGCAGCCTGGGGGGCGGCGGTTCGGGATCCAGCACCATCGGCACCCAGACCGCGATCTCCTCGAACGGCGCGAGCGCCACCGGCTCCAGCCAGGGTCCGACGCCGGTCAGCAGCACGCAATCCGGCACGACGCTCTCCACCAGCTCGCAATCGCTGCAGAACAGCATCAACAACAGCCTGGCCAACGGGCGCGGCACTTCGAACGGCTCGGCGGTGTCGTCCACGGTGGAGACCATGGTGCCGCTTTCGGCGGTGGCCAGGATCGTGAAATCGACCACCCCGCTGCAGGTCAACCACCAGGGCAACTTCGTCGCGGCGACCGTGTCGTTCAACCTGGCCGCCGGCAAGTCGCTCTCGGACGCAGGCCGGGTGATCCAGGAGACCATGGTCGCGATCCACATGCCGCCGGCGATCCACGGCAGCTTCGCCGGCACCGCAGCCCAGTTCCAGAAGACCGTGAGCAACGAGCCACTGCTGATCCTGGCGGCACTGGTGGCGGTGTACGTGACCCTGGGCGTGCTCTATGAGAGCTACATCCATCCGTTGACCATCCTGTCCACCCTGCCCTCGGCCGGGGTGGGCGCGCTGCTGGCGCTGCAGTTGTTCGGCGAGGAGTTCTCGCTGATCGCGATGATCGGGGTGATCCTGCTGATCGGCATCGTCAAGAAGAACGCCATCCTGCTGGTCGATTTCGCGCTGAACGCCGAGCGGGAGGACGGGCTTGCGCCGCTCGAGGCCATCACCCAGGCCTGCCGGCTGCGGTTCCGGCCGATCATGATGACCACCTTCGCGGCCGCGCTCGGCGCGTTGCCGCTGGTGTTCGGGCACGGCTACGGCAACGAGCTGCGCCGGCCGCTCGGCCTGTCGGTGGTCGGCGGTCTCGTGGTCAGCCAGGCACTGACGCTCTATACGACGCCGGTGGTCTATCTTTATCTCGACCGCATGCGCCACTGGTGGAACCGGCGCTGGAGCCGCCGCAGCGGGCGCGGCACGTCCGGGCGGCGGCGAGACCTGGCACAGGATGCGCCCGCCGAATGAAACCTCGTCGACTTCGCGTCCCCCGAGCCCGGGCGTGGCTGGCCGTTCTGCTTCAGGCCCCGCTGCCGGGGGTGGTGGGCGGCTGCATGGTCGGGCCGGACTACCACCGGCCCGCCGCCATCGTCTCGGCCCGGTTCAAGGAGCTGCAGCCGCCGCCGGGCTGGCAACGCGCCACGCCGGCGATGGCGGTTCTCGACAAGGGGAGCTGGTGGCGCATCTACAACGACCCGGTGCTGGACCGGCTGGAGGCGCAGGTCAGCCTGTCCAACCAGAACGTCAGGATGTACGAGGAGAACTACCGGGCGGCCCGTGCCCTGGTCGACGCCGCCCGCGCCAGCCTGTTTCCGACGCTGAGCGGCGTTCCGGCGGTGTCGCGGAACTCGACCGGTGTTGGCGCCGACAGCCTCAGGGGCACCAGCGGCGGCTTGAACGGGGTCGGCGGCGACAACAGCTTCACCACCACCACCTACCAGCTCGAAGCCACGGCGAGCTGGGATTTGGACGTGTGGGGCCGCATACGCAGGCAGGTCGAGAGCGACGTCGCCGCGGCGCAGTCGAGTGCCGCCGACCTCGCCAACGCCTCGCTTTCCTATCAGGCGGCACTCGCCAGCGACTACTTCAATCTGCGCGCGCAGGACTCGCTCGCCGACCTGCTGAACCGCACCATCACGAGCTATGAGGCGTCGCTGCGCATCACCCGCAACCAGTACAATGCCGGCCTAATCACCACGACGCCGATCGCATTGCTGCAGGCGCAAACCCAGTTGGAATCGACCCGGGCGCAGGCGATCAACGTCGGCGTGCTGCGCACCCAGTACGAGCACGCGATCGCGGTGCTGACCGGCCATCCGCCCGCCGAGCTGGACCTCCCGCCCGCGAAGCTCGCCTCGTTCGTGCCGCCGATCCCGGTCGTGCTTCCGGCGACGCTGCTGCAGCGCCGGCCCGACATCGCTGCGGCGGAACGCGGCATGGAACAGGAGAACGCGCTGATCGGCGTGCAAGTCGCTGCGTTCTATCCGGACATCAGCCTGTCCGCCGCCTATGGCTGGACCGGCAATCCGATTGGCTCGCTGATCCAGGTTGCCAATCGGGTATGGTCGCTGGGTGCCACCGCCACCGAGGTGCTGTTCGAGGGCGGCCTGCGTTCGGCGGACATCGAGCAGGCACGGGCCGCCTACGATTCGGCGGTTGCGACCTATCGCCAGACCGTGCTGACCGCACTCGAGAATACCGAGGACAACCTGTCGGCGCTGCGCATCCTGGCGCAGCAATCCGTCGCCGAGGCGCGCGCCGTGGCACTTGCGGAGCAGGCGGTGAGGGTGTCGCTGAACGAGTTCGAAGCGGGCACGGTGGACTACACCACCGTGCTGACCAGCCAGGTCACGGCGCTAGCTGACGAACAGAGCCTGCTTGACGTTCAGCAATCGAGGCTGGTCGACAGCGTGTCACTGATCGAACAGATGGGCGGCGGCTGGACTGTCTCCGACCTGCCGAGCAAGGACTCGTTGCAGACCAGCGACCCGCTGATCCCAGCCTTCCTCGAGAGATGACACGGCGGGGGAGCGGCGGCTCCCCTGAACCCTGTTCCCGACCCTGGTGAGCGGGAGCGGGCGCCGCAGCGGGTGAGCCCGTGCGAATGCGGCAGGCTCTAGAAGATCGCCTTGCCGGCCATCACGCCGATGACCAGGAAGATCAGGAACACGACTATGCAGATGAAGAACAGGATCTTGGCGATGCCGGCGGACGCGGCCGAGACCCCGCCGAAGCCGAAGATGCCGGCGATGATCGAGATCACCAGGAACAGCAGAGCAAGCTTGAGCATGCGATGGACTCCGGAGCGGGATCAGCGACGCGAGACGATCGCACCGAGCAGGAAGCCAAGCCCGGTTGCAGCGACCAGCGCGACCACCGGCTGATCCGCGGTGATGTCGCGGATGGTGTCGAGCGCCTCGCCGTAAAAGCCCTGCGCCTGCCCGGCCACCTGCTTGGCCTTGCCGCGGGCCTGGGTGGCGCCGTCGCCAAGCAGACCGCCCATGCCGTCCTGCAGCTTGCCGACGGTATCTTCCGCGGCACCTTCGATCCGATTGCTGTCGACCATGATCAAGCGCTCCTTTGTGCGTTATCCAGATCATGCAACGCGCCATGCAAGGGCAGGATGCGAGGCCCGCTCGCAAGATCGTTATGCATCTGGCACAGAGCCGGATGCCCGGGCGCCGGCTTTCGCCGTCGCATCGCCTCGGCGCGACCCCAAGCGAAGCCGGGCTTCATCCAGCCAGGATCGGTGCGCCTGCGCCGAATGCCACCCGGCTGAGATCCAGCGCCATCCATCGCATCAAGCACCGCCCACGGGTCATGGCGGAACCGTTTGCCGAAGGGTCGGGTCGACGCTGCGTTCAGCTCATCACGGGGATCGGGGCATGCGCCCGATGGCTGGTGGGGCCTGCGAGTGGACCCCGCCGACTCGCGTCAGCTTTCGTCGGAAAGAGGATCCACGGCTTCCGGACGTGGCCCGCTATCCTGGCCCTTGGCCGAGACATCGCGCTCCACCAGTTCGATCACCGCCATGTCGGCGGCGTCGCCATGCCGCATGCCGGCGCGCAGCACCCGAGTATAGCCCCCGGCGCGGCCCTTGTAGCGATCGGCGATGGTGGAGAACAGCTTTGCCACGATGACGTCGTCGCGCAGTTGCGCGTAGGCCTGACGGCGCGCATGCAGGCCGCCGCGCTTGCCCAGCGTGATCAGCCTTTCAGCCACCGGCCGCAACTCCTTGGCCTTCGGCAAGGTGGTGGTGATCTGTTCGTGCTTGATCAGCGCCACCGCCATGTTGCGGAACATGGCAAGGCGATGGGACGATGTGACGCCGAGCTTCCGGCCGGCAACCCCGTGACGCATGGTCGTTCTTCCTAGGTGTCAGAAGCTCAGAACGGCTCGTCGAGCCGCTTGGCGAGGTCCTCGATGTTCTCGGGCGGCCAGGACGGCACATTCATGCCCAGCGAGAGGCCCATGGAGGTGAGCACCTCCTTGATCTCGTTGAGCGACTTGCGGCCGAAATTCGGGGTGCGGAGCATCTCCTGCTCGGTCTTCTGCACCAGATCGCCGATATAGACGATGTTGTCGTTCTTCAGGCAGTTCGCCGAACGCACCGACAATTCGAGCTCGTCGACCTTGCGAAGCAGGTTGCGGTTGAACGGCAGGTCGTCCTGCGGCTCCTCCGGACGCACCGGACGCGGCTCGTCGAAATTGATGAAAAGCTGCAGCTGGTCCTGCAGGATGCGCGCGGCGAGTGCGACCGCGTCCTCCGGGGTGACCGCGCCGTTGGTCTCCACGGTCAGCAGCAGCTTGTCATAGTCGGTCACCTGCCCGACCCGGGTCGGCTCGACCTTGTACGAGACGCGGCGCACCGGCGAATAGATCGCATCGATCGGGATCAGGCCGATCGGCGCGTCCTCGGGACGGTTGAACACCGCCGGGACATAGCCCTTGCCGAGCCCGACCGTGAACTCCATGCCCAGCTTCACGCCGTCATCGAGGGTGCAGATTACCAGGTCGGGATTCATCACCTCGATGTCGTGACCGACCTGGATCTGGCTCGCCCGCACCTCGCCGGGACCGGTCGCGGTCAGCGCCATGCGCTTCGGGCCTTCGCCGTGCATGCGAAGCGCGAGCTGCTTGATGTTGAGCACGATGTCGGTGACGTCTTCGCGCACGCCGGCGATCGAGGAAAACTC
Source organism: uncultured Acetobacteraceae bacterium (assembly GCA_964252545.1). Classification (GTDB taxonomy): domain Bacteria; phylum Pseudomonadota; class Alphaproteobacteria; order Acetobacterales; family Acetobacteraceae; genus Lichenicoccus. Next base: position 832 of record CAXUNX010000158.1, on the reverse strand, counting down.
GTGCAGCACGCCGTCGATCTGCAACGCGGTGACCGCTGCTCCCTGAAGCGAGGACAGCAGGATGCGGCGGATCGCGTTGCCGAGGGTCATGCCGAAGCCACGCTCCAGCGGTTCGGCGACCACGGTCGCGGTGCGGGACGGCTCGGAGCCGGACTCGACTTCCAGCTTCTCCGGCTTGATCAGGGACTGCCAGTTTTTCTGGAGGACCAAGATGGTGGCCTTTCTACAACAAGAGGCGCCCCCCTGCCTGAACCAGGATCAGGACGGCATTTCAGCAGGCGGCGAGACGTCAGACGCGACGGCGCTTGCGGGGCCGGCAGCCATTATGCGGGATCGGGGTCATGTCGCGTATCGCGGTGATCGAGAAGCCGACCGCCTGCAACGCCCGAAGCGCGCTCTCGCGTCCAGATCCAGGACCCGAGACCTCGATCTCCAGAGTTTCCATGCCGTGCTCGCGCGCCTTGCGGCCGGCATCCTCGGCCGCCACCTGAGCGGCGTAGGGGGTCGATTTGCGCGAGCCCTTGAAGCCCTGGCTGCCCGAGGAGGACCATGCGATCGCGTTGCCCTGGGCGTCCGAGATGGTGATCATGGTGTTGTTGAACGTAGACAACACGTGCGCCACGCCGGAGATGATGTTCTTGCGCTCTTTCTTGCGAACGCGCGGAGCTGCGGCGGCTTTCGCCATGGTATGTTTGTCCTGCTCTCAAGAGGCAGCGCCGCGCCAGTGGCACGCCGCGATGATCGATCCGCCGGAAGCCGGCCTACTTGGTGACCTTTTTCTTGCCGGCGATCGCCACCGCCTTGCCCTTGCGGGTGCGGGCGTTGGTGTGGG
>CAXUNX010000157.1:3749-6955 GCA_964252545.1 uncultured Acetobacteraceae bacterium | reverse complement strand
GCGGCGACAAGGGTCAGACCGACCAGGAGCAATCCGAGCTGCAGCGCCGGATCGAGGCGCTGTCGCGGGCGATCGCCCGACGCATGCAAGCCCTTGCCCAGCAGGCGCAGCGCGAGCACATGGTGCTGCCGCCGATGCCGGACGCCAAGATGCTGAACGGCGGCGATCTCGCGCGCATGATGCAGCAGATGCGCGACGACGCAGCGCACGGCCACGCGCAGGACGCCATGCAGCGCCTGGCGCAGATGCAGTCCATGCTCGATCGGATGCGTGCGGCGACGCCGCAGGACCTGCAGAACGCGCAGGCGCAGGCGGCGGCGCAGCGAGAGGCGCGCGAGCAGATGCAGGGATTGCAGGACCTGGTGCGGCGCCAGTCGGCGCTGCTCGACCAGACGCAGGCCAGGCGCGGCGCGCTGGAAAAAGCCAGGCGCGCCCAGCAGCCGGCCCCCCTGGATCCGCAAACGGCCGAGCTGCTGGGGCGGCTCGGCATCCCGCAGGGCGAAACCGGGGCGGCGCCCACCGCCGGGGACGAAACGCCGCCCGAGCCGGCCGACGAGTCCCAGGCGCAGGCCGACGCCGATGCGCGCGCCCACATGGCCGGGCCCGGCAACGCGCGGCCACCGGCCGCAGAAAGCCAGGCTGGCGAGGGCCAGTCTGGTGAGGGCCAGCCCGGTGAAAGCCAGGCCGGTGAAAGCCAAACGGGCGACCAGGCAGGTCAGGGTCAGGCAGGGGAAGGCCAGCGGCCTGCTGCGGAGGATCCCGCGGAGGCTGCGCAGCAGGCGGCGCGCGCCGCCCAGCGCAAGCAGGACGGGCGGCTGCAGCACGGCCTTGTTCGCGCCCTGGACGAACTCGGGCAGGAGTTCCGCGAGCTGAGCGGCCAACGCCCCGGCGGCTTCGACCAAGCCGGTCGGGACATGGAAAAAGCCCGGCAGGCGCTTTCCACCGGCCGGGATCAGCTTGCCCAGGATGCCCAGCAGCAGGCGCTGGCCGATCTGCAGAAAGGCGCCAAGCAGATGCGGCAGATGATGTCCTCCGGCACCAGCGGCAGTCCGATGCTGATGCCGGGCATGGCCGATGGCAGCGGCGGCTCGGGGGGCGACAATCCGGGCGAGGACCAGGACCAGGACGGCCAGCCGGGCCCGCGCGATCCGCTGGGCCGGCCGGTGGCGAGCGGTCCGCACGATCCCGACGGCGAAACCCACGTGCCCGACAAGATCAACCAGTTGCGTGCGCGCGAGATCGAACAGGAGCTGCGCCGCCGCGACACCGACCGCACCCGTCCCGGGTACGAGCTGAACTATCTCGAGCGGCTGCTCAAGCCGTTCTGAGCCTGCGGTTACCAGCCGTCACGCACTGCCCCGCCTTCGCCACGATCCGCATGCCAGCTTCCGGCCGGTCTCGAACAGCATGGAAGAAGAGGGTCGATCGATGCGAAGGCTCGGTATGCAAGCAAGCGGAGGCAGGTGCCGCGTCGCCGCCGCGCTCATTAGCGGCTGCGGCCTGGTTTGCCTGAGCACGGGCGCCATGGCGCAATGGGCGCCGGTGCCGCCGCCGCGCTTTGAAGCGCCACCTCCACCGCCGCCACGGCCGGGCCTGGCATGGCGGCGCGGCGCCTGGGACTGGGATGGCCGGGCCTATGTGTGGCGCCCCGGGCAGTATGTGGCCTATGGGCCGCGCTACCACCGCTGGGTGCCGGGCCACTGGAGCGGCCGCGGCGGCGTTCCCGTGTGGATCCCGGCGCACTGGCGGTGATCCCCGGCGGGTCCGGCTCAGTTCCGGGCGGACCCGGGTGCCGTGCGTGCGATCATGCAGTCATGATCCTGCAGCGCCTCGCCAGAGCCGCGGTCCAGCAGCAGCAGGTTGCTTCGGCCGTCCAGCAGGATGAAGCCGCCCGCAGGCGGCGGCGCACCCACCAGCACCAGCGTGTGGTGACCCATCTGCCCGGCCGGATCAGCGAGCGATGCCGCAAGCAGCCGGAACGGGCTGGTGGTTGCAAGCGCCGGACCGTTGATCCGGATGGCGCGGTAATGATCGCCCGCAAGCGCCTCGGGCAGGTCGCTCCAGCCCCCGCTGGTGATCCGTCCCTGCTCGGCCGCCAGCGCCGCGTGCACCGCCGGCCGGATGCACTCCATGTGGATGTGCAGCTGATCCTGGCTGCGGCCATAGGCGGAGTTGATCGCGAGCGACAGGTCATCGGCCGGCAGCCGGCGGGACAGCCTTGCCTCAACCAGCCGCATCTCCCCCCAGGCCTCGGCGAAATAGTTGGGAGCATCCGGACGCAGCAGTTCCGGGTTCTCGATGCCGCTGATGCGCGCGGTCGGGATCAACAAATACTGCTCGCGTCCACGACGGTCCTTCAGGACCGCAAAGCCGTGGGCCTCGTCAACCACCACGCAGGGTGCGGGCACGTGGTGCGCCTCCTGGTCCGGCACGCAGGCGCCGTGTACGATCCGCCACAACGCATGCCGGTCGGCCGCCCGCGCCGCCGTCCCCGGAAGCAGACCGGCGGCAGCAAGTAGTGCCGCCGCGAGCAAACCGGCCGCAAGCCGCACGCCGAGCGCCGCCTGCTTCAACCGGGCACGCCCTCGATCAGCGGCGCCAGACCCGCCGCCTGGGCCAGCCGGTCCAGCCGCCGGGTGACGCTCTCGACGTTGAAGGCGAAGCGCTGGCCGGACAGGCGCAGCACCAGCTTGTCGTTTTCCTGGCCGATGCCGGTGCCCTGCAGCAGTTGCGGCGTGCCGGCGCAGAGCACATAGGCGAGCCGCAGGCACAGCCCCAGCATCTCGGCGCGACGCAGCCATTGCGGATCAAGCAGCCGACGCGCCGATTGCAGGAACGGCTGGTCGAGCTCGGCCTCGTAGCGCATCGCGATCGCCAGCGCGAGAAAGCCCCGCGCCGCATGCGAGAAGGCCATCCCGGGAGCGTACAGGATGCGCATGAAGCTCTGCTCGGCCCGATACTCCGGATGGTCGTGGGCGCCGCAATCCGACATCCAGCAGGCGGCCGCGCGCAGCCGGCGTTCGTCGGCGGTCTCGTGGCCGAACAAGGCGGCGGTCCATTCGATCAGCGCGGGCGGCAGCGCCTGACTTCGGCTGAGCTGGCGCGACATGTCGCGCGCGATCGCGTCCAGCGGGTCCTCGCCGGCGAGGTGCGCCGCCACCCGCCGCATGTACCAGCCCTCGCGCAGCCCGTCGACGCTGAACACC
>CAXUNX010000157.1:0-3739 GCA_964252545.1 uncultured Acetobacteraceae bacterium | reverse complement strand
GTGTTCAGCGTCGACGAAACCCGGCGCAGCAGCCGGCGCAGCACCGTGGCCGCAAACGGCATGTCGTCCAGACGCTTGCGAGGAGCGCCCGGCAGCCGCTCGAGCGCACGCCTGGAGGCGCCGATCACCCATCCGGTCAGCTCGCGCGCCTCCTCGAGGCTGAGCTCGTACTGGTGGACGATGTTGAGCGGATAGAAGCTGCGCGCGATCTGCAGCCGCGCCAGCGCCCGGAACGCCCCTCCCACGAGATAAAGCGTGCGCCCGCTCGCATGCCCCAGCCAGGCCACGCGGTCGAGGTCGGCCTCCACCAGCGCGCGCGCACTCACCACGTCGCCTCCGGCGCGGTCGGCGAGGCGGATGACGCCAAGCCGCAAGGTCTGCGACTGCAACATCCGGCCGCGCTCGAGCCGCACCAGCTCCAGCGAACCGCCGCCGATATCGGCCATCAGCCCGTCCGCGTCGGTCATGCCGCTGGTCAGACCGGTAGCGGAATAGTCGGCCTCCTCGGCGCCGGACAGGATGCGTATGGCGGCACTCGGGATCGCCTCCCTCAGCGACTGCACGAACTCGCCGCCATTGCTGGCGTCGCGGACCGCGGCGGTGGCGAGCACCTCGAACGGGTCCGCTCCCATCCCCCGCACCACCGCCTCGAACCGGGCCATCACCCCGATCGCCTGGCCGACCCCCTCCTCGTTCAGCCGCCCGGTGGTTTCCAGGCCGCGGCCCAGCCGCAGCACCGACTTCTCGTTGAAGATGGTGACCGGGTTGCGCGAGATGCCCTCGAACACCACCAGCCGCACGGAGTTGGAGCCGAGATCAACAACCGCGGTGCGCGAGCGAGGATTGGATCGTGTCATGCTGGCTCAATCCTCGAGGATGCGGTCCGGACGACGCGGCAACGGTTGCGACACCGGGGTCAGTTGCGGCCGGGCCGCCGATCCACGGCCGGAAAGCGACGGATTGGTCATGAAGTAGTCGTGCGCCGAGAACGGCTTGGCGCCGGCTGCGAGCCTCGTCCAGGCGCCATCCGGGCCGAGCTGCCAGGATTGCAGGGTGTCCTTGAGGTCCATCACCATGATCTGGTCGAGCACCTGCGCGTGCACCGTGGGATTGCGGATCGGCACCATGGTCTCGACGCGCCAGTCCATGTTGCGGGCCATCCAGTCGGCGCTCGAGATGAACACCAGCGCGTCGCGCGAGGGCAGCCGGTGGCCGTTGCCGAACACGAAGATGCGGCTGTGCTCAAGGAACCTTCCGACGATCGACTTGACCTGGATGGTCTCCGACAGCCCCGGGATGCCGGGACGCAGGCAGCAGATGCCGCGCACCACGCAAAGGATCTTCACCCCGGCGCCCGAAGCCTCGTAGAGCTTGTCGATGAGCTCGTCATCGACCATGGCGTTCGCCTTGAGCCAGATCTGCGCAGGCTTGCCGGCGCGCGCGAGCGCGATCTCGGCATCGATCAGGCTGACCAGGGTGGTGCGCGTGGTGAGCGGCGAGAAGCTGAGCGCATCCATCTTCGCGGGCTTCGCATAGCCGGTCATGTAGTTGAACAGCCGCGCTGAATCGCGGGCGAGTGAAACGTCGCAGGTGAAGAAGCTGAGGTCGGTATAGATGCGCGCGGTGATCGGATGGTAGTTGCCGGTGCCGAAATGCGCGTAGCTGCGCAAGGTGCCGCCTTCGCGCCGCACCACCAGGCTCAGCTTGGCGTGCGTCTTCAGCTCGGTGAACCCGAACACCACCTGCACGCCCGCCGCCTCCATCGTGCGCGCGAGTCGGATATTCGCCTCCTCGTCGAAGCGAGCGCGCAGCTCCACCATCGCGGTGACCGATTTTCCGTTCTCCGCCGCCTCGATCAGCGCCTTGACGATCGGGCTGTCGCGCGAGGTGCGATACAGCGTCTGCTTGATCGCCACCACCGCCGGATCGAGTGCTGCCTGGCGCAGGAACTGCACCACCACGTCGAAGCTCTCGAACGGGTGATGCACGATGATGTCCTTGGCGCGGATCGCAGCGAAGCAGTCGCCGCCGAAATCGCGTATGCGCTCGGGGAAACGGGGCGCGTAGGGTGCGAACAGCAGGTCGGCGCGGTCGTCGACGATGAGCTGCTTGACGTCAACCAGGCCGATCAGCCCGTCATGCAGCTGGATCTCCTCGACCGGCACGTCGAGCTCGTCCGCGACCAGCGCCGAGAGGTCCCCCGGCATGTTCGCGTTCATGTCGAGATGGATCACCACGCCGCGGCGGCGGCGCTTCAGCGCGGTCTCGTACGAGCGGACCAGATCCTCGGCCTCGTCCTCGAACTCGACGTCGGTGTCGCGTATCACCCGGAACACGCCGCGGCCGCCGACATGGAAGCCCGGAAACAACCGGTCCAGGAACAGGCTGACCAGATCCTCCAGCAGCATGAACCGGATCGCCTGTCCGCCGCCCGCCTCGGGCGGCAGCCGGATGAAGCGGTCGACCTGGCTCGGCAGCAGGATCATGCCGCTCATCGCGTGGCGCTCGTCGCCGTCGCGCAGCAAGCGCAAGGCCAGCACCTGGCTCAGGTTCGGGATGAACGGGAACGGGTGCGCCGGATCCACCGCAAGCGGCGTCAGCACCGGAAAGATCCGTTCCATGAAATACGTCTCGATCCAGCCGCGGTCCGGCCCCTCGAGGGTGCTCGGGTCGCACACCGCGATCCCCTCGTCTGCCATCGCCGCGCGCAGCTCGCGCCACATGCGCTGCTGCTCGTCGAGCAGGGCGCGGGCACGCTCCTCGATCGCCTTGAGCTGCAACGCCGGCGTGCGGCCGTCCGGGGCGCGCGTGCTCAGGCCCTCGCGGACCTGGCCGACCAGTCCCGCCACGCGCACCGAATAGAACTCGTCGAGGTTGCCGGCCGATATCGACAAGAAGCGCAGCCGCTCGAGCAGCGGGCTGCGCCCGTTCGCCGCCTCCTCGACGACCCGCTGGTTGAAGTCGAGCCAGGACAGCTCGCGGTTGATGAAGCGATCGGGCGAGTCGGGGGCGATCGCCACCGGGGAAGCAAGCACGGCTTGCGCGCGGTCCTCCTTGACGACCAGCGGGCGCGTGCGCCGGATCCGCGTGGTGGCAGCGCCGCCAAGCTCGGTCTGCGTGGCCATCCTGTCCCCCGCGATCAAACCAAGGCAGGTTAGGGCAGAACCGCAAGCGCTTGAAGGGCCGCCGCCGGAAGCTCCCCCGCACGGCCAAATTGTCACGTAGGCGGCCGCTTGACAGCGGCGGGACCCGGCCTACCATTCCGCTCGGAGACCAAGAACAAGCGCAAGGGTTTCACCCTTTGACCCGCCGGGGCCGCGAAGCTCCGCAGCGGAGCCGGCACCGGCTCTGAAGGGCGGCCCACTTGCGGTCCGGGGAGATGGGATGCAGGCCCTGCTCGCGTTGCGCGGCATCGGCAAGCGCTTCGGCGGCGTCCGGGCGCTGCGCGGCGTCGATCTCGATCTGCGCGCCGGCGAGATCCACGTGCTGCTGGGCGAGAACGGCGCCGGCAAGAGCACGCTGATGAGCGTGCTGTCCGGCGCCATTCTTCCCGACGAGGGCAGCATCACCCTGGCCGGCCGCGAGGTGCGGTTCGGCAGCCCGCGCGACGCCCATGCCGCCGGCATCGTGATGATCCCGCAGGAGCTCGACCTAGTGCCGGGGCTGGATATCGCGTCCAACCTGTTTCTCGGCCATGAGCGGCTGACCGCGCGACGCACCCTCGATGCGCCGCGCATGC
>CAXUNX010000156.1:6098-7044 GCA_964252545.1 uncultured Acetobacteraceae bacterium | reverse complement strand
GCAGCGGACGACGCCGGCTAGTGTGCGATCGTCATGGTTGCTGCTCACCAGGCTGATGTCGCGGTGCGGGACACCCGCCGCCTCCAGGCTGCCGACGACGCGCGCGGCGTCCTCGTAACGATTAAACAGATGCGCGATTATGCGTGTTGCCATCAGGGTTCTCCCGTTGCGCCGGCGCTCACGATGGTTGCGTGCCGACGTTGCCCTTGTAGTCGAGCCAGACATGCACCTGGCCGCCGTTGCGGCTGGCGGTGCCGCGCCAGACTCCCTGTTCGTCCTGCTTGAGGCCTGCGACATGGTCGAAGCCGCGCGAGCGGATGCGGCGCATCGCCTCGCCGCGGCTGAAGGAGTTGCTGCCGTGCGCGGGCGCCATGGCATCGGCGGTGGTGGTGGCGACAGCCTGGTTGTTGTCGCCCGAGCCGGCCCTGGTGCCGTTTGCGGGTTGCGCCGAGGCTACCCCGACAAACAACATCATCCCGGCACCCAGGGCGAGGCTTGCGGAGACCGGACGCATCGTAATGGCTTTCATGATGTGCTGCTCAGCGGACTGGCTTGAGGGCGGGTGAGGCGTTGCGCGCCGGAGGGTTGTTCTCGACCTCGATCTCGGTGCGCCGCACGGTGTCGCGCACCGTCTCGACCCGCTCGCGTGCATCCTTGCGCACCACGACCTCCTCGCGGACCCGGGCGGTCTTGCTGCTGATGGCCTGTTCTGCGGTTTCAGGGATTTCCAGCACACGGTCCTGGAAGGCCTGCGGATCGTCCGCGAGGCCGGTGCGGCCCACCGGGCGCCGGTCGATCCGGACATGCTCTTCGCGCAGGCTGATCTGCTGCTCGACCGGGGTCTCGACGACATAGGAGCGCACCCGCACCCGGCCGCGCTCGACCTCGCGCTTGCCGATGCTGATCTGCTCCTCGACAACCGGGATCACCTGCTCGCCCGCAGCGC
>CAXUNX010000156.1:0-6088 GCA_964252545.1 uncultured Acetobacteraceae bacterium | reverse complement strand
GCTTCCGACCATCCCTCGCCGCGCCATTCGCTTTCCTGCTGGTCGAGGTCGAGCGCGCCGTCGCGGTCGAGCAGCCCGAGCGCCCGCTCGACATGCGCCGGGTCGAGCTGTGCCGAGACCATCACGCACCCGCGCCGGATCGCCTCCGCATAGGCTTCACGATCGCGCGCGGGGATCGACAGCTCGCGCAGCGACGCGGCGATGTCGCCGGTTCGGGACCCGGGCGCCTGGCTGGTTTCGGTCTCGCTGCCGCCCGAGGCGTGCAGACCGACCCTTGGGCCTGCGAGCTGCAGCTCGCGTTGCAGGTCGGCGAGGGCGTGTTCCGCCTCGCTGCGCGATCGAAACAGCGCGGCCACAATGGTTGGTGTCATGATCGAGGATCTCCGGGAATGCGGGGGATGGGATCGGCCGGGCCTGGTTATTTGCCGGCCGAGCCGCGCACCGAATCCTTTGCGGAGCCAAAACTGTCCTGAGCCCTGCCGGCGGTGTTTTCCGCCTTGCCTTCGGCGCGGATCTTCTTGCTGCCCGTGAGCTTGCCGATGCTTTCCTTGATGGAGCCGGTGATCTTCTTGCCGGTGCCGTCCACGCGGTCATGGTCCATGATCGTTCTCCGATGTTGCGGGCGCGGTTTGCGAGGCGCCTTTCCCAGGCATGGGACGTCCGGCTTACGCGAAACGCCGGCAGGCCGTTCCGAGAAAGATATGGTATCGGAAACGATGGGCGCTTTATGGCGCCGATCTAGGCGGCCCGACCAGGCCAGTGTGACTTCTGCACTAGGTGAAAACGGCTCTCACCGCCGCCGCCTGCGGTTCTTTTCCGGCTGGCCGGAGCGCTGCCCGCCGGCCAGGCCCCGCTCGCGCGCCCACACCACCAGGGCGCCGCGTTGCCGCACGCCGGTCTTGCGGTAGATGCTGGAGACGTGGTTGCGCACGGTGTTGCGTGACACGCCCAACGCTTCCGCGATGGCGGCGTCGCCGAGCCCGTGCGCGACCTGCGACAGCACCTCGCGTTCGCGCGGCGACAACTCGACCAGCCCGGGCGCGGATCCGCCGGCGCGGTCCGGATGGCCGAGATTGGCCAGCTGCTCGATGATCTTCTGGCTGAACCAGGACGTGTCCTGCATCACCGCGCCGATCGCCGTCATCAGCTCGTTCTCGGTACGCTTGCGTTCGGAGATGTCCTGCATCACCTGCAGGATCCGCCGCTTGTCGTGGATGGTGACCGCCTCGGCGGAGAGCAGATGATCCGACAGCGTGCCGTCCTTCATGCGGAGCCGGAACTCGAGATTGCGCAGGCTGCCCTGCTTTTGCAGCATCTGCTCTGCCCGCTTCCTGTGTTCGTCGTCGTGCCAGAGCTGCAGCTCCTCGACGCTGCGTCCGAGCAGCTCGTGCTCCTTCCAGCCGGTCGCGGCAGAGAAGGCTTCGTTGATGCTGAGCAGGTTGAAGCCCTCGAGCTCGATCACCGCCATCGGCACCGGCGCCAGCGCGAACGCCTTGGAGAACCGCTCCTCGCTCTGGCGCAGCGCGGCCTCCGCCTGCACCCGCTTGTCGATGTCAACAAACGAGAACAGCATGCAGGCGGTGTCGCCGACCTCGATCGGGTGACCGGCGACGATCACCGCCTTGCTCCTGCCGGGCGCGATCCGCAGCAAGGCCTCACGCTGCCGGATGGTCTGGCCGCGCTGCAGCAGCGCCACCGCCCGGTCGCGGTTCGCCACCCCTTCCAGCACGTCGAACTCATAGACCGTATGACCGATCAGCTCCTCGGGCCGCCAGCCCGTCATGCTCAGGAAGCCCTGGTTGACCTTGACGTAGCGCAGGTCGGAAAGGCGGCAGATGATTGCGGGCGCCGGGTTGGCCGCGAAGGTGCGCTCGAAGCGCTCCTCTGCGTCGTAGCGCTCGGTGACGTCGTTCAGCACCATCGCCAGGCAGTCCGGCCGTCCGTCCGGATCGGTCAGCACGATGCAGCGGATCTGCTGGACGCGCGGGGCCGCCGCACCCAGGCAGGAGACGCTCACCGTGACCTGGTTGAAGCCCTCGCCGCGAAGCACCCGCTCGAAGGGAAGCTCCGCTCCGGCGGCGGCATCGGCGGCGTGGGCACGTATGGTGAAGCGGCGGCGGTAGGCATCCACCGTGCCGCCCAGCGCCTCGAGCGTGTCCACGCCGTGCATCGTCAGCGCCGAGGCGTTCGCCCAGGCGATGGTCTGGTCCGGATTGATGATCATGACGCCATCATCCAGTCCGCCGATGATCTGCAGCAATTGCGTGCGGTCCGCCTGGCTCCAGACGGGGGGTTCGCCGCCTGGTTGCCTGGCCGTCACGGCAACCTCGGTGCGCCGGCCGGAACGCGCCCGGGAACGGTGCGGTCACCGCACGGCTTGAAAGCAGCGGTTGTTGCTCTAGGCTCGGTGCTCTCCAGGAGCGCCGCATGGACCGTGGTTACCGATTTGGCATCGAGGAGGAGTATTTCCTCGCGGCGACCGACAGCCGCGGCACGCCTTCTGCCGAGGCGGCCAAGGCCTTCCATGTGGCGGTGAATGATCGCGTGCCGGGCGCCGGCCGGGAGGTCCTGCAAAGCCAGGTGGAGGTTTCCACCGCACCCGGAACCGATTGCGCCGAGGCCCAGGATCGGCTGGCCGCTCTGCGATCGGAACTGGGGGAAATGGCGCGGCAGGCCGGGCTGCGTTTGTTCGCGGCCGGGACGCATCCGCTGGCCTGCTGGCCGGAACAGTCGATGAGCGAGGGAGAGCGCTACAACAACATGCTGCGGGACTACGGCATCCTCGCCACCCGCAACATGGTCTGCGCGCTGCACGTGCATGTCGAGGTGCCGGAGCCGGACCGCAGGGCCGATCTGATGCGCCGGATGGTGCCCTATGTGCCGATGTTCCTGGCGCTGTCCGTGTGCTCGCCGTTCTGGGAGCGGCGGCGGACCGGCCTGCATGGCTACCGGATGGCGGCCTACCGCGAATGGCCGCGCTCCGGGCTGCCGGACCTGATGGACGGGCCGGAGGATTATCAACACTACCTGCGGGTGATGACGGGTTCGGGGGCGATCCCGGATGCGAGCTACCTGTGGTGGGCGGTGCGGCCGTCGATGCACTATCCGACGCTTGAGCTGCGCGTCTGCGACAGCTGCGTGCGGGTGGAGCACGGCGTCGCCATCGCGGCGCTGTACCGGTGCGTGGTGCGCATGCTTGATCGGCGGCCGGACATCCATCGCGGCCTGACCGGGGCTTCGCGGGCGATCGCGGGCGAGAACTTCTGGCGGGTGCAGCGCCATGGCGTGCGCGCGTCGCTGCTCGACGAGCGGCAATGCCGGCTGGTGGCGTTCCTGCCGCTGCTGGAAACGCTGCTCGAACTGGTGGAAGAGGACGCGGAACGCCTCGGCTGCACAGCGGAGCTGGACTGCATCCGGCAGATCGCCCAGGCCGGGACCGGCGCCGAACGCCAGCTGGAGGTGTTTCAGCGCGGGCTCGAGCGCGGCCTCGACGATCAAGCCGCGCTCGAGGCGGTGGTGGACTGGCTGGCGGACAACACGGTCTGAGCGGCCGGCGCCGGGCTGGACGCGATCACGGCGCCTGCCGCCCGCACCCGGCGATTATTTGAGGTGCGGGGCCAGCAGCTTGTTCATCTCGAACATGGTCACCTTCGGCTTGCCGAGGACCTTTCCAAGCTTGTCGTCGGCCAGGATCTCGCGTCCGTCGTCCGGGTTCTGCAGCTTGTGCGCCTTGATGTATTCCCAGACCTTGCTGACCATCTCGCCCCTGGCCATGGTTCCGCCGCCGATCACCGCGGCGAGGTCCTCCGATGGCGTGAGCTGTTGCTGCAGCGCGTTCGGCTTCTTGCCGGCCTTCGGCTTCTTGACGGCGGTGCCTTTGGGCGGGGTGGTCTTCTCGGGAGCTTTGGTCATGGCGTCCTCCGGCGGTGTCGAATCGATTCGGGTGGGTTATCTTGGCGACCCTCCTGCACGAGACCACGAGGCGGAGCCGCGGATCAACAGGTTGTCAGGCCTGCCGGTGCGGTTTTGTTGCGCGGTCGGCTGATCATGGCCGCCAGGTGGAGCGTTCGGTGCCGGAAAGCTGACGGTCGAGGTAGAAGGCGGCGCTGATCAGCGCGAGATGGGTGAGGGCCTGCGGGAAGTTGCCGCGATGCTCGGCGAGGGGTCCGAACTCCTCCGAGTAGAGCCCGAGCGGATTGGCGTAGCCCAGCACCCGCTCAAACACCAGCTGCGCTTCGGACAGGCGTCCGGCGCGCGCCAGGCATTCGGCATACCAGAACGAGCAGGCCGCGAACGCGCCCTCCTGGCCTTCCAGCCCGTCATCGGAGCGGTAGCGGAACACCAGCCCGTCATCGGCCAGTTCGTCGCGGATCGCGTCCAGGGTGGCGAGCCAGACCGGGTCGGTGGCGGACACGAACCGGACCAGCGGCATCATCAGCAGCGATCCGTCGAGCGTGGTGGCGCCCCGGCTCTGCACGAAGTGCCCGGCCGTGGGATGGCGGAAGTTCTGCCAGATCTCGGCGTTGATCTCGTTGCGGGTTTCCGACCAGCGCGGGAACGGCGCCGGCAGCGAGCGCTTGAACGCCAGCCGCAGCGCGCGGTCAACCGCGACCCAGCACATCAGCCGCGAATGAAGGAATTCCTTCGGCTCCCCGCGCATCTCCCAGATGCCGGCATCCGGGTCGCGCCAGTGCGCGCAGACATGGTCCACCGAGCGGCAGACATGCTCCCAGTTCTCGTGGCTGATGGCGTCGCCGTACTTGTTCGAAAGGTAGGTGCTGTCGAGCAGCTCGCCGTAGATGTCGAGCTGGATCTGCTCGCGCGCATTGTTTCCGATCCTGACCGGGCGGGCGCCGCCATAGCCGGCCAGATGATCGAGCTCCTGCTCGGGCTCGGCCTCGGCGCCACCGAGCGCATACATGATCCGCAGCCTGCCCTCCGGGCCGCCGCCGCGCACCCGCTCGCTCACCCAGCGGGTGAAGGCGGCTGCCTCCTCGACATAGCCGAGCCGCATGAAGGCGTACACGGTGAACGAGGCGTCCCGGATCCAGGTCGCGCGATAGTCCCAGTTGCGGCCGCCGCGCGCCGCCTCTGGCAGCCCGAAGGTCGCCGCGGCGGCGATCGAGCCGTGCTGGTGCGAGGTCAGCAGCTTGAGCACCAGGGACGAGCGGGTGACCGCCTCGCGCCAGCGGCCGCGATAGGTGGAGCGGCTCGCCCAGTGCCGCCAGGCTTCCCGGGTCGCCGCGATCACCTGGCTGACGTCCTGCTTCGAGGGGGGCTCGGACCCGCCATCATCCAGCACGAAATCGGCCTGTTCGCCCGGCTCGAGCGTGAACTCCGCCCGCACCGATCCGGCCTCCGGCGTCAGCGCCACCGGCGAGCACAGGCGGAGCCGGTGCTCGCCTGGTTCCGACCGGAACAGCACGCCGCCGCAGCAAGGCTCCACCGTGGCTGCGGCGCGGGCGTAGTCGAAGCACGGGCGGCAGTGCAGCCGGAAGCGGATCCGACCGCGCGTCGCCTGCACCCGGCGGATCAGCCGCCGGGGCTGGCCGGTCGCGGGATAGCTCATGAGGTCGCAGACCTCTGCACTTCCCTCGGGAGAAAGCCAGCGGGTCACCAGCACGTTGCTGTCCGGCAGATAGGCCTGCAGGCTGCGCGCCTCCTGCAGGATCGGCGAAAGCTCGAATGCGCCGCCCTTATCTGGATCGAGCAGGGCGGCGAACACGCTCGGGCTGTCGAAGCAGGGCCAGCAAAGAAAGTCGATGGTGCCGTCGCTTGCGACCAGGGCGCCCGTGGACAGGTCGCCGATGATGCCGTGCTCAGAGATCGGCCGCGGTGTCGCGGTCATGCGCCGGGTTCTCCAAGCTGTTGCACGACTCCAAGCCTAGCATGAGCGGGCGGTGGACGCGACTTCGAGCAGGGGCGGGCGCGCGCGCCGTTCCGGCCGGATGGCGGTGGCGCGCAAGCTGGGGGCTGCGGCTTCCCAATTGATGCCGGCGCCGGTGCGGTTCCCCACCGGGAGCAGCATGTACATGGGCGAGTGGCCCTTGGGGGCCAGTTCCGGGTCTGTGACGCAGGCGTTCTGGAC
>CAXUNX010000155.1:0-7049 GCA_964252545.1 uncultured Acetobacteraceae bacterium | reverse complement strand
AACCCGGCCAACCCGGAGGTGCACGCGCAAACCACCGCCGAGGAGATCTGGGCCGACACCGCAGGCCGGGTCGACATCGTGGTGGCCGGCATCGGCACCGGGGGCACCGCCACCGGCATCGCCCGTCTGCTGAAGCCGCGCAGGCCTGGGCTCGCGGTCTACGGCGTCGAGCCGGCGGAGAGCGCGGTGCTCAATGGCGACGAGCCCGGGCCGCACG
Source organism: uncultured Acetobacteraceae bacterium (assembly GCA_964252545.1). Taxonomy (GTDB): domain Bacteria; phylum Pseudomonadota; class Alphaproteobacteria; order Acetobacterales; family Acetobacteraceae; genus Lichenicoccus. The sequence continues at coordinate 6,832 of CAXUNX010000155.1, read as the reverse complement.
GGATCCAGGGGATCGGTCCGGGTTTCTGTCCCGGCGTGCTGAACCTCGAGTCGCTCGACGGCGTGCTGACGGTATCCGAGCGCGAGGCGATCGCGGCGGCCCGACGCTGCGCGCGCATGGAGGGCGTGCCGATCGGCATCTCGGCGGGAGCGGCGCTGCACGCGGCGATCGGCCTGGCGCGCGATCCGGCGAACGGCGGCAAGCAGATCGTAGCGATCGCCCCCTCATTCGCCGAGCGCTACCTTTCCACCTCGCTGTTCGCAGGGCTGGGCTAGAACACCAAGCAACAGCGCGGGGCCGGTTCGAGGCGTGGAGCTGAGGGCGACGTCGCGCAGGATGCGTGATGGCTGAGGCCGATGTTGTAAGATCGAGTTCGATCCCAAGAACCCAGATGAGCTTAGAGCGCGATCTCGAGAAGATCGGCGTGCGGCCTGGGGGCGTGCTGATCGTCCATAGCTCGCTCAAGGCGGTTGGATGGGTCGCCGGTGGGCCGGTGGCCGTGGTGAAAGCCCTTTGCAGCGCGGTCACGGCGCAGGGAACTCTGGTGATGCCAGCCCAGTCGCAGGATCTGACGGATCCTTCGGGCTGGACCGACCCACCCGTCCCGGTGGAGTGGCACGATGAGATCCGGCGTTCGATGCCTGCATTCTGTGCCCGGCAGACGCCCACATGGAACATGGGCCGGGTCGCCGAGCTGTTTCGCACGTGGCCGAACGTTGTCCGAAGCAACCATCCTGCCTGTTCTTTTGCTGCCTGGGGCGCATCGGCATCGGAGATCACCCTCGAACAACCGTTGAGCGATCCTTTCGGCGAAGCCTCGCCGCTTGCCAGACTGTACGATCTGCAGGCGGATATCCTTCTGCTTGGTGTCACGTTCGAGAGCTGCACAGCCTTGCACCTCGCAGAGCGGCGCGTTTGGCCAAACCAGACTGTTGTTCGAGAGGGCTCGCCAATGATGGTCAACGGCAAGCGTGCCTGGGGAATACCAAGCGCCCCGCCTCCGTCTCGACCTGTTCAAAGAGGTCGGCAAGCACGTCATGAACACCGGGCTTGTGAAAAGCGCGCAGATCGGCTCGGCCACATCGCACTTCATGCCGATGCGCGGCGTTGTGGACGCAATCGCCGAGGTTTGGCGATCCTGCGATCATCAAGGGTAGGAAAGCGAGATCGCCTCGGCTCGTCCTGCTGCGATTGGCTTCATTGCTCGGGTTCGGCAAGCCGGGGCCGCTGGCGCATGAGCCAGCAGCGGGCGAAGCGGCGCCGGGCCCGTGCTAGCGCATCACGATCTCCACCCGCCGATTCTGCGGCTCGCGGGTGTTGGCGGCGGTGGAAACCAGCGGATGGTTCTCGCCGTAACCGTGGATCTCGATCGAGCCTTCCGGCACGCCGTCATGCACCAGTTCGGCCTGCACCGCCTGGGCGCGGCGAAGCGACAGCGCCTGGTTGTAGGCCTCGCCGCTCGGGCCGGGGCGGGCTGCGGAATTGTCGGTGTAGCCGTCCACCTCGACGCGCGTCGTCTGCACGCGGGTGGAAGCCTGCGCCGCCGCGGCGATGATCTGGCGGGCGCGATCGGTCAGGTCCGAGCGGTCCCAGTCGAAGAACACCAGGTAGGTCCGGGACGGTGCCGGAGCCGGCGCCGCCTCCTCGGCCTGCGGTGCTGCGACCGGCGGCGGCGGCGCCGGATTGAACTCGTATCGCAGGCCGAGCAGGACCGAATGGTTGTAGTCGGTGGTGATGTCCTGGTTGCCGCGCGAAACCCCGTAAGGCTGCGGCCCGAACGCCCCCTGGGTGCCCAACGCGCTGCCGCCGAAGCGTTCCGGCCCCAGCACGGAGAAGAACCGGTACTCCGCGGTCATCGACAATCCCACCACCCACGGCACCGGCACCGACAGGCCGAACATCGCCTGGTAGGCGAAGTTGCCGAAGGTCCCGCCGGTGTCCTGCGCATAAGGCAGGCTGGTTGCGGCATAGTGGGTGTCGAGATGGGTCCAGCTATAGCCGGCGCCGGCGCCGAAATACGGATAAAGCCAGCTCTTGCCGATATCCAGGTCGAACAGGGCGTTGACCATGCCGCCGTAATTCTCCTGGGTGCCGCCGGCCTCGGAGGGGAAGCTGGTGCCCAGGAAATGCTGCAGGGTGTTGTCGCGGTAGTTGCCCTCGAGCTCGATCCGCACGCCGTTGCCGAAGCCGTAGCCCACGCTGCCGACCCCGGTGTAGCCGATATCGAAGCGGTCGCGTCCGGACGGGAACGCGGGCGAAAGCCGCACCGTCTCGTCCTGGAGATAGTTGCCGCCGCCACCCAGGCCGACATAAACGCCGCTCACCGGCTGCGCCTGCGCGGAGCCGCCGCTCAACACCAGGCCGCCGGCGCAACCGGCGGCAATCGGGGCGACCAGGGCGCATCCAGCAAGCAAACGCAGTTTCCGCCCCATGCACCGGTCCCCTCGAACAATCCAGCCGTATAACGTGGCGTATCGGCGATGGCTTTGCTCCTACCGGGTTTTTCTGCCGGGTAGAAGGGCGGCGCGGTGATCGCACGCGCCGGTGGCCCTTGCGCCACGCGCGCGCCGAGACCTGCCGGACGGATGCGAGCATCCAGCGGCGCGGAAGGGCGTGGATGCATGTGCGGTCCGGGAGCGATGGCGCCCGGAGTGCGAGCGACGCTGCCGCGGCCTCCCGGCGTTCGATATGGTATGATCGAGCACGGCTACCTTGCGCCATACACAGACCACATACAGCAATTTGGCATGGTTCGTGCAATACTGAGCATTTTGCCAGCCAAGCGTTATTGTTGCATCAAAAAATTCCGATATTGCCGGCAGAAGTAGTTTCGATGACAATAATGTTGTCAAGAAGCGTGCCATTGTAACATTGTTGCTCATGCATCAGACAATGATCTGAGTTGCAAAATAGCAACATCTCTCAGGCAACCATTTCCAAGCTGAACTTCCCCCTATCGCTTCATGAACCGGTTGTTAGGTTGAGGCATCAAAGCCGTCCTGGCGGTCGCGGGGCGCAGCGGTCGGACCAGAGTCCGGCCGCTTTTCACGCAGGAGAGCAGTTGAATATGACAGGCGCCACCCTCCCTACGCTGCGCAGCCGGCTCGCTGGCTCCGTGGCAGTCACGGCGTTGCTGGCCGCGGCACCGGCCTTTGCGCAAAGCACGGCCGCAACGGCGCCAGCCGCCACCGGCACCCAGGTCGCGCAGAACGCCTCGCCCACCCAGACCCCGCGCTCGGGCACCGCGAACGCGCGCGTCACCCCGGACATCTCCGCCAACGCCCCCGAAAGCATCATTGTGCGGGCGCAACGACGCCTGCTCAAAGAAAAGGACTCGCCCAGCGCGGTGACCGAGCTCGGCACCCAACAGATCGCCCAGACCGGCGTGCAGGGAAGCGTCGCCACGCTGCTGCGCGCCGCCCCGTCGGTCTATGTCTACCAGCAGGGCATCGGCAACAACGAGCCGGTGCTCTCTATCCGCGGCATACGCGGGCTGGAAACCGCGCAGACCCTCGACGACGTGCCGATGCAGGACCTGCTCAACGGCGGCACCGGCGCTTTTCTGCAGAACGTCATCGGCGGCCGCTTCAATCTCGACCAGATCAGCGGCGTCTCGATCTATCCCGGCGTGGCCTATCCGGACAAGAACACCTTCGGAACCATCGGCGGCACCATCGCCTATAATACGCTACGCCCAAGCAACGACCGCTATTTCGACGTCACCGGCTCGATCGGCTCGTTCGGCACCTATAACGAAGGCTTCGAGGCGAACTCAGGCCGGTTGAACGGCTTTCTCGGCACCGGCGACGACGCTCCGAAGTTCCTGCTGAAATACTCGAACCTGCAGACCAACGGCTTCATCGACTACACGCCGGCCCGCTTCAACAACATGCTGTTCGCCTTCGACAAGCCGTATGACGGCGGATTGTCGAAGTTCCAGACCACCGTGATCTACAACACCGCCAACGGCCTGGTGAACCCGGAGCCGATCCCGCTGCCGTACCTCGAGCAGAACGGCACCTACAGCAACTATTCGCCGGACCAGGAGTTCGCCCGCGAGCAGAACGACTATCTGAGCATCATTCTGCGAGACGACACCTACATCAACGACTACCTCAATGCCGGCCTCACCCTGTTCTACCTGAATTCGGATTCCGCCAGCACCAACTACGGCAATCCGTCGATCTTCGCGGCCCCGGGGATCCCGGGCTCGGTGACGGTGGACGGCGCCGCCCCGTTCAACCAGACCCCTGCCGGCTTCGGCCAGCAGAGCGACTATGGTCCAACCAACCGGCTATACCAGCCGCCGGTCTACCGGTATGACGGCAACGCCGCCTATCCACCGGGAACCGGCGCCTGTCCGGCCAGCGTCGCCGCCGCCTATGCCGCCACCGGCAACGCCAGCCCCTGCGGCTACAATGCCGACTACAGCACCGTCCACAACGACACCTACGGCTTCCAGCCGCGGATTACCGCGACGCTGCCGGAAATCTTCGGCATCGCCAACACCATCAAGCTCGGCGGCATCGTGGCCAAGGAAACCCAGAACAACGCGCCGTTCTTCTTCGGCGGCACCTCGATCGTTCCCCAGACCGAGGCCAACCTGTCGGTCAACGCCAACGGCGATGCCGCCGATGGCGGGGTGCAGCGGACGATCTATCAGGGCTTCCTGCAGGACAAGATCGACCTGCTGCACAACACCCTGCATCTGACGCCCGGCGGAACCCTCGAAGGCACTGATTCCAGCTATGTCGGCCAGAACGTGTTCGGCGGCACGCCGACCGCGCAGGCGCTCGCGACCCCGTACTGCCAGAACCAGGCAAATTTGGCCGCCGCCAACCCGAATGCTTATGCGCCATGCAGCTTCGGCCCCTACAAGGCAACCAAGTGGGACCGCGACCTGCTGCCGTTCTTCAACGTCAGCTACGATCTGGACCGTGTGCTCCCTGCCGCGCGCGGCGTCTCACTCTATGCCAGCTACGGCGAGTCCGCGCTGTTCGCTCCGGTCACCGATTTCTCGCCCAACATCCTGGGAGCACCGCCAAGCGCCTCGATCGTGCATCTCTATGAGGGCGGCGTGAAATACAACGTGTCGAACCTGGTGCTTTCCGCCGACTACTACTACCAGAAGGTGGACCGCGATTTCGGGTTCTTCACCTATCAGAGCGGCCCGCTGGACGGCGATTCCATCTACACCAACAACGGCCAGCGCGAGTTCAAGGGGGTCGAGGCCGCCGCCACCTGGCAGGTCAACCGCCAGTGGCAGCTGTTCGGCAACGTGTCGCACGTGCTGGCCAAGTATCTCGCGACCTCGCTCGCCAACGTTTCCGTCCAGGAGGACCAGTTCGGCATCGTCACCCGCGGCTCCCCGATCACCGGCGTGCCCGACTGGGTCTCCACTTTCGGCGTCGACTACAACCACCGCAACCTGGCGTTGCGCGGCGACCAGCTGAACATCCGCTTCGAGGGCCAGTATACCGGCAAGCAGCAGACCTCGTATGATCTGACCGGTCTTGAGAATATTGGTCCGATCCCCGGAGTCGCGGCCAAGCCCGGCAGCTTCGGCTATTATACTGTGCTCGCGGGCGACACGACCAATGATCCCAACGGCGGCATCAACCCGTTCGTGATCTTCAATCTCGACGCGAACTATAAGCTGCCAATCAAGAATGTTGGTCCGCTCAAGACCATCAGCTTCGACCTCAACGTGATCAACCTGTTCAACAACGAATACTTCCAATACTACTACCGCCAGATCTCGCCCCAGGCCTGCGGCAAATTCCCCGCCAATGACCCACGGCCGGGCTTCGCCGGCCAGCAGATCAGCAATTATGGCTGCTCGCCGCAGTTCGCGGACGGCCTGCCGGGCGAGCCGTTCGCCATCACCTTCACGGCGACCGCTCGCTTCTGAGAGCACAGGGTCCGGGACTCACTCTCCCGGACCCCTTCCACACCGTCGCGCTGGAGCATCATCTAAACTCGCACGGGTCTGGGGCCGCCCGGCCCCAGCGGGGCGCGGGGCAGAGCCCGCCTAGGTGTTCGGACCCTAGAAGATCTTGTTGATCAGATCGTCGCCGATGCCGAAACCGGCGCCCATCTCGATCGCCCGTCCAAAACCGGAATTGAGCAGGCCGCCGAGCATGCCGCCCGCGGCGGGCTGAGCCTGCGGCTGCGCAAAGCCGGACTGCGGCGCAAACCCCACGTTCGGTCCCCAGCCGCCCTGCTGCGGCGCACTCGCCGGCGGCTGCACCTGCATCTGCGCCTGGTTTGCCACGAAGCCGTGCAGCGCCTGCAGCAGGTTGGTGACCTGGTCCTGCTCGGAACGGAACGACAGCGCCAGTTCGCGCAGGTCGAGCAGCCATTCGCGGGCCTGCTGGTCGCCGCCCTGGGCCGCCGCCTGCAGCTTGCCGCCGAGCACCTGCAGCGCCTGCACCGTCTGCTGCGCCTGGCCCTGAAGCTGGTTGTATTGCTGGTCGATGGTCTGCACGTCCATCCTGGTTCCTCCTGTTGCGCGGGTCGAGGCAAGGGGCTTTGCCCCTTGACCCCAGCAAAGGCAAGCCTTTGCGATCCTGCCGCCGGCTAGACCAGCCTGGCCTCGAACGGCGGTGCGAGATCGGGGGCGTCGAATTCCAGCACCCAGAGATCCGGATCGCGCGCCACCTGCCGGGCCACATAGGCGTCGGCCGTGGCCTGGTCGACCGGCGCCGCTCCGGTGGCGCGCATCCAGGCGGCGGCGCCGTCCATCTGACGCACCTGGCTCAGCACGGCCACACCTCCCGTGCGGTCACGCAGCACCGCCAGCACGCCGCCTGCGTCGGCGTCGCCCTTGCGC
>CAXUNX010000154.1:0-7060 GCA_964252545.1 uncultured Acetobacteraceae bacterium | reverse complement strand
TCGGCGGCGTGCGGATGCCAGTGCAACTCGCGGAGGGCGCCGGGGGCGAGGTCGGGTGCCAGCTTGACCAGCACCGGGCATCGCCGCGGGTTGGCGTCGGCGATGGCGTCGAGCAGGGCTGCGACGGTGGCCGCCGCCTGCAGGTCGCGCAGGCCGGGGGTGTTGGGCGAGCTGAGGTTGACCACCAGGTAGTCGGCATAAACGGCCGCCGCCTGCACCAGGGCCGGGTAGTCGCGCAGCGGATCGGCGCCCTGCTTGTTGATGCCGAGATTGATCCCGATCGGCACCCCGGGCACGCGCCGCAGCCGCGCCATCCGCGCCAGCAGCGCCTCGATGCCCTGGTTGTTGAAGCCCAGCCGGTTGATCACCGCGCCATCCTCGCCCAGCCGGAATATCCGTGGCGCGGGGTTGCCGGATTGCGGGTGCTGCGTCACCGTGCCCGCCTCCACGAAACCGAACCCGAGCCGCGCCAGCGGACGCAGCACGCGTCCGTTCTTGTCGAAGCCTGCAGCCAGGCCCACCGGATTGGGGAAGCGCAGTCCGAGCGCCTCGACCACCAGGCCGGGATCGGCCAGCGGGCGGCTGCTCCCGCCGAGCCCGAGCATCAGGCCGCCGATCGCCAGCGCATGCGCCTGTTCGGGATCCAGCCGGCGCAGCAGGTGCATCGCACCGTGGGCGGGAGAAAAAGCGGAAATGCTGGTCATCCCCTTCTCCTGCCGCAAGCCGAGGGTCGAGGAAAGGCCGCGTTGACGCTTGCCACATCAACCACAAGCCGCGATCCTCGCGCGCATGTGGGACCAGCCCTATCTCGAGAGTTGCTGCCGCTCGGCGCTGCACCGACTTGTTCTGATTGGCGGGGATGGCCGGCCACCCGAACCGAAGGATCTGCCTTGCCTGCAGAGGCTCGACGCGATGGGACTGGCGCGGCTGCGCCCGGATGGCCGCTACGAGCTCACGCCCGCCGGCCACGCGCGCCACGCTTCGGAGATCCTTTCCCTTGGCTGAGCGGGACCAGTGCCTGCGGCACGAAGATGTCTGGCGCGCGCTTGACACGCTGGCGGCGGAAAAGGGGCTCTCGCCTTCGGGCTTGGCGCGCGCCGCCGGGCTCGATCCGACCGCCTTCAACCGCTCCAAGCGCGCAACCCGCCAGGGCCGGCTGCGCTGGCCCAGCACCGAAAGCCTTAGCCGGGTGCTGTCCGCCACCGGCGCCAGCCTGGAGACGTTCACCGCGCTGGTGGGTGGCGCCCGGGCGCTTGCGGGCCTTCGTCCCGGCGGACGCGCCGCGGAGCGGGTCGGCCAGACCGGCCGCCGGCTGCCGCAGGTGGCATTCTCGGCGCTGATCACCGGAGACGATCCGGCGGAAAGCGGCGAGGAAACGGCGATGCCGATGCAGGCGGATCCGGGCAGCTACGCGATCCGGCTCGACACCGCGGATTTCGAGCCGATGCTGCGCGAGGGCGCGCTGCTGATCGCATCGCCCGAGGCGCCGGTGCTGCCTGGAGACCGGGTGGTGCTGCAACGCTCGCCCGAGCCGATGCTGGCCGGCATCCTGAACCGGACGCTGCCGGACAGCGTCGAGATCGCGGGCTTCGGCCCATGCGGCGCAGTTGAGCTGCCCCGGCAATCGATCGGCTGGATGCACCGGATCGGCTGGGCCAGCTTCTGACGGGTATGCTTCAGCTCACGTCAGGCGTTCCACGCCCATGCGGACGTCCTGCGCCTCGCGTCCGGCGGCAACCAGCAGGGTGATCAGCACGGCGGCGAGCGCCACCACCACCGCCATCGCCCAGTTGATGCCGCCCAACTGCCCGCCGAGCCAGACCTGCAGGTTGGCGTTGGCCGCGGCGAGCAGGTTGCCGAACTGGTAGACCGCGCCGGGAAAGGTGGCGCGGATCGCCGGCGGCGAGATCTCGTTCAGGTATGCCGGCACCACGCCCCAGGCGCCCTGCACGCAGACCTGGATCAGGAAGCCGCCCAGGGCGAGGGAGGCGACGCCGTGCGAGAACAGCCAGAGCGGGATCACCGGCAGGGCGAGCATCGCCATCAGCCCGATCGCCCAGCGCCGGCCGATGCGCTGCGACAGCACCCCGGCGCCGAGGCCCCCCACGATCGCGCCGAGATTGAAGACGATCATGATCAGCGTGACGGTGCCGTGCGACAGGTGCTGCTGGCGGCCCAGGAACTGGCTCGGATAAAGATCCTGCGAGCCGTGCGAAAGGAAGTTGAACCCCATCATCAGCAGCACCGCGAACACCGTAAGCCGGAGATTGCGGCTGAGCACGGTCATGATCGGCGTGTGCTTGTTGCCCGTCTCGCGCGCCACCCAGTCGGGGCTTTCCGGCACCGCGCGTCGTATATAGAGCACCAGCAGGGCCGGACAGGCGCCCGCGATGAACATGCCGCGCCAGCCGATCGCGGGCTCCGCCAGAAAGAGCAGCGAGGCCAGCAGGTAGCCGGCCGGATAGCCGGTCTGCAGCAGGCCGGAGACCGGGCCGCGCCACCGCGCGGGGATGCTTTCCATCACCAGGGAGGCGCCCACGCCCCACTCGCCGCCCATGGCGATGCCGTAGAGGCCGCGCAGCACCAGGAAGAGCGTGAAGTTGGGCGCGAAACCGGAAAGCAGCTCGAGCAGCGCATAGCAGAACACGTTGACCATCATGGTCGGCCGGCGTCCGAAGCGGTCGGCGATGCGCCCGAACAGCAAGGCGCCGATGAAACGGCAGGCGAGCGTGAGCGTGATGGCGAAGGCGCCGGCGCTCACCGGCACCTGGAACGTCTTGGCCACCTGGTTCAGCACGAAGGCCATGATGAAGAAGTCGAACGCATCCAGCATCCAGCCGAGATAGCAGGCAAGGATGACGTGCACCGGGCCGCGGCCGGCGGGAGGCGCCGAGCCGATATTCATGGACATGGCATCCCTTCGCCGCCGGTGGTTTCGTGGCTACATTAAGGGCTCGGGAGGTTTCGGCAATGCGGCCGCCCCGTGGAGAAACACCGACCATGCGTATCAGCGCCCGCAACGTGCTCAAGGGAACGATCGTCGCCGTCGAGAAGGGTGCGACCACCGCGCATGTGCGGCTCGACGTGAACGGCGCCATCGTCACCGCGGCGATCACCAACGAGGCGGTGGAGGCGCTTGGTCTGGTTGTCGGACAACAGGCCAACGCGGTGATCAAGGCCTCCGACGTGATGATCGGGGTCGAGTAGCGGCATGCACTCCAGGGTGGGCGCGGCACTCGCGGGCCTGGTTGCGGCAGGCTGGAGCCTCGCTGCCGCCCCGGCGCCGCCCGCGTTTCTTTCGGACATCCACGGCAAGCCGGCGATGGCCTGGGTGGCGGCACAGAACGAGCGCTCGCTCGCAGTGCTGCGCGGCGACCCGCATTTCGCAGGCTTCCACCGGCAGGCGCTGGAGCTGGCGCAAACGCGCGACCGCATCCCGGGCCCCGAGCTGATCGGCGGCGCGATCTATAATTTCTGGCAGGACGGGTCGCACGTGCGCGGCATCTGGCGGCGCACCAGCCTCGCCTCCTATCGCAGCCATGCCCCCGCCTGGCGCACGGTGATCGACCTCGACCAGCTCTCGAAGGACGAACACGCCAACTGGGTCTGGAAGGGTGCGAACTGCGAGGCGCCGGAAGAGCGGCTGTGCCTGATCAGCCTGTCCGACGGCGGCGAGGACGCCGACACCGAGCGCGAGTTCGACCTCCGGAGCAGCCGCTTCGTGGCAGGAGGCTTCGTGCTGCCGCGCTCGAAGCAGCAGGTGGACTGGCAGGACGAGGGCACGCTGCTGGTCGCCCGTGACTGGGGCGCCGGCACCATGACCGACGCCGGCTACCCGTTCGTGGTCAAGCGGCTGTCGCGTGGCCAGCCGCTCGGGGCAGCCAGCGAGATCTTCCGCGGCACCAGCCACGATGTCAGCGTTGCGCCGGAAACGCTGGTGGACGGGAATGGCCGCCGCGCCGTGCTGATCGAGCGCGGGGTCGACTTCTTCAGCACCGAGCACAACCTGCTCACCCAAGCCGGACCCAGGCGGCTCGACCTGCCGCCGCGCTCGACGATCAGCGGACTGGTGGCAGGCAGGCTGGTGGTGCAGGTCGACCAGGACTGGTCGCCCCATGCCGCAGCCCCGGTGCGCGCCGGCAGCCTGGTGTCGCTGTCGCTTGATGATCCGGGCGCGCCGCCGCAGACCATCTTCGCCCCCGGGCCCCGCCAGACCCTCGACGGGGTCGGCGTCACCAGGACCGGCGTGGTCGCGGCCGTGTACGACAACGTACGCGGCGAGGGCTGGGTGTTCACCCCGGGTGCGGAGGGCTGGCGCGCCCAGCGGCTCGCCTTGCCGCAGAATGTCGCGGTGGCCGTCGACGCCAGCTCGCCGCAGGTCGACCACGCGTTCTTCGGGGTAACGGGCTTCCTTGATCCGAGCACGCTGTGGCTCGCGGACGCGCGGACCGGCAGCGTCTCCCGGGTCAAGGCGCTGCCGGCGCAGTTCGATGCCGCGCCGTTCGTGGTCGAGCAGTTCGAGGCGCGCTCGGCTGACGGCACGCTGGTGCCCTATTTCGTCGTGCACCGCCGCGACATGAAGCATGACGGCAGCAATCCGACCGAGCTCTACGCCTATGGCGGCTTCCAGGTCTCGATGACGCCACGCTACACGCCGGCGATGGGAAAGCTCTGGCTCGATCGTGGCGGGGTCTACGTGCTTGCGAACATCAGGGGCGGCGGCGAGTTCGGGCCGAAATGGCACGAGGCGGCGCTCAAGACCAACCGGCAGCGCGCGTTCGACGATTTCGCCGCGGTCGGGCGCGACCTGATCGCGCGCCGGATCACCAGCGCGCGGCGTCTGGGCATACGCGGCGGCTCCAATGGCGGCCTGCTGATGGGCGTCGAGTTCACGCAGCATCCGGAGCTCTGGCATGCCGTGATCATCGAGGTGCCGCTGCTCGACATGCTGCATTTCGAGACCATGGCGGCGGGCGCCTCCTGGGTGGGCGAGTACGGCAGCGTCTCGAACCCGCAGCAGCGCGCCTTTCTCGCCAGGATCTCGCCGCTGCAGAATCTCCGCCCGGACGTGGCCTATCCGGAACCGTTCATCTTCACCACCACCAAGGATGACCGGGTGGGTCCGGTGCACGCCAGGCGTTTCGCCTGGACCATGCAGCAACTCCACCTGCCGTTCCTTTATTACGAGGAGACCGAGGGCGGCCACGCGGCGGGCGCCAACCTGCGCGAGGTGGCGGAGGAGCAGGCGCTCGAGTTCACCTATCTGACGCGCAAGCTGATGGAGTAGGCACGGCATGGGATTGCTGGTCGAGGGAGTCTGGCAGGATCGCTGGTATGAAACCAGCGAGGGCCGTTTCGAACGCGAAAGCAGCCAGTTCCGCCACCGCGTCACCGCAGACGGCGCCGGCGGCTATCCCGCGGAGGCCGGACGCTACCGGCTCTATGTCTCGCTGGCCTGCCCATGGGCGCACCGCACGCTGATCATGCGGCGCCTGAAAGGTCTCGAATCGATGGTCGGCCTGTCGGTGGTGCATTGGCACATGGGCGAGCAGGGCTGGAGCTTCGAGCCGGGCCCCGGGGTGATCGCCGACCCGCTCGGCGCCGAGTTCCTGCACCAGCTCTATGTGCGCGCGCAGCCGGCCTATACCGGACGGGTGGTGGTGCCGGTGCTGGTTGATACCGAGCGGAACAGCATCGTCTGCAACGAGTCTTCCGAGATCCTGCGCATGTTCGGCTCGGCCTTCGACGGCATCGGCGCCACACCCGGAGACTATGCGCCGGCCGACCTGCTCGACGAGATCGAGGCCGTGAACGCGCGGGTCTACGACACCGTCAATAACGGGGTCTACAAGGCCGGCTTCGCCACCCGGCAGTCGGTCTACGAGGAAGCGGTGAGCCGCTTGTTTGAAACCCTCGACTGGCTGGAGGCGCGGCTCGCGAGGCAACATTTCCTGGTGGGCGACCGGCTGACCGAGGCCGACATCCGGCTGTTCACGACGCTGGTGCGCTTCGACAGCGTTTATCACGGCCACTTCAAGTGCAACCTGCGCCGGATCGTCGACTACCCCGTGCTGTGGAACTACACGCGCGCGCTGTTCCAGCACCCCGCCATCCGGCCGACCGTCGATTTCACCCACATCAAGCGGCACTACTACCAGAGCCATCCCACCATCAATCCGAACCGCATCGTGCCGCTCGGGCCTGCGCTCGACTGGGACGCGCCCGGCTGGAATGCAGCGGCGCAACACCCGGCATGAGGATGCGCCGCGCGGGCCGGCCCGGTGGGCAGTCCCGAGTCTTATTTACGCGACAAGCCTGTTATGACATCTTCGTGGGCGGGCGAATCGGAGGGCGTCACCCGGACCATGACAGATGGGCGAATCATGCGTCGACTTCCGCTCATCGGGCTGTCGCTGCTGCTGCCGGCACCCGCGGTCTCGGCCGGGCACTACCACGTCCGGCGCATCACCTATGGCTGCGTCGATGAACGCGCATTGTCGCATCCAGGCACCGCCTCGCGGGCACAGGGAGCCTGCTTCAGGGTCACGCCGCGCCAGCATTGGGAGCGGATCTCGCCTCCGGGCCGTTCGCCGGTGCTGATGCGGCTGACGCCGCCCCGCTCCGGCGAGCCGCCGCTTTATTTCAGGAGCTCCGCCGTCGTCAGTTCGCGCGCCGACCCGCATCCTGCGCACGCGCTTCGCCGCACGCCCAGGCTACGGCATGGAGCCGGCCGCTTCCGCACGCACGCCGCGGCCACCGAGATCAGCTCGCAGGAAGTCGCACCGGCACCGTTGAGCGCGCCAGCGCTTCGCGTTCCGGCCGCGGCGGTGGTCACCACCGTACCGCCCGCTGCAGCCAGCCTCGCCACGGCTGCGACCGCGGGCAAGGTCGGCGTTCCGGCTGTTGTTCCGGCGCGGGTTGCGGCGATGCCGTCGAGGCAGCGGATCAGGCATCGTGGCCTGTTGTGGCCGCTGCTGGCGTGGCTGCTGATCATCGGGCTGGCGGTCGGGCTGCGCCGCCTGCTGGTCCGCCGGAAACGCGCGGCACCTGCGGCCGGGAC
>CAXUNX010000153.1:0-7123 GCA_964252545.1 uncultured Acetobacteraceae bacterium | reverse complement strand
GCGCCGCGAGACCTTCGAGCGGGCTCACGCCTCGTGCTCCGCCAGCCGCTCGGCGTGGCGCCGCAACCGGGTGCGCGCGGCGTGCCCCGCCACGGGCGAGACGTGGTCGGCCTCGATTTTGGCGGTGAGGTCGCCATCGGGACGCTCGGCGAGCTTCACCTGCACGCTGCGGCCTTCCACCGAGACTTGCCGAAAGCGGCGCTGCAGCGCCCGGCCTTGGACGATCTGGGTGCGCAGCCCGAGCGTGGTGGTTTCGCTGAAGCAGGCGGCGACCACCTGGTCGAGCGCTCCCGGCTGGGCCAGCACCTGCACATGCACGGCGAAGCGGCCCTTCTTACCGAGCGCCGCCAGCTGGATCACGTCGTGCACGCCCGCGGTGGCGCGCAGCCGGTCGAGGCCGGCCGCCAGTTCCTCGCCCGACTGGTCGTCGATCTCGAAGCTGACCACCGCGAGTTCGCGGTGGTGGGCGGCGGTTGCGGCCTGCGGGTCGAACACCAGCACGCGCAGGCAGTTGCTGATGCCTGGAATGCGGCGGCTGCCGAAGCCGAAGCCCGAGCCGCGCAGCGTGCCGGGCGGCCGCTGGCCGGAGCGCACTCCCAGATAGCGCAGGATCGCAGCCCCGGTGGGCGTCACCCGCTCGCCTTCGATGCCGTCGTCATGCACGGCGAGCCCTTCCAGCAGCAAGGCGGTGGCAGGGGCGGGCACCGGCATGATGCCGTGCGCGGTGTGGATCCGGCCGGAGCCGAGCGGCAGCGAGGCGACGCTCCAGCTGGTCTCGCCGAGGGCCGCGATCAGGCAGGAAGCGGCCACGATGTCGGCGATGGAGTCGGCAGCACCCACTTCGTGGAAGCTGACCTGGTCCGGGGTGGTGCCGTGCACCCTCGCCTCCGCTTCGGCCAGGGCGCCAAAGATGCCGATCGCGTGCTCGCGTATCCCGGGCGGCAGGGAGGAGCCTTCCAGACGGGCGCGGATGTCGCGCCAATCGACATGGTGGTGGCCGTGGTCGTGGGATGGCGCTTCCACCACGAAGCGGCTGCCGGCGAGGGTGGCGTCGCGGTGCTCGACCAGCCGGCAGCCGACGCCCGCGAGCATCCGCACGGCCCCGAACACCGCCTCGCGATGTTCGGGGAACAGGTCGAGCAGGCTGGCTGCGAACATGTCGCCGGCGATGCCCCCGAGCGGGTCGAGATGGATGTGCCGCATCAACGCCGGAAACCCCTGCTGCCCTCCGTGGGGATCCAACGCGCGCGACGAACCGGAGTTACACCCGCCCGGCGCCGGGCTCGTGCCGGGACAGCACGGCGCGGCAGAAGCCCAGGCAGACGAGAACGAATGCCGCAGCCCCCAGCCAGGTGGCGGCGGCGGTGAAGCCGGAACCGACCACGGCCAGCGCATCCTCGTTGCCGGTGGCGCCGATCACCCCGGCGATGGCCACGCCCATCAGGCTTTCGCCCACAATGAAGCCGGAAGCGAGCATGGTGCCGCGGCGTCGCGCCGGGGCCGGGTCGCTGCCTGCGCCGCGGCTGGTCAGCCACGACAACAGCGAGCCGATCACCAGGGTCACGCTGACGGTGGGCGGCAGGTAGAGGCCGAGCCCCACCGCCAGCACCGGCAAGGACAGCCCGCGCCGGGCGAGGGCTGTGGAAACCAGGATCAGGCAGACGCCGAGCGCGAGCCCGGTCAGGATCATCGTCCAGTCGAGCTGATGCAGGAAGATGCCGCGCGCGAGCGTCGACATCAGGGTGGCCTGCGGGGCGGCCAGCGCGCGCGCCGGATCCATGCCCGGCCGCGGCAGGGCGCCCGCGAAGCCGTAGGCGCGGAACAGCAGGTTGAGCACCGGAGGGATCACCGCGGCGCCCACCGCGCATCCCACCAGCAGCGCCACCTGCTGCCGCCAGGGAGTGGCCCCCACCAGCTGGCCGGTCTTGAGGTCCTGCAGGTTGTCGTTGGAGATGGTCGCCGAGGCGAGCACCGCCGCGGTGACGAACAGCACGGTGGCGATGGCCATCCGGCGTCCCGGAACCGCGAAGGCGGCCGGTGCTGCGCCGGCGGCGGCCAGCGCCAGCACCAGCAGGGAGACCAGAACGGTGGCGAGGATGGCGATGCCGGAGATCGGGCTCGCCGAGGAGCCGACGATGCCCGCCATGTAGCCGCAGGCGGCGGCGACCAGGAAGCCGAACAGGGCGCAGAACAGCGTGCCGGCGACCGCGGTCGCCAGCACCGGCGCGGCCGGTGCGCTTGCGGACCAGAGAAACGCCGCGAAGCTTGCAAACAAGCAAAGCAGCAGCACCACGCCGAGCGGCAGGATGATGCCGGGGCGCAGGTCACGGTCGGATTGCGGCCGGGATGGCAGCCTGCCGCCGGCGTCCGGGGTGCGGCGGGCCGGCACCAGGCTGTCGCGCAGGCCGGCTGCAACCGGCTTCGCCAGCCCGACCAGCGTCCAGACGGCGGCGATGCCGATCGTGCCGGCGCCGATGAACCGCACCTTGTGCGACCAGATCCCGGTGGCGAAGCTGGCGGCATCGAGGCCCGGCGGATGCGGGGTGAGCGCGGTCAGCAGCGGCACCGCGACGCCCCAGGACAGCAGCGTGCCCAGAAACACCGCCAGTCCGCCGCCGATGCCCACCAGGTAGCCGGCGCCAACCAGCGCCAGCGAGAAGCCGGTGGAGATCCGGAAAATGGCGGCGCCGGCGCCGAGCGTGACCGAGGCGCTGTCGGCGAGCAGCTTCAGGCCGCCATCGAGCAGGGTGAAGACCGCCGCCACCAGGCCGCCGGCGACGAGCTGGCGCAGGCCGCTGCTGGCACCTTGGGCCTCGGCATCGCCCACGCGCAGGATCTCCGCGGCGGCGACGCCCTCCGGGTAGGGCAGGCTGCTGCCGGTCACCAGGGCGCGCCGCAGCGGAATGGTGAACAGCACCCCCAGCATGCCGCCGGCAAGGCAGATCGAGGCGGTGAGCCCATAGGGGAAGCCCTGCCAGGCGCCGGTCATCACCAGTCCCGGGATCACGAAGATGACCGAGGACAAGGAGCCGGCGGCGGACGCCTGGGTCTGCACCATGTTGTTCTCGAGGATCGCGCCCGGGCCGGCCCGCCGCCTGCTCCCGGGCAACAGCCGCAGCACGGCCATCGAGATCACCGCCGCCGGGATCGAGGAGGCGAAGGTGAGGCCGATCTTGAGTCCGAGATAGATGTTCGAGGCGGTGAACACCACGGTGATCAGCGCGCCCAGGATCAGGCCGCGCAGGGTCAGTTCGCGAACCGTGGCGCCGGCGGCGTCGGGGGCCGCCTGCTTGGTGTCCATGACGGGGGTGTTCCGGATTGCTGGTGCACCGGCGATGCACCGGATGCTGCGGCGGCGTCAACCTCGGGGCGGATAGGCGGTCCCGAGCTCGCGCGTTTCCCCCAGCCAGCAGGCGAGCCCCACCGCCGCCAGCGCCGGCACCCCGAGGGCCGGCAGCAGCAGCAGGGTGCCCGCGAGGATCGCGACGCAGGCCAGCGCCAGTTGCAGCCGCGGCCTGCGGGTGTGGTCAACCAGGAACCCCGCGGCTCCGTTGAGCGGCAGGCCGCCGAGCCCGACCACCGTGGTGACCAGCCCGATGCGGCGCGGGCTCCAATGCGCGTGACCGGCGAGCCAGGCCGAGAGGAACGGGTTCCAGGCCGCCCTGGAGGTCGCCGGCGGAACCGTTGATGGCGGCGAGAGGGATCGTGGGCGACATGCGGCCGAGCTTGCGGTCGGCGCCGGCCGTGACAACCCGCGGCACCGGAGGCGGCGTCGAGGCGCGCACTTCTGGAGGCGGGCCTCAATGCATCGGCGATGCGACCGCGGCCTGCTTGTCGTGAACCGCGAAGCGCTCGACCATCGTGGCGCTGGCGACGTTCAGGCCGACCACCTCCACGAGCCGTTGGTGGCGCCGGGCCTTGAGAACCACGCGGTCGAGCGCGCCGATGGCGGAGATGTCCCAGAAATGCGCCTCCGTCACGTCGATGACGATCTTTGCCACCGGCTCCAGGACGTCGATGGAGTCGGCGAACATGCCAGCCGAAGCAAAGAACACCTGCCCCTGGATGAAATAGGTGCGCAGCGTCCCGTCGGGCGACAGGACGGAGGTGACCGAGTTGAGGCGGGAAACCTTGCCCGCGAAGAACACGCCGGACAGGATCACGCCCACCAGCACGCCCCTCGAAAGGTCGGCGGTGGCCACCACGGTGGCGACGGTGGCCAGCATCACCACGGAGGATTGCCACGGATTGGTGCGCAGCCGCTTGAGCGATCCCCACGAGAAGGTGTTGACCGACACCATGATCATCACTGCCGTCAGCGCCGCCACCGGCACCACCGCCAGAACCCGCTGGAAGATCACCAGCAGCGCGAGCAGGCAGGCCCCGGCGACAAGGGTGGAGAAGCGTCCGCGGCCGCCGGACGACACGTTGATCACCGATTGGCCGATCATCGCGCAGCCGCCCATGCCGCCGAACACCGCCGAGGCCATGTTGGCGACGCCCTGGCCCATGCACTCGCGGCTCTTGTCGCTCGGGGTGTCGGTCATGTCGTCGACGATCTGGGCGGTCAACAGCGACTCAAGCAGCCCGACCGCCGCCAGCGCCAGGGCAACCGGCGCGATGATGCCGAGCGTGCCCAACGTGAAGGGCACCCGCGGGATGGCGAAGCCCGGCAGCGCCGAGGGCAACTGGCCGAGATCGGCCACCGTGCGGACATGCAACCCGAGCAGCGCGGTCAGCAGCGTCAGCACGATAATGGCGACCAGCGGCGAGGGAACCGCCCTGGTGAGCAAAGGAAAGCCGTAGATGATCATCAAGCCGAGGGCGATCAGCCCGTAGGTGACGGGCGGCACGTGCGTGAGCTGCGGCAGCTGGGCCAGGAAGATCAGGATCGCCAGGGCGTTCACGAACCCGGTCATCACTGATTGCGAAACGAAGCGCATGAGACGGCCGAGCTTGAGCATCCCCGCGATGACCTGGAACACGCCCATCAGGATGGTCGCGGCGAACAGGTACTGAACACCATGACGATGCACCAGGCCGGTCATCAGCACCGCGGTTGATGCGGTTGCCGCTGAAATCATGGCGGGGCGGCCGCCCGCAAAGGCGATCACGCAGGCGATCACCACCGAGGCGTAGAGACCGACCTTGGGATCGACGCCGGCCACCACCGAGAAGCCGATCGCCTCCGGAATGAGTGCCAGGGCGACCACCAGCCCCGACAGGAACTCGATGCGTGGGCTGAACAACCACGTACGGATAAAGGCGGATCTGGATTTCATACGGGATCTATCCGCAAAGACGCGCCCTGGCCGACGCTTTCGGCGGCCGGAATCTCGTTTACATGCGTTGTCCGGCGGATCAGCGGCCGGAAGAGCCACCCGGGATCACACCGGGTCCGGGATTTGCCGGGCAGGGATATCCGAACGCCGGCGCTGTCGCAACCTTCAGGCAAGCCCAACCCGGCGTCAGCCTGCTTGCTTCCTGCCGTCAAACGCCTGGCGTGCCTGCTCGACCCCGTCGAGGTTCTCCACCGCCCACACCCACACGCCGCAGAAGGCAGCCCCGAGGGTGAGGCCGAGCGTCGTCAGCTTGTACTCGACCCTGGGGGGCACGACCGGGTGCACGGTCCGCACCAAGAGGCCGTCGCGTTCCATGTGTCGCAGGGTCTGGGTGAGCATCTTCTGGCTGACGCCGGGCACCAACCTGCTCAAGCGCGTGAAGCGCAGCTCGCCGTGCTCACCCAGCGCCTCCAGAACCAGCATGGTCCACTTGTCGGCAACGCGGCCGATCAGCTCGTGCACCAGCGCCTCGATCCGGGGATCGACGGCGTCGGGCGGGTTGGCCGCGGCATAGAGCCTGGCGGTTGCGATCTGCTCTGCCGTGAACTGCGGCAAGCCGTGCATCGACACTCTCCTTCGGGTTGCTATGGAACTCTCAGGTGCCTTCTTCCGGCAGGAGAGTGCATGCGCCTAGATACCGGCAGCAACCCCCGGCACCGGTGCGAGGACGCCTCCATGAAGCTGCAACACCGAACCATCCTGATCACCGGAGGCACCAGCGGCATCGGCCTCGAACTGGCCCGCCAGCTGCTGGAGCGCGGAAACACCGTGATGGTGACCGGGCGTGACCAGAACAGGCTCGACGCGGCCAAGCAGGCACTCCCCGCGATCCACACCTTCAGGAGCGACGTCGGCGATCCGGCAGCCATCGCGTCGTTGCACGAGGCGGTGCTGTCGCGCTTTCCGGATTTGGACACCCTGGTCAACAACGCCGGCATCATGCGCAACCTCAGGTTCGGCAAGGATCGCGAGCTTGAGGATGTGGCGCGCGAGATCGAGCTCAATCTCAGCGGGCCGGTGCGGATGATCCAGCGGTTCCTGCCCCACCTGAGAACCCAGCCCGGCGCGCTGATCGTCAACGTCTCGTCGGGACTGGCCTTTATCCCGTTTCCCGCGGCGCCGGTGTATTGCGCGGCCAAGGCGGGGCTCCACTCGTTCACCCAGTCCCTGCGCATCCAGCTGCAGGGCACGGGCGTGACCGTGGTCGAGCTGGCTCCGCCCGGCGTCGAGACGCCGCTGTTCCGCGGCGAGTTCGCCGCCGAAACGCGGGGGCAGAAGCCGATGAGCGTCCAGGTGCTCG
Organism: uncultured Acetobacteraceae bacterium; assembly: GCA_964252545.1. GTDB lineage: Bacteria > Pseudomonadota > Alphaproteobacteria > Acetobacterales > Acetobacteraceae > Lichenicoccus. The sequence continues at coordinate 481 of CAXUNX010000153.1, read as the reverse complement.
CCAGGCGCGCCATCGCCGGCATCGAGGCGGGCAGGCTCGAGATCCGGCCCGGCCTGGCCAACGTGCTGAAGGCGATGAGCCGGGTCGCGCCAGGCTTCATGCTCAAGCAGATGGCAAGGATGGGGGAGCCGAAATGAGGCTCGCCAGGCATGCGGCTGCGCCCCGGGTAACGGCGAGTTTGTTGCCTCGGCGAGAAACGCGTCTGAAGTTCTTGAGGCAGTGGCCACGATCAAGGGGGTTGCGGGTCTGGGGCCGCCCGGCGCCCCCGGGGCGCGCGGCAGAGCCCCACCCATGGTCCGGACTCTAGCGCGGGCGGACGCCAACCGAGAAGCCTGGCCGGCAGGAACTCGGCCGTCATCAGGGCGAACACGCCGAGCGCCATCGACCCGACGGCGGCCCAGGCCGGCGCCTCGGGACCAGGCGGGGTCGGTGCCGCTGCCGGTGCGCCCGGTTCGGGCAGGGCCTGGCTCATTCCCGGTCC
>CAXUNX010000152.1:0-7309 GCA_964252545.1 uncultured Acetobacteraceae bacterium | reverse complement strand
ATCCAGGCGGCTCCGGCCTTGCCGGAGCCGCCGGCGGAACCGCGGGCACCGGCCCCCGGCAAGGCCGACACGCGCCGCAAGGTGGTCGCACGGACATGATCGATCAGATTATGCCGCCGCGCGACACGTAGGGCGATCCTCCGCTCATCAGCTCCGGCCTGACCACGCGCGACGACAGCCAGCCCGAAACCGTATCCGCCGGCATCGGCCTCGAGATGAGGTAGCCCTGCAGACGGTTGGTTCCGAGCTTCGTCAGCATCGATTTCTGCGAGTCCGTCTCGACTCCCTCGGCCGTCACGTCGAGCCGCATCGATCGCGCGATCAGCAGCATGGCCCGGATGATCGCGGAGCCCTGCTCGCTTTCCTCCTGCACGAACGCCTTGTCGATCTTGATGGTGTCGATCGGCAGCGTCTTGAGCCGGGCCAGCGAGGAAAAGCCGGTGCCGAAATCATCGAGCGCCAGGCGAACGCCACGAACGCGCAGTTCCTCGAGCACCGGCATGATCCGGACATAGTCCGCAACGAACATGCTCTCGGTGATCTCCAGGTGCAGCCGGTGCACCGGCAGGCCGGACGCATCCAGCGCTTCCTGCACGTCCTCCAGAAGATGGCCGGAAAGGATCTGCGCGATGGAGATGTTCACCGAGACCGCGGGCGGTTCGGCGCCGGGCCAGAGCATCGCGGCCCGGCAGGCTTGCTGGAGCACGAACCGGCCGATCGCCACGATCTGCTCGGATTGCTCGGCGATGGGGATGAAGATGTCGGGGCTGATCCGGCCCAGCTCGGGATGGGTCCATCGCAGCAGCGCTTCCATCACGTCGCAACGCCCGGAATGCGCATCGATGATCGGCTGGTAGTGCAGCGCCAATGCGCCGTCCGCGGGTGCGCTGCGCAGGCTTTGTTCGAGCAGACGGCGCTCGCTGATCAGCCGCGCGAGCGATGGGTTGAAGATCGTGATGCAGCCGCCTCCTTCGTTCTTGCCGGCATACATGGCGACGTCGGCGGCGCCGATCAGCTCGTCCTGCGTTGAGCCGTGCGCCGGGCAGAGCGCAATGCCGATGGTGGCCGAGACCCGCACGCTGCGCGTCCCGGCTTGCAGGGGTCCCACGTCGATCGGGCTGCTCAGGCACTTGCAGATCGAGGCGGCGAAATCCAGGATCGCTTGCTCCTCGCATTGACGGGTGGTCACGACCACGAACTCGTCGCCACCCCAGCGGGCCAATTCGGCAGTGGCGCAGCGCTCGGTCAGGCGGGCGGCGACCACCTGCAGCACGTGGTCGCCCACGCCATGGCCTTGCATGTCGTTGATCTGCTTGAAGCCGTCGAGATCGAGAAACAGCACCGCCAGCACCGACCCGGACTGCTCCCGCTCCTTCAGCAGTTCCCCCAGCCGCTCCGACAGCATGGACCGGTTGAGCAGCCCGGTCAGCGGATCAATCGACGCCAGCCGCGCCAGCGCCCGGGCATAGCCCTTGCGCTCCGTAATCTCGTGCTGCAGGTCGGCGGTCCGCTGCTGAACGCGGGCCTCCAGCGACAGGTTGGCCTCCTGCAGGGCAACCTGCGCCGCCTGCGCCCGCCCCTGCTGGAACACCGCCTCCTCCGTCAGCAGCTGATGGCTGCGTGCAAGACGGATGAAGGCCATCACCCGGCCATGCAGGATCTTGCAGGTGGCGCTCATCACGACCGCATCGACCAGGCCGAGTGCTCCGAGCACCGCATTGACGCGGCCTGGATGCAACAGGAACATCAACGAGAACGGCACGATCAGCGACAGGCAGTAGCCGATTGCGATGGGGAAAACCGCGCCGAGCATGATGGGGCTTCCCCCCGCCATGGCCGCGAGCACCACGGCCGAGCCGGCCCGGCCTGTTTCGGTCATCGACGAAAAGAACAACGGCGGAAAGGTGAGCCACACCAGGGCCGCAGCCGCCACACCCGCGGCATAGCGTGCGATGTCGCCCCGGCCGCCGGCAGAAACAAGCTGGCGCTTCGGATACCAGAACATCAGATCCGCCGCCCGCACCGCGAGCACGATCCCCATCGCGCAAAGCCAGCCGATGATCTCGCCCCGGTCATCCGGGGTCGCCACCATGATCGCAACCAGCAGGCTGGCGATGGCAGACATCGCAAGGCCGCTGCCGGCATGGGCGTAGAGCGCCCTGGCCTGGTCCTCTTGCAGACGGGTGTGAAGACCGGCGGCCGCGGAACCGAGCCACCCGGTCGCTGCCTCCGCCTGCTGCGATGTCATGTTCCGCGTCACCACTTCCTGGTAATGGGAAGGTTGTGCGCCAGACTTCAAGACTACGCGATCAAACAACATCGCCGACTCTAAAGAATATCGCTTTTGAGACGGATCCCTGCTCAGGAGATTATTGCAAAGAAACGGTCGTACGATCGGTGGGTGCGACTACGCTCGCGCGGGCAGGCGAAACCTAACCGGCCTGGCGCCGGTGCGCGCCGCGCTTGCGGGTCTGCAAGGCAACGCTGCCCAGCGTGCGCAGGATCCTGGCACTGGCCTTGATCGTGCCGCGCAGGTTTCCTGCCACCTTGGAGCTGCCGGCAACCCGGCGGCGGTATGGCATCGGGATCTCCACGACCCGCAATCCCGCCGCAGCCACCCGCATCTGCATCTCGAGGTTCCAGCCATAGGTCATCTCACGCATGCCCAGCCGCATCAGCACATCGGTGCGGATCGCCCGGAAGGCGCACATGTCGCGATAGCGGGTGCCTGTCAGCAGCCAGACTGCAAAACCGATGACGTGACCGGCCAGCACCTGGTGCGGGCCCATGCTGCCCGGCTCGCGGCCGGCGCGGCTGCGCAGCGCGATCGTGAAATCCGCCGTGCCGTGCAGCAGCGGCACGAGGAGTCGCTCGGCCAGCTCACCGGCGTCGCTGCCGTCGCCATCGAGGAACAGCACGATCTGCGCCGACGATGCCGCCGCCCGCTCGGCGCCGCTGAGGCAGGCGCGGCCATAGCCACGCCGCCGCTCGATCATCACCTCGGCGCCCGCCGCCCGCGCCTCCTCGACGGTTGCGTCGGTGCTGCCGCCATCCACCACCAGAACCGTGTCGATCAGGCCGCGCGGCAGCCGGACGATGGTGGGGCCGATGGCTCCGGCCTCGTTCCAGGCCGGGATCACCGCCGCCACCTGCATCGGCTACAGGCTCCAGCGCAGGCCGCAATTCTCACAGGGCTTGGGCGGCGCATCGCTCAGCAGACCGCTGCGGAAATCCCGGTAGGCCGGACCATTCCAGATCTCGCGCAGGGTCTGCTGAGTGGCGTCGCCGAGGGTGTAGTTCTCGTAGCCGCGCGCCGAGAAGGGAGCGATGCAGCAGGGCAGCGCGCGGCCGTGCGCGGTAAAATACATCAGCGACCACGGCCTGCGGCAGGTGGACCAGGGCTGGTCGTCGCTCGCCCGCTTGAGGCTCAGCCCCGGCTCGGTGGCACCGGACGCGTCGAGGGTCACCCCGAGCGTGGCGCCCAGCGCCTCCGCTGCGGCGATCGAGGCCTGCTCCTCGGCCTGGGTCTGCTCAAACAGCGAGCTCTCGGCGCGCGCCATCCCGAAGCCGGCCTCGTCGAACACCAGCCGCTGCAGATGCACTTCACGCACGCCCATCTCGGCGGCGAGGCGGACGAAATCCGGCAGCTGCTGCACAGTCTCCTTCAGCCCGGTCAGCCACAACGAGACCACCGGCGTGGAGGCGCCGGTCTCGGCCTGGTACTTGGTGAGCAGCCGCACGTCACGGACGATGCGGTGGAAGAAATCCTTGCCGCGCACGAGCTTGTAGGTGGCGGCGTCGGCGGCATCGACCGAAACGCGGAGCTCATCGAGGCCGGTGGCCACGAGCTCGGGGAACTTGCGCGGGTTGAGCAGGGTGCCGTTGGTGTTGAACAGCACGTGCGCGCCGCGTTCCTTGAGGTAGCGGATCATCCGCGGCAGCGACTTCACCAACATCGGCTCGCCCACCCCGTGCAGCACGGCGCGTGCCAGGTTGGGCACCTGGTCCACGATGCGCGTGAACAGCTCCCAGCTCATGTCGGCCGGCGGCTCGAGCGCCTCGAAGGTGCGCGGGCAGGTCTCGCACAGCAGATTGCAGCGGTTGGTGACTTCCAGATACAGGCAGACCGGAGGCGCCACGGCCTGGGTCTCGCGCTCGGCGCCGATCTGTTCGAAATACCGTCTTGGGTCCGGAGCGCGCAGGGTCGTCGACATTCAGATATTCCTCGGGGCGGGAGCGAACAGGGCAGCAGCAGAGCGGGGGACCGGCTGGCTGCGCAGATCGCGCGCGGCCAGCAGCAGGGTCGGGCCGAACACAAGGGCGCGCCAAAGGAACGCCTCATGCCAGGGGTCGAGGTCTAGCAGCAGCGGCGCCACCGAAAGCCAGATCACGGCGCGGGTCGGCGCGACAGTGGCAAAGATCGCAAGAAACGGAAAGTACCAGGAGTAGTGCGGGCTGATCACGAGCATGAACGCAAGTGCCAGCCATCCGGCCTGGCGACAGCACCGGATCGTGTTCTCCGGAACGGACAGGCTGAGACGGTTGCGCGCGATCATCGCCACGGCCAGAGCAATCAGGCCGCCCGCCGAGGCAACCAGGTAGAGTTTCGGCGCCCAGGCCGGCAGCGCGACGAGCTCGCCCAGGCCTGCCAGCAGCCAGATGCCGCCGCCTTGGCTGAGGCCCTCCTCGCTGCCGTAGCTGGAAAGAAAGCCGAACACCCGCCAGCCCACATCGAGGTAGCAGGCATAAAGGCCGAGGCAGACCGCAAGCCCGGCCAGCGGCGCACGCCAGCTCCAGGGACGCCAGAGCGCCGGCGCGATCGCAAGCGGGATGAACTTGACCAGGGTGGCTGCGGCCAGCATCCCTCCGGCGATGCTTTCGCGCCGGCGTGCGGCGCACAGCAGGGCCGCCGCAACCAGTCCGGCTGCCGCCGCATCGACGTGGCCGTTGCCGGCGAAGGCCCACACCGCGAGCGGATTCCAGGCATAGATCAGCAGGCGGGCGCTCGGCAGGCCGGCGGCACTCAGCAGGCCGATGAGGCAGGCCGCGGCAAGGCACTCGAAACCCACCATGGCGATCTTGAAGGCGAGCACGGACTGGCCGACCGAGGCGACCGCCCGGTAGATCATCTGCGCCATCGGCGGATAGATGGTGGGCGCGTAGTCGCGCCGGTTGATGTGCGGGTAGATCGCGGCGTCGCGCAGGCCGGCCAGAGCGGGATCGGCCGGGATATGGCGGTAGGGGTTGATGCCCGCCAGTTGCACCCGCCCGTCCCAGACATAGCGATACACGTCGCTGGACAGAAAGGGCGGCGCCAGCAGCACAGGCACGCGCATGGCGAGGGCGATGCCCAGCACCATCCACACCGCGCCGGGCGGCGGCTCGCCGCGAAGCACGGAAGCGCAGGCAAGCAGGTAGACCGCGCCTGCGCACGCGGCGACCGCGACGAACCGGTTAGTGCGGCTGACCGAGCCCACGCTGTCCGCACCCGGCAGGTGCAAGCTCAGGCCGAGCAGGGTCAGCCCGACGAGCAGGAGACCGGCACAACTCCATCCAGCCAGCCTCCGGCGGGACCCGGCCAGCCTCCAACGGGAGGATCGCAGCCTCACACCGAACGCCGCAGGCCGAGCCGATCGATGCAGGCGTGGGTCGCAGGCGCCGGGTAGGCACCGGGTCCCCCGTCCGGCCGGGCCGCGAGCAGGCGGGACAAGGCCGCATCATTGTCGATGTCGTACCAGCGCGGCAGCTCCACCAGGGGAAGTGCCAGCGAAGCGGCGCGCTCACGGGTCTGCTCGGCAACGCGCGCGCTGCTCCAGGCGATCTCCTCGAACATCCGCGTGTGCGGAGCCTTCAGCCCGAGCAGGTAGTAGCCGCCATCTTCCGCCGCCCCAAGCACGGCGCGGTCGCCGGGCTGGGAAAGCTCCAGCGCGGTTCGCGTCAGGATCTCGGTGGGAAGCGTGGGCCCATCGGAGTTGAGCACGCAGGCGGATCCGAACCCGGCCTGCAGCAGTGAAGCGATGGCATGCAGCAAACAGCGCCCGAACCCCTGCACGCGAGGCGGCATGTCGCCGGCGCCGTCCGCCAGCAGCAGCGTCGTGGCATCGGCGAGATGGCCCGCGAACATCAGCTCGAAGCCCGCCGGGGCATAAGCAACAAAGCCCCGGATCGGGGCGGTGCGGGCGGCAAGCGCGATGTTCTCGGTGGTATCGCGCAGGAACGCAGCACTCATCGCCGCCGCCTGTTCCGGGGTGAGCGGAGGAACCAGCCGGGTCTTTGAAAAACCAGGCCGGGGCGCCTTGGCCATCACCGCGATGGCGCAACAACCGGCCGAAGCTGCGATGCTCATGGCTCGATCAGGAGCCGCTGGACCGGAAACAGCCACGATCCTCCCGGAACCCGCCGGAGCGGTTTGGGAACAAGCAGCGTCGCCACGAATTTGAGACTTTTAAAGCAGCACTTGATGGAAATGCGGATGTTGACCGCATGGCCATGCTCCCTTTCCAGCGTGCCGCCACCGCGGTGCGTTGCGGTCAGCCTTTGTGGATGCAGCGCGGTTGGCATATCCATGCCGCCCTCATACCCAACCGCGCACCCGGAGCCAACATGGCGTGCGACCAGGTCGGCGCCGCGGCGATGCAGAACACCACGGTCGCGGCCATGAAGAAGTGCGCCATGCGCGCGGCGGCGAAGGCGCACGGCCGGACCGGCGGGAACTCGCACCGGAAATGGCCGGTAACTCCGCTTACGAACCGTTACGGTTCCCGGTCGCAGACACCGCACGCGGGTTGGGTGTTCCAGTTCTTCCTCCCCAGCATCCGCGCTTCTGTTGCACTCGGCTTGTGCGATACAATCCAGCACGCCACCGGAGTTGCTTGATGCCCGCAGCGCTACGCAGCCGCTTCCTGACCGACCGATTGGCCTCTCCACGTCTGCACGGCTTCATTCGGTCCCGGGCCTCGGAAGTTACAGGGGTGGCCCTTGGCGTTGCGGCCGTCGGCACGCTGGCAGCCCTCGCCTCCTACAATCCGCAGGATCCCTCACTCAACACCGCGAGCCTGGCACCACCGAGCAATCTTGTTGGAACACCCGGGGCCGTGGTTTCGGACCTGCTGATCCAGGGTTTCGGCCTGGCGGCCCTGCTGCCGCCGCTTGCCATGCTGGGCTGGGCCTGGAGGATCGGATCACACCGCAGGCTGCGGGCGCCGATCCTGCGGCTGATCACCCTGCTGGCCGCCCTGCCCGCCTGTGCCGCAGCACTTTCCGGCATCGCGCTGCTGCTGCACGCGCACCACACCGCCTGGCCCTGGCC
>CAXUNX010000151.1:0-7368 GCA_964252545.1 uncultured Acetobacteraceae bacterium | reverse complement strand
GCGCGAGCGCTTCCGCGGCGGCCAGGTGTTCTGCGTGGTGCCGCGCATCGAGGACATGTCGCGCATGGCCGAGCGGCTGCGCGAGATCGTGCCGGAAGCCCGCCTGGTGGAGGCGCATGGCCGCCTGGCGCCCACCGAGCTCGAGCGGGTGATGACCGAGTTCAGCGACGGCCGCTACGACATCCTGCTCTCAACCAACATCGTCGAGAGCGGCCTCGACATGCCCTCGGTCAACACGCTGCTGATCCACCGCGCCGACATGTTCGGACTGGGACAGCTCTACCAGCTGCGCGGCCGGGTGGGGCGCGGCAAGCAGCGCGGCTACGCCTATCTGACCTGGCCGCAGAGCCACCGCCTGTCGCCCGCCGCCGAGAAGCGGCTGGAGGTGATGCAGACGCTCGACCAGCTCGGGGCGGGCTTCACCCTGGCCTCGCACGACCTCGACCTGCGCGGCGCGGGCAACCTGCTGGGCGACGAGCAGTCGGGCCATATCCGCGAGGTCGGCATCGAGCTCTACCAGCAGATGCTGGAGGACGCGGTAGCCGACCTGCGCGCGCAGAAGGGGCGCAGCAAGGCGGCCGACCGCGACTGGACGCCGGCCATCGTGCTCGGATTGCCGGTGCTGATCCCCGAAGGCTACGTGCCCGAGCTGCCGGTGCGGCTGGGATTGTACCGGCGGATCGGAGCGCTCGGGGGCGATGCGGAAACCGAGGCGATGGCGGCCGAGCTGGTGGACCGCTTCGGCAAGCTGCCGGACGAGGTCGAGAACCTGCTGCAGGTGGTGACGCTCAAGCGCCTGTGCCGGAGTGCCGGCGTCGAGAAGCTGGAGGCGGGGCCGAAGGGGATGGTGCTGCAGTTCCGCGGCAACGCCTTCGCCAATCCGGCCGGGCTGATCGCCTGGATCGGCCGCAACAGCAAGGACGGCATGCGCCTCCGCCCCGACCACAAGCTCGCGGTGCAGCGCGAAATGACCACGGCGCAGCGCATCGCCGAGGCGCGCGACATCGTGGACAGCCTGCAGAAGATCGTCCAGGCGGCGGCGTGACCTGGCGCTCTTGGCGCTTCAACAGCGTGCGGCCGTGACGGAGAACCACCGGTGAGCGTGGCCAGGCCGCTGCGTTGCGGGTTGCGCGCGGCACTCGTGCTATGCGGCGCGGTTTGCGTCCTGGGAACGCCCGGCACCCGCGCGGCGCGCGCGGGCGACGTGGTGGTCACCAGCCCGGGGATCGGCTGCCGCTCAGCCGCGGCGCTGGCGGCGTTGACGATGCATGGCGGCGACAGCCGGACGCACCGGGCGGATCCGTCCCCATCCGATCTGCAAACCGCACGGGAGGGCGGCTGCCGGGACCTGGTGCCCGGCCAGCGGCTGAGCGTCCTGCGGGCCTTCAGGAACACCGCGATCGTGATCGCCGATCGGCAGCGCGACGGCGGCTATGGCGTGCTCGTGGTTCCGAGCATCGATCTCCGTCCGGCCGGCCTCCAGGCCGCGGATCGCCCGGCTGCAGCACCGGTCGACCCGGCCGGCGGCGCTTCGGTCGGGCACGATCCGCAAGCCTTGTCCGAGGCGATGGGCCTGCCGCTGCGGCAGGTCGCCGACCGCTATCCAGCCATCCGATGCTACCAGACCAGCTGCGACTTCCGGGCCGGCGACACGCCGCAGCCGCTTTGCCCGGCCGCTGCGCGATGCACCAACCTCGAGCTGTTTCTCGGCGGCGGCGGCGTGGTGGTTGGCTTCAGCGCCGATCTGGGCCCGGATGACTGGCGGCACTCCCTCGAACGCACGATAGCCGCCTTCGGGCAGCCGCGGCACAGCGCCAACCGGGCCGACGGCACGATCAGGATGCGGACGGATTCGCTCGGCTGGACGGTGGCCGGCCTGGAGATCGACTATCTCCTTTATAGCGGGCGCGACTCCTTCGGGCACGGGATCAACAAGCACACCATCCTGGTGACCCCCGCGGAGAACTAGCCGGCGCCGGTGCGGCTGCCCGGCGCCCCAGACCCTTGCGGAGCCCAAGACCTTGCCGGAGCTCTGAACCCTCCACCCTGCATCGTTCCCGCACCCCCGGCGTTGTCGGGCAAAGGAGATGAAGCATGCCGATGCCGGGCCGCCCATCCTGTTCCTGCTCCAGCCGGGGAACGTTCGGCTCGGTCGGCCTTGGTGCCGCAGCCGGCCTGGCTGCGGCCTCCAGCGTGCTGCTCGGGCGCAAGCTGGCGGCGTTGGCCCGCACCGGCCGGGGCCATCCGCTGAAGCATCGCCTGCTCGACGCCGCCTCCGGCGCCATGCAGCACAAATACCCGCTTGATGCGATGAGCACCTTCCTGAACGGGTTCCATTTCTATGCCGACGACATGGGGCGGCAGGTGGAGGCGTGCCATTTCTGCATCCACCTGCAGCACGACCTGCATCAATGCGTGATCTTCGACGCCAACAAGCCGGACGCCAGGCTCATCGGCATCGAGTACATCATCAGCGAGGCACGTTTCCAGCGCCTGCCCGCCGAGGAAAAGCGGCTCTGGCACAGCCACCATTTCGAGGTGAAGTCCGGCGAGCTGATCGCTCCCGGCATCCCGGAGCTCGCCGAGCGCGCCTACTTCAAGGATCTGGTGACCACCTACGGCAAGACGTTCCACAACTGGCAGATCGACCGGGACGATTTCCCGTACGGCATCCCGCAGCTGATGATGGGCTTCACCGCGGACAACCAGATCAACCAGGAGCGTCTCCAGGACCGGGACCGGCGCTTCGGCGTCTCGTCTTCCCGCAGGCGGCGGCAGCGCGCGGCCATCCCGACCCCGGCGGTGGCAGCGGGTGCGAACTCCTGGGAAACCGGCCGGTCGCTGCAGACCCGGCTCGAGGAGGTAGGCATCCGGCGCTAGCCGAGGCCGCCGGGCGGCCAGCCAGGTTTCAAGTCTCAGCCTCCCAGCAGCCCGTCGCGCAGCGCGTCGCTGGGGGGATGCGCGCCGATCATCCCGTCCAGCATGCGCCGGCCAAAATCGGCGTTGCGGATCATTGCCATGCTCTTGTTGTTGAACAACACCTGCACGCCCTGCGCGGTGAACAGGTAGGTGGTGACGTCGCCCGGCCGCACCGGCTGTGCGGTGTCGAACAACTGGGCAAACGCCTCGTCCTCCTGCTTCGGGCAGCCGGCGGCGCAGCTTCGCGCCCGTCCGTCGCGGAGTTCTCCCTGGACCCTGGACAGCCCTGCGGCATGCACGAACTGGATGCGCAGCAGCTTCGGGCCCGCCGAGTCGAGCAGCGCCGGCGCGCTGTGGGCCGGCGTCGGCACGTAAAGCCCGGCCACGTAGCCGTGGATCTGCAAGAGGGTGAAGCTGCGTATGCCCATGCCGTTGAGCTGGAGCGTCACCCCCTGCACGGTCAGGCGGTCCGGCATGGTCACGCCCGCGAGCGTGCGGGCCTGCGCCGTTCCGGCAACGCCGCACAACAACAGAGTGGTTCCGGCGAGCCGGGTCAACAGCGATGCTTGAAGCACCTGGTCCTCCAGGATCATCTCGACCGACGGTAGCACGAACCGCGAGCGTGGGCCGGCGCCTCAGCGCATCAGCATGGCCCGAAGCGCCAGACGCACCTTCCGGCGGTAGGGGGGCGCCAGCAACTCGAAGCCGCGGAACCGGCCCGCCTTGAACACGCCGCGCGCGTGCGAGAAGCGCCGGAACCCGTCGCGGCCGTGATAGGCGCCCATGCCCGATGGCCCCACCCCGCCAAACGGCAGATCATCCTGGATGCAGTGCATCAGCACGCTGTTGATCGACACGCCACCGGAGACGGTGCGTTCGAGCACGGCGGCCAGCGCCGAGGGGTCGTTGGCGAACGGATACAATGCCAGCGGCCTCGGCCGCGCATTGACGAAGCCGATGGCATCGGACAGCTCGCGATAGCCGATCACCGGCAGGATCGGCCCGAAGATCTCCTCCCGCATCAGCCCGCCATCAACCGGCGGGTTCAGCACCACGCTCGGCCCCAGGCGACGCTCGGCAGGCGCATCCGGCAGGCGCAGCGCCCGCGTCCCGCTCGCCTCGGCCTCGTCGAGCAGGCCTCGCAGCCGGTCGCGGTGCTGCTCCGAGATGATGGTGGTGTAGTCGGGATTGGCCGCGACCGTCGGAAACATGGCCCGCGCCGCATCCAGCACCGCGGCGCCGAACGTCTCCACCTGCTCCTGCGGCACCAGCGCGTAGTCGGGCGCGATGCAGGTCTGGCCGGCATTGAAGAACTTGCCGAGTGCTACCGTCCTGGCTGCGGCGGCGAGGTCGTAGCCGCGGCAGACGATCGCCGGCGACTTGCCGCCGAGCTCCAGCGTCACCGGGGTCAGCGTTTCCGCGGCTGCCCGGGCCACCAGCCTGCCGACCGCGGTTGAGCCGGTGAACAGCAGATGGTCGAGCGGCAGCGCCGACACCGCGCGCGCCACGTCCACGCCGCCGGTGATCACGCTGACATGCAACGGGTCGATGGTCTCGGCAATCAGCCGCGCCAGCAGCGCAGAGAAGCGCGGAACCAGCTCGGAGGGCTTGACGATCACCCGGTTGCCGGCCGCCAGCGCATCCACCAGCGGGCTGACCGTCAACAGCAGCGGGTAGTTCCAGGGTGCGATGATCGCAACACAGCCGAGCGGCTGCCATTCCACCCAGGCGCGTCCCGGCTGGAAGCTGAGATCCACCCGCCGCTTCTCCGGCTGCATCCAGCGGCGCAGGTTGCGGCGGACGTGGCGCACGGCGGCAAGTGCCGGCACCAGCTCGGCCAGCGTGGTTTCCTCGATCGAGCGGTGGCCGAAATCCGCGGAGATCGCCTCGGCGAGGCGCACCCGGTTGCGGCGCAGCATGCGGTCGAGCGCCGCAAGCGCCGCGAGACGCTGCTCGAACCCCGGAGCGCCGTTCTGCTGGTCGGCGAGGCGCTGCGCCGCGAGCAGGCGGGCGGGGGCTTCGACGTCGCCGGCGGACAAGCCTGGCGTGACGGAGTTCATGGGGCATGCTCCCGGTCGCCGCAGGAGCGGTTGCGGCACGGCTTCATGCCAGCGAGCCGCGAACCAGGCAACCGCCATCCGCAGCCGGCCGGCCGGCGCCTGCCACGAAATAACCACGCTGCGGTCGGAGACTTGCGTTCGGAGGTGCCAAGATGAACAAGATCGTACGGGCGTCGGCGTTTCTGCTTCTGGCCATCAGCTTGTCGGGATGCTTCTATGGACCGCGCTACCACCACCGCCACTGGTATGGGCCGTATGGGGGTCACCCGGGCTACTGGCGCTGACGGGAAGTGGGAGACGGCGGACGGCGACCGCCGCGAGCCGGCCCCCAGGCCGCAGGCCAGCCGAAGCAGGATTCGCAGGGCTTGCCCCGGGTTGGGCTGCCGGCACCAGCGGGCGGAAGCGCTGATCAATGAACGGCATCACCACCGAGACCGCGATCATCGGCGCAGGCCAGACCGGCGTGCCGCTGGCGCGCGCCCTGGCCGCGGCCGGTCGGACGGTGGTGCTGATCGAGCGGGAGCATCTTGGCGGCTCCTGCGTGAATTTCGGCTGCACGCCTTCCAAGGCGGTGATCGCCTCCGCGCGCCTGGCGGAGGACGCGCGACGGGCGGGATCACTCGGCATCCGCATCCCGCAGGTGGAGGTCGATTTCGCCGCGGTGATGGACCGCGCCAGGATGCTGGCCGCGCAAGCGCGGGGATCGCTGGAGGCAGCCTTTCGCGGCAGCGACAATCCCCGGCTGATCACCGCCCATGGCTGCCTGGACGGGTGCCAAGACGGCTGGCTGCGGGTCCAGGCGGGCGAAACCACGGTGCGGGCGCAGCGCGTGGTGCTGGACACCGGCTCGCGCAGCGCCCGTCCGGCGATCCCGGGCCTGGAGCAGGTTCGGGTGATCGACGCGGAGAACTGGCTCGATCTTCGCACGCCGCCCTGCCGCCTGCTGATGCTGGGTGGCGGCTACATCGGACTGGAGCTGTCGCAGGCGTTCCAGCGGCTGGGATGCAGCGTGACCCTGCTGCACAACGCGAGCCGGCTCGCCTCGGATGAGGATCCGGAGGTCGGCGCGGTTCTCCAGGCAGCGCTCGAGCGCGACGGCGTGCGGGTCCACCTCAACGCGGACGTGCAGCGTGCCGAAGCCACGCCCTCGGGCGTCCGGCTGCAGCTTGCGGACGGGCCGGTCGAGGGCTCGCACCTGGCTCTGGCGACCGGCCGGACGCCGAACACCGACCGGCTCGGGCTCGAGACGCTTGGCGTCGCCACCGGCGCGCACGGTCACCTGGAGCTGGACCATCGGCTCGCCACCAACGTGCCGGGCGTGTGGGGGGCCGGAGACATCCGCGGCGGCGCTGCCTTCACCCACACCGCCTATGACGATTTCCGGGTGCTGCAGTCGCAGTTCCTGGGTGACGGCAGCGACAGCCGCTGCCGCATCGTGCCGTATGCCATGTTCACCTCGCCCGAGCTCGGCCGTGTCGGCATGAGCGAAACGGAGGCGCTGCGATCGGGCAGGCCGATCAAGGTGGGGCGGCGCGAGATGACTGCAAGCGGCAAGGCTCGCGAGCTCGGCAAGACCGAGGGCTTCATCAAGGTGGTCGTGGATGCCGAGCACGACACCATCCTGGGCGCCACGGCGCTGTGCGAGCAGGGTTCCGAGATCGTGCAGCTGTTTATCGAGCTGATGAACGCCGGCGCCACCACCGCGACCGTGCGGGGAGCGATCCATATCCACCCCACGCTGGCGGAGGCCGCAAAGAACGCGGTGCTGGCGGCGAGCGACGCCTCACCGTCGTGAAGCCGCCGGCAGCACCGGCCGCGGTCGGGCCGGGGCCAGGCCGGCGCACCGGAACCCACCGGCGCTGGTGGGTGGTCGGCCTCATCTTCTGCGTCACCTTCATCGCCTACATGGACCGGGTGAACTTCACCGTGTCGATCCCGGCGATCCAGCACGAGTACGGCTTCAGCCTGCAGCAGATCGGCGAGATCAACTTCGCCTGGGCGCTGGTTTACGCGCTGTTCAACTTCCCGGGCGGCTGGATCGCCGACCGTCTCGGGCTGCGCTGGGGGATGGTGGGGGCGGTCGGATGGTGGTCGGTCTTCACCATGGCCGCGCCGTTCTCGAGCGGTCTTGCGGGCTGGATCGGATTGCGGGCGTTGATGGGCGCGGGGGAGGCGCCGATCTGGTCGTTCATCGCCAAGACCGCGGACGACTGGGTGGCGCCAGACGAGCGCTCCACCGCCTACGGCCTCGGCGGCGCGGGCGAGTTCCTCGGACCGGCGATGGGCGCGATCCTGACCGGGTGGATCGCGGTTTCGTTCGGCTGGCGCTGGAGCTTCATCCTGTTCGGGCTGCTCGGTTTGGCGCTGCTGCCGGCCTGGATCGCGCTGG